>CAJUOT010000012.1 GCA_910588135.1 uncultured Oscillospiraceae bacterium | reverse complement strand
CCCCCCTGGCGCAGCGCAGTCGGAACACGATATGGCGCTCGTCCAGGCCGTGGGCATACTCCGACATTGGGATATGCAGAATAGCGTCCAGCTTCATCCCTTCACACCTCCTGCCGTCAGCCCGGAGGTCATATGCTTCTGGCACAGGAAGAAGATCACCAGCACCGGCAGGGACACGGTGATGGATGCGGCGGCGAACACCGGCCAGCTTCCACTCATCTCGGTGGCCTGGAGGGCGTACAGCCCCGCCGCCAGGGTGTAGTTCTGCTCCCCTGTGAGGAAGGTGGTGGCGTAGATATACTCGTTCCACACATAGATCAGCACCATCAGCGCCGTCACCACGATGCTGGGCTTGGCCAGGGGCAGCACGATCTGGGTGACCACCTGGAAATTGCCCGCCCCGTCCATGCGGGCGGCCTCCTCGATCTCGGTGGGGATGGTGTCAAAGTAGCCCTTGGTGTTCCACAGGCTGAACACCGCCATGGTGCCGGTATACACCAGGATCAGCCCAATGCGGTGATTGATCAGCCCGAAGGAGCGCAGCAGGCGGTAGATGGCGAACATGGACAGGATGGCGGGAAACGCGTTGAGCAGCACCAGGCATTTCAGCATGGCCCGCCGCCCGGGGAACCGCCGGCGGGAGAAGCAGTAGGCCGCCGGGATAGCCACCGACAGGGACAGCGCCACGGTGGACGCCGCCAGCAGCGCCGTATTGCCGAACCAGGCGAGGATGTCCTCCCCGAACAGCACCTCCCGGTAGTTGTCCAGGGTGAACTGCTTGGGAATGAAGGAAAAGTCGGAGCTGAGCAGGCTGTTCTGGCCGTTGAAGGAGACGCTCAGGGCGTAGAGGATGGGGATCAGCGTGACAAAGCACAGCGCGATAAAAAACACGTTCAGCGCGGCCAGCCCCACCCGTTCCCTGATCTTCTTTTGATTCACAGATCCCCCTCCTCTCTCAGCTGGAACCGGGCGGAAAAGACGATAAGCAGGATGAAAATGAGGATGGAGATGGCGGAGCTGTAGCCGTAGTTGTTGGTGATAAAGGCGTTCTCATAGGCATAGGTGAGAATGGTGTGGAAGCCCGAGCCGGTCTTGGCCCCTGCCTGCTGGGTGAGCAGGTACACCACATCGAAGGTCTTGAAGGTGGTGAACACCGTATTGATGACCGCGGGGGTGATAATGGGCTTGATGGCGGGCACGATGATGTACCGGGTGCGCTGGAACCAGCTGGCCCCGTCCAGCAGGGCGCTCTCCTCATAGCCCCGGTCGATGCTCTGCATGGCCCCGTCCATAATCATAATCATGAAGGGCAACGCCAGCCACAGGTTCACCACCGTGCAGCAGACAAAAGCGGACAGGTCGGAGGAGAGCCACCGGGCGGCCTCCAGCCCCAGCTTTTCCATCCACTGGTTGAGCAGGCCGAACTGGGTGTTGAACATCCCGGTTTTCCACAACAGGATGGACACATAGCCCGGCATGGCCCAGGGGAACATGAGCAGGGTCTTGTACAGCTTGCGCAGGCGCAGCTTCCGGATGTTCAGCAGGGAGGCCAGCACAAAGGCGATGATGAGCTGGAGGATCATGTTCACCGCCGTCCACAGAATGGTGGCCAGCAGGGCGGACAAAAACCCGGAATCGAACACGAACAGGGCGCGCAGGTAGTTGTCCAGCCCCACGACGGTGAAGTCGAACCAGTGGTATACGTTCATGTTGGTGAGGGAGATGTACCCCGTATACAGGATGGGGAACACCACCATCAGCGCGATGAGCAATAAGGACGGCGAGGACCATGCGTAGGAGTAGAAGATCCCCCTCCGGCGCTTTTTCGCCGCCTCATTCTTTTCCCTTTTTTTCATAGGCGCACCTTACTTCATGGCGGCGATGAGCTCGCTGGCCTTGGCAAGGGCCGCGTCAAAGCTTGCGCCCACGTCCTTGCCGGACAGGTTCACGTCGGTGAGCAGGTTCCCCACCACCGTCCACATCACGTCCATCTCCGGGATGTTGGGCATGGGGACGGCGATCTCCGCCGTGGCCCGCATGGACTGTACCAGCTCGTCGCCCGCCACGGCGGGGTCGTCGTAGCATTTGACGTTGGCCGGGGCACAGCCGCTGGCCAGGGCCAGGGAGGTGCCGATGGCGGGGTCGGTGAGGGCGGACAGCAGGGTCTTGACCGCTTCCGTTTTCCCCTCGGCGGCAAATTTCAGCACGTGGACGCCTTGGACGCCGGAATAGGGAGCCAGGGGCTTACCCGTAACGTCTACCGTGGGCATGGGCGCGATGCCCAGGTCGATGCCCGCATCCCGGGCAGAGGGCACCATCCAGGGTCCGCCGATGGTGGCGTCCGCTTTGCCCTCCAGGAACAGGGTGTTCACCGTGCTGTACTCCGTCTCCCCGGGCATAAGGGCGACGAATTGCAGATGGTAGGCCAGCGCGTCCCGCACCGCCTGAGCGTCCGGGAAGGGCGTGCCGTCCTCGCCGATGATGGAGTCGCCGAAGCCGTGAATCCACGCCGCGCTGTAATAGGCGGTGCTGTGCTGCTCCACAAAGCCGTACCGGCCCCGGCCGGTGTTGCGCCCCATATAGTCCAGCAGCTCACCGGTGGTGGCGGGTGCCTCATCGTCCTGCATATAGCGGCGGTTGTACATGAACAGCAGGGTCTCAAAATACAGCGGAAGCTGATAGAGCGTGCCTTTATAGGTGGCGGCGGACAGGGTCATGGGCAGGCAGTCCGCCAGGGCGCCCTCCCCCAGCAGCTCCGCTACAGGGGCCAGAATGCCCATCTCGGCGAACACGCCGATCTTGTCGTGGGCGAAGATGAACAGGTCGGGGGCGGCGGTGGGGTCGTTGCCCACCAGCTTGAGGGAATCGGTGAGGCTGGTCTTTTTTTCAAACACGATTTCCAGATCGGGGACAGCTTCTTCCAGATAGGCGGACAGCGCTTCAATCACGGCGTCCTCCTTGTCGTGCCAGACCACCAGCTTGTTGGCGTCCGCGCCGGACGGCTTCGGCCCGCCGCAGGCAGCCAGCCCCAGCAGGATGGTCAAAGCCAGCAGCAGTGCGGTCAATCGTTTCATGGCGATACCTCCTCGCTGAAATGGCGTTCTGCGGGCACGCGTCCGCCGCGCACCCGCAGAACAGCGGAATTATTTCTTCTTTTTCTTGGACACGGCCAGGGCCGCGCCGCCGCCCACAACTACTGCCGCCGCGGCCACGCCGCCCACGATGAGGCCGGCGTGATTGTCCCCGGCGGGCTCCGGTTCGGCAGTGGGGGCCGGCTCCTGGGAGGGGGCGGGTTCCGCCGTCTCAGCGGGAGCGGGCTCGTCCGCGGGCTCCTCATAGGACACCACGGCGTCCTCCGGGCCGTTCACCACCACCCAGATGTCCTTCCCGGGCTCCACCGACAGGTCGGCGGTCTGCACCGAACCCTCGTTGGCGTTGACGATGACGGAGTTGATCCAGCCGGGGGCCTGGATGGTATACCAGTCCCCATCCTGGGCCAGCGATTCGCCGGGCCAGGCGGCGAAGGCGTTGGTGCCGTCCGGCGCGGACCACGCCCACAGGCAGGGGCCGGCCCAGTCTGAGGGCACCTTGGCCCGGACTGTGATGTCCTCGGCGGTCTTGTTGGGGTCCTCGTACGCCAGGTCGTAGGTCAGATCCTCGTACACCGTGATCCAGAGCTCCTTACCCTCCACGGACACGTCCTCGGTCTGGACGGTTCCCTCGTTGCCGTTGACGATGATGGAGTTGATCCACACAGGGGCCTTGCCGGTGAACCAGCCGTCCTCCCCCTCCTTCAGGGCCAGACCGGGCCACGCGTCAAAGGCGTTGGTGCCGTCGGGCGCGGACCAGGCCCACAGGTTGGCGGTTTTCCAGTCCAGGGGGACATAGGCGTGAACCACAAACTTCTCCACATACTCCGGAATCTCGATCCGGGCCTGGGCTTCATAGGCAACCTCCGCCGCCGCGTCCTCGCCGATGGTGAGCCAGACCTCCTTGCCCGCCTCCACCACAACGCCCTCGGTCTGCACCGGGGTTTCGGCGTCATTGTTGGCGCTGACAATCACGTTCTGCACAAAGCCGGGGACGTAGGCGTAGTACCATCCGCCATCCAGCGGCTCCAGCTCCTCGCCGGGCCACGCGGCGAAGGCGTTGGTGCCATCGTCCGCCCACGCCCACAGGCACGGGGCCTCCCAGTCCTCGGGGGTTTTCACCACCACGGGAACCATCTCGTCCGCCCCGGCGGCAAAAGCGGCGGACGGCAGGCAGAGCAGGCACAGGATAAGCGAGAGCAGGATCGCAAGCTTCTTTTTCATGATTTTCCCTCCTGATTCTTGGTTGATACCTATACTATACTGTGGGACAGAAGCAGCGTCAACGCAAAATAGAGAAAGTATTTTCCTGATTGTTACTCACATATTGTACATTTTCTGCGCGAAATATTTGGTTGTATTGACCATTTTATTTTTTGAAATACCCTAAAATCAAGTCTAAAATACCCACATTGCAAAATCCAAAAAGAAAATGCTTTCTCATTTCAGAGCGTAATCCTCACCTGATATTCAACCCTGCGGCAAAGGTTCCCGGAACCGTGGGCACGAGACGGTACACAGGGGTGCAGGCAGCCGCAAAGGAAGGCTGAGCCCCCGTGTATTCTCTGATACCCGGGGGCTGGTAAACGCATAAATTGCGAAGTTACGCACCACTGCATCAGAGCAGCAAGCTGAACCCGGCTTGTGGCCATAGGAACAAATAAATACACGATGTTTGGTTATATCAATTGAAACGCCCATGTATTGTCCCTATTGGCAACAAAGCAGTGGAAAGCAAAAGGAAAATCCTCGTATTTGAGAAAATACGAGGATTTTTCGTGGCTTCATGTGGCAAAATCGTTTTCCCAGCCCTGGTCAAAACGGGGCCCCCACGCGAGCCCAGCGAAGCGGGTCGCGTGGGGAGAGGAGGAGCAGCGGAATGAGCGAACTCCGGCGTTTTTGAAAAAAAGCGCCGGAGCAAGCGATATGAAGCTTGCTCCGGCGTGGTACGCCCGAAGGGACTCGAACCCCCAACATTCAGAACCGGAATCTGACGCTCTATCCAATTGAACTACGGGCGCATTTCTTTGGTGCTCATATAGTATAGCAGGATTTCCCGCCGTTGTAAAGGGGTGAAATGGAAAAATTTTTGGCGCTCGTGTTTTTCTTGTGCATTTTGACGCTCCAAAATTCCGTGCGCCGCCTTGCTTTTTCCCAGGCAATTTGCTACACTAAAGCAAATTGTCCATGGGAGGAACCACATATGATTACAGTACAAAACACCCCTGTCCGCTGGCAAAACGGCGGCTTTCTGCCTGCCGACGCCCCTCAGGGCCGGGAGGGCACCATGGCCCGCGCCATCCTCATGGCCCACAACGTCTCCGGCAGCCCGGACCGGCTGTCCATCCGGTTCGACGCCATGGCCTCCCACGACATCACCTACGTGGGCATTATCCAGACCGCCCGGGCCTCCGGCATGAAGGAGTTTCCCCTTCCCTACGTGCTCACCAACTGCCACAACTCCCTGTGCGCCGTGGGCGGCACCATCAACGAGGACGACCACGTGTTCGGGCTGAGCGCCGCGAAAAAATACGGCGGCGAATTTGTCCCCGCCCACCAAGCCGTCATCCACTCCTATATGCGGGAGCGGTACGCCGCCCCGGGAAAGATGATCCTGGGCTCCGACTCCCACACCCGGTACGGCGCCTATGGCTGCATGGCCATCGGCGAGGGCGGCCCCGAGCTGGCCCGCCAGTTGCTGCGCAAGACCTACGACATCACCTATCCCAAGGTGATCGCCGTCTACCTCACCGGAGCCCCCAGGCCCGGGGTGGGGCCCCAGGATGTGGCCCTGGCCCTGGTGGGGGCCACCTTCCAGAACGGCGCGGTGAAGAACGCCGTGCTGGAATTCTTCGGCCCCGGCGTGGCCTCCCTCTCCATGGACTACCGCTCGGGCATCGACGTGATGACCACCGAGACCACCTGCCTGTCCTCCGTGTGGCAGACCGACGAACACACCCGCGCCGCCCTCACCCTGCTGGGCCGGGGAGACAGCTACAAGGAGATGTCCCCGGCGGAGGGCGCGTGCTACGACGCCCTGGTGACGGTGGAGCTGGACAAGGTGGAGCCCATGATCGCCCTGCCCTTCCATCCCTCCAACGCCTATACAATCAAGGAGTTCAAGGCCAACATGGCCGATCTGCTCCACCAGGTGGACGTGGACGCGGCCCAACAGCTGGGGGTGAAGAACGCCCCCTCCCTGGCAAGCAAGATCGTGGGCGGCCAATTCATGGCGGATCAGGGCGTGATTGCCGGGTGCTCCGGCGGCACCTATCAGAACCTGAAGCGGGCCGCCGAAATCCTCAAGGGCGGCGCCACCGGCTCCGGCACCTTCTGGCTGAGCTGCTACCCCGGCTCCATGCCCATCAACCTGGAGCTGACAAAAAACGGCTATATCGCCGATTTGATGGCGGCGGGGGCGTCTATCCGCTCCTGCTTCTGCGGGCCCTGTTTCGGGGCCGGGGACGTGCCCGCCAACGGGGCCTTCTCCATCCGCCACTCCACCCGCAACTTCCCCAACCGGGAGGGCTCCAAGCCCGGGGACGGCCAGATCTCCTACGTGGCCCTCATGGATGCCCGCTCCATCGCCGCCACCGCCCGGATGGGCGGCGTGCTCACCGGGGCGGACGAGCTGCCCGACGTGCCGGCTGACCGGCCGGACGAGCGGTGGGCCTATGACGACTCCGCCTACAAGTCCCGGGTGTACTTCGGCGTGGGCAAACCCCAGCCCGAGGCGGAGCTGGTGTTTGGCCCCAACATCGCCGACTGGCCGGAGCAGATTTCCCTGCCGGAAAACCTGCAGCTCACCGTGTGCGCCGCCATCTACGACCCGGTGACCACCACAGACGAGCTCATCCCCTCCGGGGAGACCTCCTCCTACCGCTCCAACCCCATCCGGCTGTCTGAGTTTGCCCTGAGCCGCAAGTGCCCCGACTACGTGCCCCGGGCCAAGGCCGTCCAGGCACTGGAACAGCTGCGCCGAGAAAACCCCAGCGCGCCCGAGGTCAAGGAGGCGCTGGACGGGCACGACCCCGCCAAGACGGGCCTGGGCTCCCTGGTGATGGCCCTGAAGCCGGGGGACGGCTCCGCTCGGGAACAGGCTGCCTCCTGCCAGCGGGTGCTGGGGGGGTGCGCCAACGTGGCGGAGGAATACGCCACCAAGCGCTACCGCTCCAACGTGGTGAACTGGGGGATGCTGCCCTTTGTGGCGGAGAATTTGGAGAAGCTGAACCTCCGCCCGGGGGACCGGGTGTACCTTCCCGGCGTCCGCGCCCTGCTGGAGGGGGATGGGGAGACCATCCAGGCCACCGTTATCCAGGCTGAGGCCGACGGCCCCACCGTCCGGCTGGTAACTCTTTCCCTGCCCAGTCTGACGAGGGAAGAGCGCGACATCATATTGGCCGGCTGCCTCATCAACTACTACGCGGAGGGATGAGCGTGGAACTTGAACTGTATGTCCCCAAGCTGGATGAGCTTTGGTTCTACCAGAAAATGATGGCCGACCCGGCCACCATGTCCTACAACGCAGGCTATGACCCCTGGCCCGGCTATCACAAGGATACCGGCTGTATCGACTTTCCCCGTGAGGAGTGGGCGGACTGGCACGCCCAGTGGGTGGGCCGGGAGCCGGAGCGCTTCTACGCCTATATCCGCCGGAAATCCGACGGGGAGTGGATCGGCGACGTGTGCTTCCACTACACGCCGGACAAGGACTGGTGGGACATGGGCATCGTGATCTATGCCCCCTGCCGCGGCCAGGGCTATGCTGTGCCCGCCCTGCGGCTGATGCTGGACCGCGCCTTCCGGGACTGCGGCGTCAGCCGCCTCCACAACTACTTCGAGACTACCCGGGACGCCGCCTGGAAGGCCCATCGGGCAGCGGGCTTCCGGGACGCGGGCACGACGGACGGCATCCGCCACCTGCTGCTTACCAGGGAGGAGTACCTGACCAGCCGCGTTGATTAAAACCAGTAGATCGGGAGGCGGGCGCGCATCATGAAGCACATCCTTGTCATCGACGACGACATTCATATCGGGAACCTCCTCCAGGAGGCCCTGGAGGGGGAGGGCTACCGGGTGAGCCGGGCCTACTCGGGCACCGAGGCGGTGCTGGCCCTGGAGCGGGGCCGGCCCGACCTCGTTTTGCTGGACCTGATGCTCCCCGGCCTGTCCGGGGAGCATCTTCTGCCCCGGCTGTCGGGCATACCCGTGATTGTGGTCAGCGCCAGGGCGGATACCGACAGCAAAACCGCCCTGCTGCTGGGGGGCGCGGCGGACTACGTCACCAAGCCCTTCGCCCTGCGGGAGCTGCTGGCCCGGGTGGCAGTGCGGCTGCGGGAGGCCGCCGCCCAGCCGGGAGCGGTCCTGGCCTTCGGCCCCCTGCGGCTGGAGCCGGACGCCCGCTCGGTGTCCGTGGATGGCGGGCCGGTGCGCCTCACCCGGACAGAGTACGCCATTTTGAAGCTGCTGATGGCCAACCCCGCCCAGGTGGTCACCAAGTCCCGGCTGTTGGACAAGATCGGCCGGGACACCCCGGACTGCACGGAGAGCTCCCTGAAAACCCATATGAGCAACCTGCGGAAAAAGCTGCGGGACGCCGGGGCGGGAGATTGCATTGAATCCGTTTGGGGGATCGGATTTAAAATGCGGACAGAATAAGGAGGAGAACGGTATGGCAGACTTACAGTCCATGCGGAATATCGGCAGGGAGATGGCCCGGAAGCTCACCGCCGTGGGCATACACACCCCGGAGCAGCTGACGCAGGAGGGGGCCGAGCAGGCGTTTTTCCGGCTGAAAACAGTGTTTCCCCAGGTCTGCCTGGTTCATCTCTATGCCCTGGAGGGCGCGATTCAGGGCGTGGAGTTCAACAGCCTCCCCTCGGACAGAAAGCGGGAGCTGAAGGCGTTCAGCGACCGGCTCAAGTGAGCGGCGGCAAAATCTCAACCATTTCTGAACGGTTTCCTTGACCGCTTTCTTAACCGTTTTCTGATAGGATCAAATTGTTGTAGGGGCGCACATCGTGCGCCCGCGGATACACGGCCTATATCCGCACAGGCGGGCGCGCACTGCGCGCCCCTACACAGGCAATCTTGAAAACGGAGGCAATCTTATGGAATACGTACTGGTCACTCAGGGCCTTTCCAAGCACTACAAGGGCTTCAAGGCGCTGGACACCCTCACCATGCGCGTCCCCAAGGGCTCGATCTACGGCTTCGTGGGCCGCAACGGCGCGGGCAAGACCACCCTCATCCGGCTGATCTGCGGCCTTCAGGCCCCCACGTCCGGAACCTACGCCCTCTACGGCGTGGACAGCGCCCAAAAAGACATCGCCAAGGTCCGCCGCCGGATGGGCGCGGTGGTGGAAACCCCGTCCATCTATCTGGACCTCACCGCTGAGGACAATTTGAAGGAGCAGTTCCGGGTCTTAGGCGTGCCGTCGGACGAGGGCATCCCGGAGCTTTTGAAGCTGGTGGGACTGGAGGGCACCGGGAGCAAAAAGGCCCGCAACTTCTCCCTGGGGATGAAGCAGCGGCTGGGCATCGCCGTAGCCCTGGCGGGGGACCCGGACTTTCTGGTGCTGGACGAACCGGTGAACGGCCTGGACCCCCAGGGCATCATCGAGATCCGGGAGCTGATCCTGAAGCTGAACCGGGAGCGGAACATCACCGTGCTCATCTCCTCCCATATCCTGGACGAGCTGTCCAGGCTGGCCACCCACTACGGCTTCATCGACTCCGGCCGCATCGTCAAGGAGCTGTCCGCCCGGGAGCTGGAGGCCGCCTGCCGCAAGTGCCTGCGCATTCAGGTCACCGATACCCGCGCCCTGGCCCGTGTACTGGACGGCATGGGGATCGAGTACAAGATTTTAGACGACGGACAGGCGGACGTGTACGCCCAAGTGAACATCTCCCAGCTCAGTAAGGCCCTGGACGCAGAGGGCTGCGAGCTGCTGTCCGCCCAGGAGCGGGACGAGAGCCTTGAAAGCTACTTCGTCAATCTGGTGGGAGGTGGCTCCCATGACTGAGCTGCTCAGCGCCAATTTCCTGCGGCTGCGAAAAACCAACGCCTTCTGGGGCTCCCTGGGGGTGTGCGTGGGCCTGGGGGCGCTGGCGGCCCTGGGGGAGTTCCGGTCTCAGGTGGGCCTGGGCGCCGACCTGAGCGTGCCCGAGGTAATCCAGGCCAAGGCCCTGCTGGAAGGCCAGTTCTTCGAGTACGCCGCCTTTATCGGCATCCTGGCGGCGGAGTTCATCGCCCTGTTTGTGGGCACCGAGTACAGCGACGGGGCTATCCGCAACAAAATCGTGGTGGGCCAGTCCCGTCTGTCCATCTACTTCGCCAACCTCATCTCCGGCTTTACGGCGTCCTTCCTGTGCATGGCGGGCTATATGCTCTCCTGTCTGGCGGTGGGCGCCCCCCTGCTGGGCTGGTTCACCAAGCCCGCCCCCCTGCTTCTCTCCGCCATTGCCGGCTCGGTGGTGATGCTGGCCGCCTTCTGCGCCATGTTCACCTTCGTGTCCATGAACTGCGCGAAAAAATCCACCTCTGTGGTGATCTGCCTGCTGGGGGTGTTCGCCCTGCTGATTTTCGCGGTCTACCTCAACGCCGCGCTGGAAGCGCCCGAATTCATCCAGAGCTATGAGTTGAGCGTCGACGGGCAGGTCGCGCTTGCCCCGCTGGAGCCCAACCCCATGTACATCACCGGGGCAAAGCGGGAGCTGTACCAATTCCTCTACGACCTGCTGCCCACGGGGCAGTCCGTCCAGTACACCACGCTGGGCTTCACCGACCCTCTGCGGCTGATGGGGCTGTCGGCGGTGGTGGCGGCGGTGTTCTCCGCCGCCGGGGCCACGCTGTTCCGGCGGAAGGATTTGAAGTAGGTGGGCGGGATGAGAAATCTGCTGGCGGCGAACCTCTTCCGCTTGCGGAAAAGCGTGCTGTTCTGGGGCCTGCTGGCGGTAATGTTCGCCTTTGGCGCGTTCTTCACCCTCCAGCACCTCAACCACTATCTGAAATGGAACGCCAAGTTCTACCTGACCATCGACCTGTTTACCTATGCCCTGCTGCTGGGCTTCGGCATGGCAGTGTTCATCCCCCTGTTCTTCGGCGCGGAGCACAGCGACGGAACTTTCCGGAACAAGCTGGCGGTGGGCCATTCCCGCCTGTCCATCTACCTGTCCCACCTGATCATCAGCACCGTTGTGGCCATTTCCGCCGCCGCGGCCTATGTGCTGCCCGTGCTGGCGGTGGGCCTCTTTATCTACGAACCTCCGGCCCTGGATGCGGGCACGCTGATCCTCCTGGCCCTGGGGACGCTTGCCCTGCTGGCGGCGTACTGCGCCCTGTATACCCTCGTGGTGATGAACTGCGCCCGGAAAAGCGGGGCGGCGGTGATCTGCCTGGTGGGGATGCTGGCGCTCTACCTGGCGGCGGGGAACGTGGAAGTTCCTCTGATGCACCCGGAATACCTGTCCATGGAGGTCACCGACTTCGGCGAGGTGATCCCCGGCGAGCCCAACCCCCGCTATGTGGGCGGCGCGAAGCGGCAGGTTCTGGAAACCCTCCAAGACCTGCTCCCCACGGGACAGTCCCTGCAATATATGCGGGTGCAGGTGGAACATCCGGAACGTCTGCCGCTGTACTCGCTGTTTGACACCGCCGTGCTGACCGCCGCCGGCGCGGCGCTGTTCCGGCGGAAGGACTTGAAGTAGGTGGGCGGCATGAGGAATTTACTGTCCGCCAACCTCCTGCGGCTGAAAAAGAGCGGGCTGTTCTGGGGCCTGCTGCTGGCCATGTTCCTCCTTGGGGCGCTGATGTCCGCCAACTATTGGCAGATGAACCAGTGGGACAGCTTCCCGCTGGACGGGGCGTTTTTCACCTATCCCATCCTGTCCTGTATCGTCACAGCGGTATTCGTTCCCCTGTTTTTCGGGGCGGAGTACAGCGGCGGCGCCATCCGGAACAAGGTGGCGGCGGGCCACGCCCGTCCGGCCATCTACGCCGCGAATCTGCTGTCGGGCATGGGGGCGTCCCTGCTGTTCTCCGGGGCCTACCTGGCGGCGGTGGCCGTCATCGGCATACCGCTGGTGGGGCCCCTGGAGACGGACGCGGAGCAGACGGCCCTCATCCTCCTGGGCTCGCTGGCGGCGATGGCCGCGCTGTGCGCCATCCTTATCTTCGTCGCCATGACCTGCACCCGGAAGTCCCGGTCGGCGATGCTGTGCGTGCTGGGGGTGTTCCTCCTGCTGCTTGCCGCCATCTACATCAGAAGCCGTCTGCTGTCCCCCGAATACCTGGGCGGTTCCTGGAACGCGGAGGGGAACTATATACCGGGCCGCGAAACGCCCAACCCCCAATATCTGCGCGGCCCGCAGCGCGCGGTCTTTGAAGTCCTCAACATTCTCCTGCCCACCTGCCAGATCGTGCAGTACGCCAGCCGGCAGGCGCACAATCCGGGCGGAATGCTGCTGTGTTCCCTGACTGGCATCGCTTTCGCTGCCGGGATCGGCGTTCTCCTGTTCCGCAAAAAAGACTTGAACTAGGCGGCGAAGCCGCCCCAAAGCGAGGTGTTTTCCATGCTCCCCTGGCTGCTGTGCGGCGCTCTGGCTGTCCTGGCGCTGGCCCTGCTTGTCCGCCTGCGTCTGCTCCAAAAAAGCCTGGACGGCATCGCCGCCCAGCTGGGGGACCGCCTCGCTTCCGACACCAACAACCCCATCTTCCTCCCCACGCGGGACGCCCACGCCCGGAAATTGGCGGGGGCGCTGAACGTCCATCTTAAGGAGCTGCGCCGAGCGCGCCAGCGGTATGAAAACGGGGACCGGGAATTAAAGGAGGCCGTCACCAACGTGTCCCACGACCTGCGCACGCCGCTGACCGCCATCTGCGGCTACCTGGAGCTGCTGGACAAGGGGGACAAGACCCCCGCCCAGGCCCGGTATCTGGCCCTCATCACCGGCCGGGCGGAGGCCATGCGGCGGCTCACCGAAGAGCTGCTGCGCTATTCCGTGGCGTCCAGCCTGGAGGACGAGCTGAACTTGGAGCCGGTGGACCTGAACGGGGCGGTGGAAGAGGCGGTGGCCGCCCTCTACGGGGCGCTGGTGGAGGCGGGCGTCACCCCCGCGGTCTCCCTGCCGGGAAAGCGGGTGGTACGGATGCTGGACCGCGCCGCCCTGTCCCGCGTTCTGGGCAACCTGCTGACCAACGCGCTGAAATACGGCGGCGGGGATCTGGAGGTGGCGCTGAGTGAAGACGGCGTCCTTACCCTGTCCAACGCCGCAGCCGGACTGGACGAGGTGCAGGTGGGGCGGCTGTTCGACCGGTTTTACACCGTGGAGACCGGCCGCCGCTCCACCGGGCTGGGGCTGTCCATCGCGAAGGTCCTCACCGAGCGCATGGGCGGGACCATCTCCGCCCGGTATGAGGCGGGGCGGCTGTGGGTGTGCCTGCATGGATTCCCCTCCTGCCCGTGAGCCCCGCCCCGCCGGCGCTCTCCCCCGTCGTCCAATGCCGCCGCCATCTCGTTCTGACGCCGCAACAGGCGCGCCCCGGTCCCATGGACCGGGGCGCGCTTTGTACTGCCGTATTCGTTTACGCGAAGGTGACCTTGGCAAAGAACTGATAGTAGCCGGAGGGATGGGGCACGTACCCCTTCACCTGGGACGTGGTGGCGTCGATGGTGTCCGGCTGCCAGAACCAGATCCAGGGGCAGGCGTCCCAGATCAGCGCCTGGGCCTGCTGGTAGATCTCATAGCGGGCGTCGCTGTCCGCCTCGGCACGGCCCTGCTCCAGCAGGTCGATGATCTGGGGGTCCCGGAACTGGATGCGGGCGGAGTTCGCGGTGCCGGAGTTGGAGTTGAAGGTCTGGTACAGGCCGTTGTCGGGGTCGCCGGTGGTGGAGCCCCAGCCGGCGATGAACAGCTCGTAGTCGCCGGGGATGAAGGACGCCAGGGTGGCCATGTCGCGCACGGCGATCTCCGACTCGATGCCCACCTCAGCCAGCTGCCGCTGCATGATTTCAAACGTGTCGATCCGCTGCCGGTTGTCATTGGTGACCAGCAGGATCTTCTCGGGGAGCCCGTCGGGATAACCCGCCTCGGCCAGCAGGGACTTCGCCTTCGCCGGGTCATAGGAGAAGGGGGACAGGTCCTTGTTGGCGCCCCAGACCTCGCTGGACATTGGGCAGATGGAGCGCGTGCCGTAGCCCTCGTAGACCGACTCGCCGATGGACTGGTAATCGCAGGCGTAGTTCAGCGCCTGACGGACCCGCACATCGTCAAAGGGCTTGGCCGTGGTGTTGATCTGGATGCCGGTGGTGGACAGGCCGGAATAGACCACCACATTCACGTCGGCGCTGTCCTTCAGGCGGGTGCCGTCGTTGGGCGCCAGGGACAGGGCGATGTCCACGCCGCCGGTCTCCACCTCGATGGCCCGGTTGGCGTTTTCCGGGATGGCGCGGAAGATCAGGTTCTCATAGGTGGGCTTGTCCCCCCAGTAGTCGTCGTTCCGGACAAACTCCACCCGGTCGCCGTGGGTCCAGGCCTTCAGCTTGAAGGGGCCGGTGCCGCAGGGCGTCTCGTTGAAGGCGTCCCCGGCCTCCTCCACCGCCTTCTGGTTCACCATGGAGATGGCGGTGTGGGAGAGGTTGGTCAGCAGGGGGACATAGGGGATGGTGGTTTTCAGCTCCACCGTGTACTCATCCACCGCCTTGGAGCTGTCCAGGTCGACGCTGTCGATGAAGGAGCTGACCTTGGGATTCGCCAGGGCGCGGCCCAGGGAATACATCACGTCCGCGGAGGTGAAGGTCTCGCCGTTGTGGAACTTCACGTCTTTGCGCAGGTGGAGCACCAGGGTGGTGTCGTCGGTGAACTCCCAGGACTCGGCCAGGCCGGGGGTGAGGTTCATGTTCTCATCCTGGATAATCAGCGTGTCGTACATCTGGCGGATGGCCAGACTGGAGGCGCTGTCGTTCTGGTCGGCGGGGTCCAGGGTGACCGGCTCGCTGGCCACCGCCACGATCAGGTCGTTTTTGCCGGACGCGGAGGGCGCGCCAGACCCCGTGGGATCTTTGGCGGGGGAACAGCTTGCCAGCAGCATCAGGCCGGCAAGGAGCAGGACAAAACCTTTTAGCTTTTTCATTCGTTACCTCCTATATCTGCGATCGCATCTATTTCAACCAAGCAGCCGTTTCCAATGTCCCCCACGGGGATCAAGACCCGGGCAGGCTTGTGTTGACCAAAGAAACCTTTGTACACCTCGTTGATATCGCCCCAGAAGCCGCCGTCGGTGGTGTAGATGGTGCATTTGATCACGTCTTTCTTTTCGCACCCCGCCAGCTTCAGCACCGCCTCCACGTTTTCCAGGGCCTTCAGGGCCTGTTCTCGGATGCCCCCGGCTGCCAGCTGCCCGCTCTCCATGTCCCGGGGAAGCTGTCCGGAGACGTAGAGCACGCCATCGTGGACAACCCCCGGCGAGTAGTGGGCCACGGACTGCCGGGACGCCTCGGTCTCAATGCATTTCACCATAAAATCCCTCTTTTCTGTTCGCTTCAGATCGTCTTGGGAACCTCGTCCACCAGGTCGGCATATTTGATGCCGTTGGAGGTCATCACGCACAGCACGCTCTCCTCGCCAGAGAGCCAGCCGCTCCTGCGCAGCTTTTCGCAGGCGGCCAGGGTCGTGGCCCCCTCCGGGTTGGTGAAGAAGCCCTCCTGCTCGCTGATGTACTTCCAGTGGCGCCAGGTGTCCTCTTTGGACACCGCCACCGCCGCCCCGCCGGTCTCCCGCAGGATGTCCAGCAGCAGCTTGTCCGCGAAGGCCTTGGGGGCGGACAGGCCGCCCGGGATCACGTCCATCTCGCCCGACCACATCTCGCAGTGCTCGGCCCCCCGCTCAAAGGCCTGGACAACGGGGCAGCAGCCCTCATACTGGACGCTGACAAACCTGGGCATTTTGTGGACGAGGCCCAGCTCCATCAGCTCCTCCATGGCCTTGTGGATGCCGATGACCCCCACGCCGCCGGCGGTGGGAAACAGGATCACATCCGGCACCTGTCCATGAAACTGCTCGGCAATCTCATAGCCCATGGTCTTCTTGCCCTCGGTGCGGTAGGGCTCCCGCATGGTGCGGGTGTCCATCCAGTCCGGGTGCTCCTCGATGGCCTCGCTGACCTTTCGGCCCAGGATGGAGGTGTGGCCGGCGCACATATTGATATCGCCGCCGATGAACCCGCACTCCTTCTGGTTCGCCTGGACCGCCTTGGCCGTCATATAGACGTGGGCCGTTATGCCGCCCCGCTTGCAGTAGGCCGCCCAGGCCCCCGCGCCGTTTCCGCCGCTGTCCATGATGATGTCGGTGACACCCAGCTCCTTCAGCCTGGAGATGGACACCGCCGCCCCGCGGGTTTTGAAGCTGGAGGAGGGGTTTTGTCCCTCATCCTTGACAAAGAGGCGGCGCAGGCCGATATAATCCGCCTCACGGGGCATTTCCAAAACAGGGGTGTCCCCTTCTCCCAGGGTCACCATGTTTTTCATATCCAGCAGGGGGAGCATTTTGTGATACCGCCACAGCCCGCTGCAGCCGGGGTCAAACAGCTCCGGATCTTTTTTGGCCCGCTCCATGTCATAGCGGACCAGGAGGGGGGAGCCGCACGCGCAGATGTTCCAGGGCTTTGACGGGTCATAGGTCTTATGGCAGGCGGGGCACTCAAGATAGGATAGATAGCTCACAGCGGTAACCTCAATTCTCCAATAGTTTTTCTTCCTCAATGGTCTTCCAGCAGCCCGGAACAGCGCACGATCTCCACCTGGGGATACCGGGCCTGGAGCGCCCGGATCAGCCCGTTCATGCCGATGGAGTCGCTCGAGATATGTCCGGCGACGACAATGTTGCCCACCCCCTGGGCCTTCACCGCCTCGATCACGTCGTCGGGGCAGTGCATCATGACCAGGGTTCCGATCCCCGCGTCAAAGAACGCCTTCACCACGTCGGGGCCGCCGGTGGTTCCCCCGCTGAACTGCACCAGGATCTTTCCGCAACAGCTGGACGGGGCGCCCACCCGGATGACCGGCCCGGCCAGACAGTTCCGGTACTCCGGGATGGTCAGCAGGCTTTTGAGAATCTCCTCCAGGGGGGCGTGGGGGTTGTCCCCGAAGCGCTCGTCCAGGAAGTTCTGCAAAAAGTGCTCGGCAATCAGGTCGGCGGGGGTGTGGCAGGCCACCATTCCCAGCCCCAGGTAGCGGGCCGCGTCGGCGGACCGGGTCACGTTGAGGGCGTGGAAGCGCCGGGTGCACTCCCCCAGCCGCTTTCTGCACAGGGCCTTCTGCGCTTTGTTGATGGGCACGCCGGCCTTCACCATCTGGCCGATCTGGTCCAGCATCACCTGGGAGCCGCCCATCCGGGGCTTCCCGCCGGTGGGATGGTGGAGCAGGACGGTGTCCGCGCCGATCTCTTTGGCCAGCAGCATCTCCGCCTCGGTAATGTCGATGCCGGTGAGAATTTTTTTGACCTCGCCGCGGGGGTGGACGACGCCGGAATCCGCCGGGACGGCGGAGAGCCCCGCGCATTGCAGCGCGGTTTGAATGATATCCTGTGTGTTCATTTCCCCCGGCCCTCCCCGCTGTCAATGATTCCGGAAAAGCGGATGACTTCTACTCCCTGCCGCTCCAGCTCCCGGAGCACCGCGTTCATGCCGATGGAGTCGGCGGTCACGTGCCCCAGCGCGATCAGATTGCCGATGTTCTGCTCCTTGACCGCCGCGATCACCGCCTCCGCTGCATAGGGCAGGATGAGCGTGCCCACGCCCGCCTCAAACAGGGCGGTGGCGATGGACGGCGACTCCGCGGCGATGTGGGAAAACAGCGCCGCGGGCTTTCCGGCGTAGTCTCCCTCCGCGCCCACATAGAGGGCGGGCGGGGAGATGCTCAGGGCGCACTCCGGGATCAGGCGCAGCGCCTCCATCACGTCCGACAGGCGGGCCGGGGCGCCGGCGGGCAGCGTTTGCTCCAGCAGCGCCTCCACCCGGTTTTCCCCGATCCGGTCCGCCGGGGTGGCGATGTTCATCAGCGGCATGGAAATCAGCCGGGCAATGGAGGGGACCCGGTCATAATTGCTGGAATTCCCGCTCCGTCCCCGGCGGTGCAGGGTCTGGAGCTCGCGGATGATCTTTCCGGCCTGGGCCGGGTGGACGCCCAGCCGGATCATTTTCTCCCGTATAGTGGCAAACGACCGGTGCGCCTGAAGGGAGCCGGGCGCGTAATCGGCGTGGTGGCCGATAACCAGGCCGCACTCCATATCCCAGGCCGTTATCAGCTCGGCGGTGGCGATGTCCAGGCCCGCGGCCGCCCGGTGAATCTCCCCGGCGTCCACAACGACGGCGGAATCCGCCTCCGGTTCGGAAAGCCCCGCCGCCCGGTGGGCAAAACTCATAATCTGTGTCGGGTTCAATGTTTTCCCTCCTCTCCGCGCCTAACGGTCGTTGAATATCCCGGCGACACGGGTGACCTGGGCGCCCAGCTCCTCCAGCCGGTGAAGGATGACGTTCATCCCGATGGAGTCGCTGGCCATGTGGTCGCAGACGATCACGCTGCCCATCCCCTCTTTTTCGTACTGAACCCGGTACTCCTCGGGGAGGTGCATGCAGATCATGGTGCCCACGCCGTGCCGGTAGTAGGTCGAGCCGGCAAAGGGGCCGCCGCCGAAAATGACAAACACCTTCCCGCACAGGTCGTCCTCCCGCCCCACGATGATCTCGGGGTGGGTGGCGGCCTTCTGGTACTCGGGGACCTCCATCAGAATCCCGCAGACATCCTTCAGGGTGGCCTCCGGCCTCCCCTCCAGGGCGCTGTCCAGGTGGGCCTGGAGCTTTTTCCCGCCGATGGCGTCCGCGATGTTGTGGATGCCCATGTACGGCATACCCAGCACTCTGGCGGTGTCGGCGCTTCTGCCGTAGTTGACGGGGTGGTTGTTTCTCGCCTGCCGCTCCCGCATATTCTCGTGAACCTTCTGGGCGGCGTTGGCGGGCGCGCCGGCCTTTTCCAGCAGCTCCCCCAGGTAGCTGCTGGCCAGGTGGAAATGGGCCTGCATGGGGCCGGTCACCGGATGGTGGGACAAAACCAGGTCATAGCCCAGCCGCCTGCCCAGCACGATCTCGGCGGTCTCCATGTCGATGCCCGCCAAAATTCTGGTGATGTTCTCCCCCTCCACCACGATGCCGCAGTCGCCGGGGATCTCAGCCAGCCCGGACAGCGCCAGGGCCTCCTGCATGATTTGTGTGGTTGTCATACCTGTCCCCCTCCGCATTCGCTCCCGAGGGAATTGATCTCCCGCACCCGGTGGCAGGCGGCAAAGTGGCCGGGAACCACTTCCTGAATCTCCGGGTTGGTTTCAAAGCACTCCGGCTTGGCATACTGGCAGCGCGGCGCAAACCGGCAGCCCGGCTTGGGGTCAATGGGCGAGGTCACCTCGCCCCGGAGCAGAATCCGCTTCTTGGGCACGTCGATGTCGGGGATGGGGATGGCGGAGAGAAGGGCCTGGGTGTAGGGGTGCAGCGGCCGCTGAAACAGCTCCTGCTTGGCCGCCTTTTCGATCATGTTGCCCAGGTACATCACCATGATGTCGTCGGAAATATGCTTCACCACGGACAGGTTGTGGGTGATGAACACATAGGTGAGCTTCCGCTCCTGCTGTATGTCCTGCATCAGGTTGAGAATCTGGGCCTGAATGGACACATCCAGGGCGGACACCGGCTCATCGCAGACGATGAACTGGGGGTCCAGCGCCAGGGCACGGGCGATGCCGATCCGCTGCCGCCGCCCGCCGTCCAGCTCATGGGGATAGGAGTAGGCCAGCCGGGCGGCAAGCCCCACTGTCTCCATCAGCTCGGCCACCTTCTCCATGGCCGCCTTGCGGTTGGGGTACTTTTTGTAGATCAGCATCGGCTCGGCAATGATATCGCTGACGCACTTCCGGGGGTCCAGGGAGGAGAAGGGGTCCTGGAAGATGATCTGCATATCCCGGCGCAGCTCCTTCAGCTGCGCCTTGCCGACCTTCGTGATGTCCCGCCCGTTGAACAGGATGGTGCCGGAGGTGCTGTCCAGCAGGTGGAGGATGGTGCGGCCCAGCGTGGACTTGCCGCAGCCCGACTCCCCCACCACGCCCAGCGTCTTGCTTTTTTCAATGGTGAAGCTCACGTCGTCCACGGCGTGGAGCAGGCCGTTTGGGGTGTCAAAGTACTTTTTCAGGTTTTTTACTTCCAACAGGGGCGCCTGCATACGATCCCTCCTCACTACGCGTATTTGTGGCACTGAACCATGTGTCCGGCCTCAATCTCGACGGGCCTTGGCCGCGCCTTCCGGCACCGGTCTGTGGCATAGGGGCAGCGGGGGCTAAAGGCGCAGCCCTCCGGGAGGTTGGCCGGGTCGGGCATAAGCCCCTGGATGGGCTTGAGGCGCTGGGCGTCGCTGTTCAGGTTGGGGATGGAGCCGAACAGGCCCTCGGTATAGGGGTGCTTGGCGTTTTTGTAGATGTGGCGCAGGGTGCCGTATTCCACGATCTCCCCGGCGTACATGATGGCCACATAGTTGCAGATTTCGGCCACCACCCCCAGGTCGTGGGTGATGAGGAGCACCGAGGTGTTGAACTCCTGCTTCAGCTTGGCGATCAGCTCCAGAATCTGGGCCTGAATGGTGACATCCAGGGCGGTGGTGGGCTCGTCCGCGATGAGCAGCGCCGGGTTGCAGGCCAGCGCGATGGCGATGATGACCCGCTGCTTCATGCCGCCGGAAAACTGGTGTGGATACTCCCCGTACCGCTCGCCGGGGATGCCCACCAGCTCCAGCATCTCCACCGCCCGCTTGGCGGCCTCCGCCCGGGACCTGGTCTGGTGGAGGCGGATCACCTCCGCGATCTGGTCGCCCACGGGCACCACCGGGTCCAGGGAGGTCATGGGGTCCTGAAAGATCATGGATATCTTTTCGCCCCGGATTTTCTGCATCTCCCGCCGGGATTTTTTCAGCAGGTCCTCCCCTTCGAACAAAATCTCCCCGCTCTTGATCCTGCCGGGCGGGTTGGGGATGAGGTTGAGGATGCCCAGCGCCGTGGTGGTCTTGCCGGCGCCCGTCTCCCCCACCAGCCCCAGGGTCTCCCCCTTCTCCAGGTGGAAGGAGAGGTGGTTGACCGCCTCCACCACCCTGCGGCCGGAGGCGTACTGTATGGTCAGGTCCTTGATTTCAAGCAGATGGTCGCTCATGATCCAAACCCTCCTCAGCTCTTCAGGCGGGGGTCAAGCGCGTCGCGCAGTCCGTCCCCCAGGACGTTGAGAGAAAATACGGTCAGCATGATGGCAAGCCCGGGGAACACCAGCATGGGCCAGAAGTCTCGGATATACTGCCGCCCCGCGGAGAGCATGGTGCCCCACTCGGGCACCGGGGGCCGCACGCCCAGGCCGATGAAGCTGAGCCCCGCGGCGCTCAGGATGGCGTTGCCCACGCCAAGGGTGGCCTGCACAATGATGGGGGCGATGCAGTTGGGCAGGATATGGCTGATGATGATCCGGGCATCGCTGGCGCCGATGGCCCGCGCCGCCTCAATGTATTCCTGCTCCTTCACGGTGAGGATGGACGCCCTCACAATCCGGGCGAACTGGGGCACCGAGCCGATGCTGATGGCGATCATCAGATTCTGGAGGCCCGGGCCCAGGGCCGCCGCGATGGAGATGGCCAGCAGGATGCTGGGAATGGCCAGCATGATGTCCACAATCCGCATAATCAGGTTGTCCACCAGCCCGCTGTAGTATCCCGCCACGGAGCCGACGAGACAGCCCGCGATGATGGCGAAGCCCATGGAGATCAGGCCCACCTGGAGGGATATCCGGCTCCCGTAAACCACCCGGCTGAAAATATCCCGCCCGAAATTGTCCGTGCCCATGATGTGCTCCGGACAGGGGAGGAGAAATTTGCGGCTGAGCAGCTGGTCGTCATACCCGTAAGGGGCAATCTGGTCGGCGAAGATGGCCACAAGGATCAGGACGGTCAGAATCACCAGCCCCAGGACGGCGATCCTGTTTTTGAACAGCCGCCCGGCGATCTCCTTCAGCTGGCTGTTTTTCCGCAGGGCATAGATATCGTCCGGGGCCTGAGCGGAGCGGGCTCTTTTCTCAGATTTCATGGCGCGTCGCCTCCTTTATGCCTTTTCGGCGGTTTTCTTCTTTTTCCGCTGGTATTGGGATCTGATCCGCGGGTCAATATAGGCGTAGAGCAGATCCACCAGCAGGTTGATGAAGCTGAACACCAGCGCGATGAACAGCACCCCGCCCTGGACCATGGGGAAATTCTTCGCCTTGATGGAGTCCACCATCAGCTTCCCCAGGCCGGGAACGGCGAAAACCGTCTCCACCAGGACGGTGCCGCCCAGCAGCACCCCGCACTGGATGCCCACCACCGTCACCACGGGGATCAGCGCGTTGCGCAGCGCGTGGCCCCAGATGGTCTTTCCCTCCGTCTGTCCCTTCGCCCGGATGCAGCGGATATAGTCCTGACGGATCACCTCCAGCATGGTGGACCGGGTGGTGCGCATGATGTTGGCGGCCGCGCCGCTGCCCACGGTGAGGGCCGGCATGATCCAGTAGGCCGGCCCGTAGAAGCCGGAGGGGGGCAGCCAGCCCAGCGTCACCGCAAACAGGATAATCAGCATCAGCCCCAGCCAGAAGTTCGGAATGGAGATGCCCAGCAGCGACACCGTGGTGGCCAGATGGTCGAAGATGCTGTTCTGTTTGGTGGCCGCCAGGATTCCCATTGGGATTCCGATGCACAGGGCCACGCAGATGCTCAGCACTGCCAGCAGCGCGGTGGTGGGAAAGCGCTCCAGAATCTCGGTGCTCACCGAGCGGCCATTGGAGTAGGACGTGCCAAAGTCCCCCTTGGTCACGATGTTCATCACGTACCGGCCGAACTGGACCAGGAAGGGGTCGTTCAGCCCCAGGTCCTCCCGGAGCTGGGCCTTGCTCTCCTCGGTGGCGCTGTCTCCCAAAATAATGGCCGCGGGGTCGCCCGGTGTGATATACATGATGGTGAAGATCAAAAATGTCACGCCCAGCAGCACGGGGACCATCATAACCAGCCGCTTCAAAATAAACCGATACATACCGCTCCTCCTCACAATTGTATATGCGCTGTTTGCTCTCTCCCTATTCAAATACTCCCGCCATGTTATAATGACTAAGGATAGCACCCCTCCGGGTTGACAGCAAGCGCCTTGGATTGACAAACACAAAGCTGGGCCGCCGGCGCGCCCTCCGCGGAACTGTCCGCCATTTCGCCCCTGTTCCCCCTCGCAATTCATGAGATTCCGGGAAAAACGGGGCATTTGCAGGGCTGTTCCAGCCGGCGCGCCAGGAACAGCCGCGTTTTTTCGGCAAAGGGGCGGGAAGCGGGGGCCCGGCGGCGCGGCAAAACGGATGTCAACCTGTGTCAATTTGACAATCCGTTTTGGGACGAATTGACAGACGTTGTCTTTTGGACTAAAATAAGGGCATTCGGAAAGGAGGGGTCAACCATGGCTGAAGGCAATCAGTATGGTGAGTTTATCCGCTTTCTGCTCAACGCGGCGGATGTCAGGGTGGGTGCTCTGGCCGACCGGCTGGGATACGACATCACTTATGTCAGCAAATGGCTGACGGGAAGCCGCCTCCCCTCTGAACGGGCCACGGACCATATCCATAAAAATATGGCCGAGTTTTTTGCCGGGCAGCTCTCCAGCCACCCCAACCAGCAGATTATCGCCAACATCATCGGGCATCACTACAACGGCGGCCTGGGGGAGGCCGAGCTGAGGGAGGCCCTGGACGCCGCGCTGTTCCAGCTCCTCTGCCTCCGGTACGCCGAGAGCGCCAGCAGCGTGAAAGGGCTCCCGCGGAAATCCCTGGAGGGCGCGTTCCTGTTCAAAAAGCCGGATATCATCGCCCTGATGAAAAGCGCGGTGCTCAAAGCCGCCAACAGCAAAGCCAAAAAGATTGAAATTCTCTCCTCTGTGGACCTGTACCGCATCTTCGGCGACCAGCTGGTGTCCCTCTTTGAGCAGTGCAGCCTGATGAACCTCTCCGCCAGCCTGGACCAGGTGGTGGATCTCGAGGTGTTCCGGGGGGACAAGGACACCTACTTTGACCACGTGATCAAGACCTTCAGCGTGGCCAACGCCCCCAGGGTCACCCTGTTCTGCAACAACGGCCCCCCATCGGGGAGCGGAATCATTGTAATCAAGGGCGTCGCGGCCCTCCAGCTGGCCCTGGAGGGGGACGGCATCCTCTCCTGCTGCTACAGCTATGAGGACGAGGTGACCGCCGCTCTCAGCGAGTACTGCTCCTCCCTGTTCCGCCGCCTGCCCCGCTTCCTGTTCCCGCTGAACGCGCAGACGCTGGTGAAAACCAACACCTGGATCGACTTTTACACCCAGAAGGACATTCAAATCTTTATCTGCGGCGCTCCCGCCCTGTTCCTCCCGCCGGAGGTGATCGACGAGCTCATCGAATCCGTTCCGGCGCAGGAGGAAAAGGACATTGAATGCCGCGTCCACCTGAAAATGCTCTCCCGGATCTGGGAACAGAAGACGAGGCACAGCAGCATCAACATCATTTTGTTCAAGTCCTGCCTGCTGGAATATCTTCAAACGGGAAACCTCTACCTGGAGCAGCGGAAATTCACTCTGACCGCCGGCCAGCGCGCGGCCCATGTAAACCATCTGGACGGTATTTTGCAGGAAAACCCCGGAATCCGCATCCGGATGATCGACGACATCGCCTCCTCCGTCCACCAGCTGCGGTACGGGGTGTCGTTCTTCGCCAGCTCCAGCGAGGTCATCTTTGAAAAGGCGATTCTGGGGCCGTCCACCCAGTTCTGCTACCACAAGCTGGGGCATATGGAGGATATCGAGCTGTTCCGCCAGTATTTCGAGCAGGTGGCGGCCAACCGCTATGTCATCGACACCGGCACGGAGGACCTGCTGGACTATATGCGTTTCAGCGTCTCCCTCTCGGAGGAGTTCTCCGCCGCCAAGCAGAGCCCTTCCGAGGAGGACGGCTGAGCCCCGCCCGCAAGCCGGACCGCAAAAGCGCCCGCACCGGCCGAGACCCTGTGCCGGTGCGGGCGTGTTCTGGTTTGGGGCGGGCGCAGGGGGTCAGCCCTGGGGTACGCGATGATAGGTTCTGGCCCGCTCCTCCCCGCGGAGGACCCGGAGCCCCCCCTGGGCCAGGGCCAGCATCTCGTTTTCGCCGGGATAGACCACCACCGGGGCGATCCACCCCACCTGCCGGGTGATCTCCCCGGTGACGTACCGGGAGTGGGCGATTCCCCCGGTGAGGAGGATGGCGTCCACCCTGCCGTCCACGTCCGGGGCCAGCTTGGCAATGTTTTTGGAGATGTTCACAATCATGGCGTCATAGACCAGCTTGGCGTGGCTGTCGCCGTTCTGTATCATCCGCTCCACCTCCCGGGTGTCCGTGGTGCCCAGATGGGCCATCAGGCCGCCGGAGCGCCTGCACTGCCGCATCAGTTCAGCCTTCGGAATGCCGCTGTAGCACTGGTCGATGGTAAAGAACAGGGGCAGGCCGCCGGAGCGCTCCGGGGAGAAGGGCCCCTCGTCGTCGCTGATGAAGTCCACGATTTTTCCCCCGGTGTGGAGGTTGACCGAGATGCCGCCCCCCAGGTGGGCCACGATGACGGTGACGTCCTGATAGCGCACGCCGCGCTCCCCGGCGTACCGCAGGGCGGCCGCCCGGGTGTTCAAATTGTGGCCCAGCCCCCGGCGGCGCATGGAGGTCAGGCCGGTGACGCGGTAGAGCTCCAGCATCTCGTCCACGGAGACGCCGTCGTAAATAAAGGCAGGTATGCCCAGCTCCCGGCTGAGGGCATAGGCGATGAGGGCCCCCACGCTGGAGGCGTGCTCCTGCTGGGGCGCGAAGCGAAGCTGCCAGACCATGTCCTCGTTCACCTCGTAGGCGCCGGCCTGGATGGGCCCCAGCGGCCCTCCCCGGGAGACGATGCCCGTCAGGCTCCCCAGCCCGATGCCCCGGGTCTCCAGCGCCTGGATCACCAGCCCCTTGCGGAACTCATACTGGTCCGTCACCCGGGCATAGGGGGCCAGCTCCTGGGCGGAGTGGGTGATCGACTGGCTGAGCACGGGGGTCTCGTCCTCATAGACAGCGATCTTGGTGGAGGTGGAGCCGGGGTTCAGAATCAAAAGCCTCTCCATCTGGATTCTCCTTTCAGCGGGCGGCGGCGGCGGAAATGACAATGGACAGATATTTTTCCCGGGGGGACGAGCCCCGGCTGGTCATGGCGATGGGGCACTTCGCCCCCACGATAAAGCCCGCCATAGGGGCTTTGCAGGTGACGGTGAACACCTTGCCCATGATATTGCCCGCGTGGATATTGGGGGCAATCAGGATGTCGCAGTCCCCGGCGCAGGGGCTGTCAAATCCCTTTTGCTCCGCGATTTCCCGGTCAACCGCGCAGTCATAGGAGATGGGCCCCTCCACCAGGCAGCCGGGCAGCCGGCCATCCCGGTTCATCCGCTTGAGGGCGTCGGCCTCCACGGTCTCGGGCATTTTCGGGTTCACCTTCTCCACGCAGGCGAGCACGCCCACCTTGGGCGTCTCGCAGCCCAGGGTGCGCAGCACCCCCACGGAGTTCAAAATGATGGCCCGCTTCTGCTCCAGGGTGGGATAGGTCACCATGCCGCCGTCTACGGCGGCCAGCAGCTTGTGGTAGGTGGGCAGCTGGAACATGGTAAAGTGGCTCATGACGCCCCCGGCGCTCAGGCCGGACTCCTTGTCCACCACGGGCCGCAGCAGCGCGGAGGTGTCCAGCCTGCCCTTCAGCAGGAAGTCCGCCTTCCCCTCCCGGATCAGCCCTACGGCCACCCGGGCGGCTTCCCCGCCGTCGGGGACATCCAGGATATCCTCGGGGGCGGCCTGCTCCCCCAGGCGGGAGAGGGCCGCGTTGACCGCCTCCCGACCGCCGATCAGAACCGGGTGGGCAATCCCCTCCCGGCGGGCGCGGAGCGCGGCCTCCAGCGTGTGCTCGTCCTCCGCGGCGGCCACCGCCATCCGGACCGGGGCGGCGCGGCCCTTCTGGCTGGCAATCAGCTCGTCAAACGTTTTGAAACCCATATGATGTTCTCCTTTCTGTCATCAGGCGGTATCTTTTCGCGCAAAAACGGCGCGGAGCCTTGTTTTGGGGCGGAAAATTTGGTAAACTGTAGGTCAAGCAGATATTTCCTTGGAGCGGAGGCATACGGTATGGCGCAGATCAAAAAAGAATCCCTGGTAGACCAGGTCTATCAGCAGCTGCGGGAGAGCATCATCACCCTGCGGCTCCCGTTGGGGAGCCGTGTGAATGTCAATGAGCTGCAGGCGGAGCTGGGGGTGAGCTGCACGCCCATCCGTGAGGCGGTGAACCGCCTGACCCAGGAGGGGCTGATGACCTACGAAAACAACGTGGGGGCCACGATCCTCACCCTCAGCGGCCATGACGTACAGGAGATTCAGGAGCTGGCGTTCGCCCTTCAAAAGGAGGCGGTGCGCCTGTCCCTGCGGCGGGGGGACCGGGAGCGGATATACCGGGAGGTCGAGGAGCAGCTGGGCCGGTACTGCCGGGCAGGCCATGCCCGGGAGGAGGTTCAGGCGGTCCACGAGCTGATCGGGGTGTTTTACCACCACTGCGGGAACGGCCGCCTGGACCGGAGCATGATCGCCATCCAGGGCCAGCAGCTTTTGCTGCGGTACCTGTACTGCACCTGGCGGGGCCACCGGAAGGAGGACGCGGAGTTCCGGCGCATTCTCCAGGGCGTGCGGGAAAACAGCGAAGCGGACATCTGCCGCGCTTTGGAGGAAAACGCGCAGCGGGCCCGGCCGGACATCCTCCGCCACCTGGAAGAGCTGCGGCACAGCGATTGATCCGGGGAGGCCGGTTCCGCCTGAGGCGGGGCCGGCCTCCTTCTTGTTCCAAAAAGGGCCGGAATTCTCCCGGGAAAACCGTTCTGTTATATCTGGCACTTTATATTAAATATCTTGCAAGATATGGGGCGCAAAATCGGCCGCCGACTGTCCGGCGGCCCCGTTCCCGCGTCCGCACTCCCTCCAATACCGCAATTATAGCGGATGCCGCGGGGAAACACAAGCAAAATTTCACAGGCTGTTTTTCCCATCGGGCGGCGGGCGGCTGTCCCCGCCCGCCCCGCGCTCCAACATATTCCCGTTTCCCTTCCCGCTCAGGGCACTCCCCGCCTCCCCTCAGCCCCTCAGAATGGTCCGGAAAGCGGCCACGGCCGGCCCCAGCAAAGCGTCGGGATACTGGTATTCCCCGGTGTGGAGGGGCGGGCAGTCCTCCCCCGCCCCAATCCCGAAAAACGCGCCGGGGCAGCCGCGCAGGTAGTGGCCGAAGTCCTCGCTCCAGCGCATGGGGGTTTTCAACTCCCGGCCCCCGCACAGCTCCAGCACCCGCCGGGCGCAGCCGGCGTGATTCACGGTGGCGGGGAACACATCCTGAACCCGGTGGCCAAACGCCAGCCCGTACTCCTGCGCCAGAGAGCCGGCGAGCTGGAGAATCGCCTCAAAGAGCGCCTCCAGGTCCTGGTCCCGCTCGGCCCGGAGGGTGAGGCGCACCTCCGCCTGGGCGGCAGCCGTGCCAAAGGACCGCCCGCCCATCTCCGCCCCGATGACGGTGCACAGCGTCATGCCCCCGTACCGGTCAGGCCGGGCCAGCTCCGGCAGGGCGCACAGCAGCCGCCCCACCCCCTGGGCCGGCGACAGGCCGTGCTCCGGATAGGCGGCGTGGGTAGGCCGCCCCAGAAAGGACAGGATCACCCCCTGAGAGGCGCAGGCAAAGGTCCCCGCCCGGGTGACAACCTGCCCCAGAGGGACCCCTGGCAGGTTGTGGGCCCCGTAGATCTGGTCCACCCGCTCCCGCGCAAAGAGCTCCCGGCACCCCAGAGCCCCCGCCCCGGTCTCCTCCGCCGGCTGGAAGAGGAAAAACACATCCCTGCCCAGGGTCTCCCCCTCCACGGATAGAGCCGCGCCGCACAGGGCGGCGGCGTGCCCGTCGTGGCCGCACAGGTGGGCCGCGCCCCCTCCGGGCAGCGCCAGCGCGTCGTAGTCCGCCCGGAGGGCGATTGAGGGCCTGTCCCCCGCCGGCTCCCGGCGGGCGGCGTAAAACCCCGCCCCGCAGGGGTACAGCTCCAGTCCGGCGCGCCCCGCCAAAAACTCCATCAGCACCGCCCGGGTCCGCTCCTCCTGTCCGGAGCGCTCCGGGCAGCCGTGCAGGGTCTGCCGCAGGGCGCGTACCTCCGCAAGCTCCATCTGTCCTTCCCCCTCCCACCCCGGCGGTCCGCCGGGACGGCGTATTTCTGAACTCCACCCCATTATAATACGGCACGCGGCCGAATACAATGGCCATCCCCTTGACGAACGCCCCTCCTTGGGGTAAGATACTGCTGAGACTGTTCATCAATCACGAGGAGGACCACTATGAAATCCACCGTTTACTTCACCCGCGACCTGTCCCCCCAGGCCATGCTGCGCCTGTACGACGCCCTGGGCGTCCAGCTCCCCGGCAATGTGGCCGTCAAGCTCCACTCCGGCGAGCCGGGCAACCAGAATTTCCTGCGCCCCGATTTCATGAAGCCCATGATCGACAAGGTGGGCGGCACCATTGTGGAGTGCAACACCGCCTATGACGGCGGGCGCAACACCACGGATGCCCACCGGCACACCATGGACCTCCACGGCTGGTCCGCCGCCGCCCCGGTGGACATCATGGACGAGACCGCCGACATGGAGCTGCCCGTCCCCGGCGGCAAGGTCATCCAGAAGAACTTCGTGGGCGCCAATCTGGCCCGCTACGACTCCCTGCTGGTGCTCAGCCACTTCAAGGGCCACCCCATGGGCGGCTTTGGCGGGGCGCTGAAAAACATCTCCATCGGCATCGCCTCCTCCCGGGGAAAGCAGTATATCCACGGCGCGGGGGACATGGACAAGTTCTGGGATGCCGACCACGACTCCTTCCTGGAGGCCATGGCGGACGCCGCCTGGACCGTCCACCACCGCTTCCAGGGTAAAGTCGCCTATCTCAACGTGATGAAAAATATGTCCGTGGACTGCGACTGCTGCGCTGTGGCCGCCGACCCCAAAATCGGCGACATCGGCATCCTGGCGTCCCTGGACCCCGTGGCGCTGGACCAGGCCTGCCTGGATCTGGTATATGCCTCCGGCGACCCCGGCAAGGCTGACCTGATTGAGCGCATCGAGTCGCTCCACGGCGTCCACACCGTGGAGGCCGCCGCGGAACTGGGCATCGGCAGCCGGGAATATGACCTGATCGAGATGGATTGAGCGTTGGAACCTGGGCGCGCCTCCCGGCGCGCCCAGGCCTTTTTATTTCACCACGCCGGTGATGACGCCGCCGCCCAGCACCGTGCCGCCGGCATCGTACACCACCGCCGCCTGCCCCGGGGTCACCGCCCGCTGGGGCAGGGCAAATTCCAGATGCACAGCGTCCCCCTCCGGGATCACCCGCACCGGCTGCTCCCTCTGACGGTAGCGGGTCTTGGCCAGGGCCTCGAACGGCCCGGCCGGGGGCGCGATGAGCCAGTTCCAGTCCACCGCGGTACAGCCGGTGGAGTACAGCGCCTCCTCCGGACCCACGGTGACGGTGTTCTCCTCCATGCACTTGGAGCACACGTAGATGCGCCCTGCCGAAGAAACGCCCACCCCCCGGCGCTGGCCGATGGTGAGCCCCGCCGCCCCCCGGTGGCGGCCCACCACCCGCCCCTCCAGGTCCACAATGTCCCCATCCGGGTAGGTTTTCCCGGTATAGCGCTCCATAAAGGACAGGTAGTCCCCGTCCGGGATGAAGCAGATGTCCTGGCTGTCGCCCTTGTGGGCGCTGGAAAAGCCCTGGGCCGCCGCAATCTCCCGCACCCGGGCCTTGTCCAGCCCGCCCAGGGGAAACAGCACCCGGCCCAGCCCCTCCCTGGGGATGGGGTAGAGCACATAGCTCTGGTCCCGGCCCGGATCGGCGGCCCTGGCCAGCCGGAAGCCCCCCGCCCCGTCCTCCAGAATCCGCGCGTAATGGCCGGTGGCCAGACGGCCGCAGCCCAGCTTTTCCGCGCTGTCCAGCAGCAGCCCGAACTTCAGCGCCCGGTTGCACAGCACGCAGGGGTTTGGGGTCTCCCCCCGCTCATAGGCGTCCACAAAGGGCCGGATGACCTGCCGGTCAAACTCCGCCGAGAAGTCCAGCACATGATGGGGGACGCCCATGCGGCGGGCCGCGTCCCTGGCGTCCTCCACGTCCCCCGGCTGGCCGCCGAACAGCGCCATGGTGGCCCCCACGCACTCATACCCCTGCTCCCGCAGGAGGTACAGCGCCACGCTGGAGTCCACCCCCCCGCTCATGGCCACCAGCACCCGCTTGTTTTTCTCCATATCCCCGCACCCCCGGTTTTGATGGCAAGATTATAAAGGCCCGGGGCCCTCCCTGTCAAGGGAAAGCCCCGGGCCTGCCGGCGTTCCGTCCGGCGGGGATGTGGCCCCCGCGCAGGTCCTACGCCATAAACAGCAGAATAACCGCAGCGAAGATGACGGCCGCGCCGCCCGCGCGGGTGAGCGCCAGGGCCGCGCCGGAGGGTTCGGCATTCTTGAATTTCCACCCAATGCTGCAATACCACGCGGCGTTGGGCAGGATGGCGCCGAACAGCCCAATCCCCGCCAGCACAACGGCCAGCACCACCACCCCAAGGCTCTTCGGCGCGCCTGCCTCAATGGCGCCGCACAGCGCGGCCCCGCTGGCATAGCGGCCTTCCTCATAACCGCCGCTCTGGCCGCCATAGCCGCTGCCCTCCTGCTGGTTCCACCAATAAGTAGAGCCGTCCGGGTACGTGATCTCAATCTGATAGCTGGACGCATTCCCCGTAAACGTATACCGGTAGGTATTTGTCCCGTCCGAGATGGTGCCCTTCCCCCGGTCCACCTCATACTCCCCCGCTGTGTATGTCCCGGCGGACGCGCAGGCGCACGCCGTCAGGAGCATCAAAGCGGTCAGGCATACGGCCATGAGCCTCTTCACGGCTGGCCACCCTCCTCCCGGATCTGTTTTACAGCGCCCGCAGCATGGCCGGACCCTTTTTCGCCAGGATCAGGACGCACGCCGCCGCGCACAGCGCCAGCAGCGCCAGCGGCAGGGCCAGCGCCGCCCAGGCTGACACCATCCCGCCCAGCCAGTACAGCAGGGCGCACAGCCCCAGCGCCGCCATGGGGACAAGCATCCCCAGGAACACGGCCAGGGACTGTTTGACCACCACCGTCTCGTTCACCGCGTCCAGCTTGGGGAAGGCCAGCCCCACCAGCATCCCGAAGGCGGCATGGCCCAGGTCAAACAGCAGCATGGCCAGCAGCAGCACCGCCCCATCCGCCGCAGACAGCTCCAGGGCGATGGTCAGGCACACCCCGGCGGCCAGGGTGCAGGGCACGCTGAACAGCAGCTGGAAGCCGGTTTTGAGCCGCAGCAGGGATTTCTCATCCACCGGGGCCTCCCGCAAAATCCACAGGTACTTCCCCTCCAGGCTGATCGAGGGGGCGGCGATGACGCACATGGACAGGCAGAAGCCCATCACCAGCGCCGCCAGCGGCATCACGGGCAGGGCATCCCCCACCATGGCCATGAACCCCCGCAGGTCGTGCTGCATCACCAGCGCCGCCACCCCGGCGGCCACCAGCATAATCAGGCCGAGGCACGAGTTCCAGAAGTACATGGGGATGCCAAACAGCCGCTTGCACTCCATGAGCAGCAGGGCTTTCTTCTGCCCCGACGCGGACTGGGCGGACAGCTTGTAGTCGCTGCGCGCCGAGCGGGCCGCGAAAGCGGTGACCGCCTTGCGGTACACCCTGCCCAGCCCGAACACCACCAGGGCGAAGGGGACGGCGCAGCACAGGACGAACAGCAGCAGCTTGACCCAGTCCCCCATAATGCCGTCCGCCATCCACAGGATGGGGGCCGCCCAGCTCAGGGACTCCTTCACCCCGGCGGCGTTGGCGGCCAGCCCCTCGATCATGCCGCTGAGGTTGAAGGCGAACCAGAATACCGCCACCAGGTACAGGGCCATGACGATGTTCTGGCCCAGGACCCCCTTGGACACCCGGGCGGACAGGAACGCCACCAGCGCCCCGAACAGCACGGACAGCGCCGTGTCCAGCAGGGGCAGGGCCAGCACCGCGACGACCAGCCGCACCCAGAACAGCACGCTGTGCCCCACCCCGCTCTGGGTCATGAAGGCGCACACCGCCCCGGCGGGGCCCAGCACGAAGACGGAGAACAGCAGGTTTTCAAAGTAGATGGCCGTCACCCGGCTGGCCATCAGCGCCGTGGCGGACACAGGCATACTCAGCAGCAGGTCGTTGTCCTTGCCGCCGAACACCACGCCCTTGACCGCGAAGGCGGTGAACAGCAGTCCCCCCACCAGCGCCGCCATGCCCATGAAGACGAACACCAGCACCTCCATGTGGACGGGCGAGAGCACCTGCATGAGCATGGTGCTGTACAAGCCGGACATATAGAGCCCCAGAAACGCGATGAGCACGATGGCCCCCACCCCGGTGGCGGCCTTCTTTCTGCCCCGGCCCCGGCTGTTGGACACGGAGGACAGCAGCATGGACTTGACGCTCACCTTCAGCAGGGCAAAGAACTTTTTCATTTGTCTCCCTCCAGCTCCAGGAACACGTCCTCCAGGGAGGAGTCGCCCACCAGCTGCTCGGTGGGGCCGCATTTCACCAGCCGCCCGTCCTTGATGATGGCGATCTGGTGGCACAGCTTTTCCGCCACCTCCAGCACGTGGGTGGAAAAGAACACTGCCGAGCCGCTCTGGCACAGGTCGGCTAAGTACCCCTTCATGATGTGGGAGGCGGCGGGGTCCAGCCCCACGAAGGGCTCGTCCAGGATCAGCAGCCGGGGCCGGCGGATAAAGGCGGAGATGAGGGCCAGCTTCTGCCGCATCCCGTGGGAATAGCTGCCGATGGCGGAGCCCAGGTTGCCGGTGAGCTCGAAAGCATCCCCGTATTGGGCGATATCGGCGGTGCGCTGCGCCCCCGGGATGTCGTACAGGTCGGCGATGAAATTGAGGTAGTCGATGCCCTTCATGAACTCGTACAAATCCGGGTTGTCGGGCAGGAAGGCGGTGACCCGCTTGGCCCCCACCGGGTCCTTTTTCACGTCGTGGCCGTCGATGGCGATGGTGCCCTCGGTGAAGTCCATCACCCCGGCGCAGGCCCGCAGGGTGGTGGTCTTGCCCGCCCCGTTGTGGCCGATGAAGCCGTAGATCTCGCCGGGGCGCACGTGGAGGGTCAGGTCGTCCACCGCCTTCTTGCCGCCGGGATAGGTCTTGGAATAGTGTTCGATGCGAAGCATAGTGTTCTCTCCTTTTACTGCACTTGAATTGCGTATTTCGAGGGATCGTCCCCGTCTACGTACACGTCTATGATTTCGTTGACCTGGGGACAGCGGGTAAACGCGTCAAAAAAACGCCCCCCAGTGTATTCTGTTCCGTCTACGCTGTAGCAAAACCGGATGAAATGGGGGAACGCGGCCCCGTCCAGCGGATGCGTCCGAAACGCGCTCTTGTTCACCTTGATCATCCAGCAGGTCTCCGCCGACGTGACGACTCCCCGCACCCGGTTGTTCTGTGCGACGATTTTCTGAGCGCCGATCCCCAATTCCCGCAATAGTGACATCGTTCCCCCCTCCTTTCAAAGGTTCCAGCGGGTCAAAGGTCACTTCAATCTGACGGCGGTGCCGTACACGGTGATCTCCGCCGCCCCCTGCATGATGGAGGCCGAGGCGTAGCGCACATTGACCACCGCGTCCGCGCCCAGCCTCTCCGCCTCGTCCACCATCCGCTTGGTGGCAAGCTGCCGGGCCTCGTTGAGCATGGCGGTATAGCTCTCGATTTCGCCGCCCACAAAGGTTTTCATCCCCGCCATGAAGTCCTTGCCGAAGCTCTTGCACTGGACGACGGAGCCCTTCACCAGGCTCAGGGCCTCGATCTCCCGGCCGGGAATGTGGTCAATATTGAGCAGCAGCATCCTCTTCCCCTCCTCTGATCTGCTTGATGCGCTGGTACAGCGCCGCCAGCACCCCCACGATGACCACCACCGGGATGGCCGCCAGGGCGATGATGACCCCCACGGGGGGCGCGTCCGCCGCGTCCACGGTGAAGCCCCACACGATGAGGGCGATGAACGCCGCCATCATGGCCAGCACCACGATTGCCGCCCCCACGGGGCTGACATACCGGGTCAGTTTGTCCTGTTTTCCCACGTTCATGAACTTTGTCCCCTCCTGTTCCTGCCGCTCCATGCTCTCCAGCACCCCGTCGGCGTCCAGCGCGTCCAGCTGGCTGCGGCTGTCCCGGATCTGGGCGCACACGCCCCGGGCCGCCTCCAGGTTGGCCTGCCTGCGCTCCAGCTGGATCATGTGCCGTCCCATGGCGTCCTCCAGGGTGAGCGCCCCGGACTTGAGGCGCAGGATCTCCTCGATGGGCACGTCCAGCATCCGCAGCAGCTTGATTTTTTTCAGCCACGCCACGTCGGCGTCGCTGTAGTCCCGGTAGCCGTTGTCGTTGTTGCGCCCGGGGGTGAGCAGCCCCTCCTTTTCATAGAAGCGGATATTCCCCTTGGTGATGCCCACCAGCTGCTCCACCTGGTTGATTTTCATCGTCTTCCCTCCCTCTCTGGGCACATGGTACACCTTCCACATGGTGGAATGTCAAGGCTTTTTAAAAAATCTTAAGAAAAAAACGGGGCGTGCGGCCGCCCCGTTTTCCGGTCACAAAGGTTACACCCTATCCAGGGCCTGCGCCAGGTCGGCAGTCAGGTCGTCCAGGTCCTCGATGCCCACGGACAGGCGCACCAGGTCGGGGGATACCCCGGCGGCGGCCAGCTCCGCGTCGTTCATCTGCCGGTGGGTGGCGGAGGCGGGGTGGAGCACGCAGGTCTTGGCGTCGGCCACATGGGTGGCGATGGAGGCCAGCTTCAGCCCCGCCATGAACCGCTCCGCGGCGGCCCGCCCCCCCTTCACCCCGAAGGACACCACCCCGCAGCAGCCCCGTGGCAGGTACTTTTGGGCCAGGTCATAGTATTTGTCCCCCGGCAGGCCCGCGTACCGCACCCAGGCCGCCTTTTCGTGCTTCTGGAGGAATTCCGCCACCCCCTGGGCGTTGGCGCAGTGTTTTGCCATGCGCAGGGGGAGGGTCTCCATGCCCATGCCCAGCAGCCAGGAATTCATGGGTGCGGGGGTGGCGCCGAAGTCCCGCATGAGCTGCACCACCGCCTTGGTGACATAGGCGCCGCCCAGGCCGAACCGCTCGGTATAGGTCACGCCGTGGTAGCTGTCGTCCGGGGTGGTGAGGCCGGGGTACTTGTCCGCGTGGGCGTCCCAGTCGAAGCTCCCGGAGTCCACGATGGCCCCGCCCACGGCGGCGGCGTGGCCGTCCAGGTACTTGGTGGTGGAGTGGGTGACGATGTCCGCGCCCCATTCAAAGGGCCGGCACAGGGCGGGGGTGGCGAAGGTGTTGTCCACGATGAGGGGCACCCCGTGGGCGTGGGCGCAGTGTGCGAACTTCTCAATGTCCAGCACCGTCAGGGCCGGGTTGGCGATGGTCTCGCCGAACAGCGCCTTTGTCTCGGGGCGGAAGGCGGCGTTCAGCTCGTCCTCGGAGCAGTCCGGGTCCACAAAGGTGAACTGGATGCCCATCCGCCGCATGGTGACGGCGAACAGGTTGTAGGTGCCTCCGTAAATGGAGGAGGAGGCCACGACGTGATCCCCGGCGGAGGCGATGTTGAACACGGCGAAGAAGTTGGCCGCCTGCCCGGAGGAGAGCAGCATGGCCGCCGTCCCCCCCTCCAGGGTGCACAGGCGGGCGGCCACCGCGTCGCTGGTGGGGTTTTGCAGCCGGGTGTAGAAATAGCCCTCGGCCTCCAGGTCGAACAGCTTCCCCATCTCCTCGCTGGTCTCGTAGCGGAAGGTGGTGGACTGGATGATGGGGATGTTTCGGGGCTCCCCGCTGCCGGGGCGGTAGCCCGCGTGGAGGCAGTTGGTGTCAAAATTCATCGTGTTCTCTCCTTTTTCAATGGTTTTCCCGCTGTTTCCCGGGGGACTCCTCCGCCCCGGAGAACAGCGCGTCCTGGGGATAGAGCACCTGCCGCTCCCGGTAGGACTGTCCGCCGCCGTTGGCGGTGATCCGCACCCCGTCCACCTCCGGCAGCTGGGCCAGGGTGAGGGTGACGCAGTAGTCCGCCAGGGTGAGGTCCACCCCCATGAGCCCGGTATAGGCGGCGGACAGCTCCACGCTGGCCACGCCGTCCTCCAGCGACCAGCCCAGCACCCGCGTCCCCGGCGGGAAAATGGGGGCCAGCCCGTCCTCTTCCTCCGCCGGCCCCGCCATCAGGGCGGCCAGCAGGCCGGGGATGGTGGGTTCCTCCCCTCCGTAGGGGCAGGTGCCCAGGGCGGCGGCCAGCTGCCGCCCCTCCTGGGCGGGCTGGGCGGGGAACCACAGCTTCAGCCCCCCGGCCTCCTCCACTCCGCCGGCCTTGCAGCCCAGTGCCGGCACCAGCAGCAGCGCCGCCAAAAGGGCCGCCCATCTCTTTCTCATGGCCGCTCCTCCCCTCTCATGGCGGGGAACTCCGCCTCGAACCGGGTCCCCCGGCCGGCGGGGTTGGCCCCCACCGTGATATCCCCGCCGTGGAGGCGGGCGGTGTCCCGGGCGATGGACAGTCCCAGGCCCGTCCCCCCCGCCGCCCGGGACCGGGCCTTGTCCACCCGGTAGAAGCGGTCGAAGATTTTGGGCAGGTCCTCCTCCGGGATGCCCACGCCGGTGTCGCACACGATGAGCGCCACCCGGTCCCCCCGGCGGCACACCGTCACGTCCACCCTCCCTCCGGCGCGGTTGTACTTGATGGCGTTTTCAATGAGGTTGAAGGCCACCTGGTAGAGATCGTCCTCTGTGGCCATGAGGGCGCAGGCGGGCTCAATGGCGCACCGCACCTCCACCTGAGCGGTCTGCGCCACCGGCGCCAGCAGGCGGGCCACCTTGCCCGCCACCACGCCCAGCTCCACCGGCTCCGGCGCCCGCCCCGCCCCGGCGTCCAGCCGGGTGAGGGCCAGCAGGTGCTCGCTGATCCGGGTGAGGCGCTCGGCCTCCTCCCCGATATCCGCCACAAACTCCCGGGCCGTGTCCATGTCCATGGAGCCGTTCTGCAAAATAGAGTCGGTGAGCAGCCGGATGGAGGCCAGGGGGGTTTTGAGCTCGTGGGACGCGTCGGACACAAAGCGCCGCCGGGCCTCCTCTGTGGTCTGGAGGCGGTCGGTGAGCTGGTTGAACTCGTCGGCCAGCTGGGCCATCTCGTCCCTGCCCAGGGACTCAACCCGGTGGCTGTACTCGCCCTCCCGCACGTGGCGGATGGCGGACAGCAGCCGCACGGTGTTGCGGTTGAGGGTTTTGGACAGCAGCACCACCAGCACCAGCGCCACCGCGCAGATCACAATGGAGATGTAGCGCAGGTTGGACAGGATGGAGCGCAGCACGTCCGCCTGTTCCGTGTCCTGTTCATAGAGGTACACCGCCCCCAGGGTCATGCCGTGGTACATGACGGGCACCGCCGCCTGGGTCCGGATGGCCCCCTCCCGGTACTCGGAACGGGAGGCGTCCTTTCCCCGCAGGGCGGCCGCCACCTCCCCCATGAGGGCGCAGCCCTCCACCCGGCTGTCCTGGGTGGAGCTGTCGTACAGGATGCGGGCGGAGGCGCCGGTGACCAGCACCCGGGTGCCCTGGGCCACCTCCAGCAGAGCCATGGTCTGCTCCACCCCCTCCTGGGTGAGGGTCTCGGACACCGCCAGGGTGGAGCCGATGGTCAGGGCCTGCCGCTTCAGGGTGCTCTCCTTGGAGGTGAACACCATGTTCTCCGCCATGAGCACCGGATAGGTGTTCATCACCAGGAGGATGGCCGCCACCACCAGCAGGTAGGTCAGGGCGTATTTCGCCTGGATGCTGCGGAAAAAGGGAACCTTCGCCTCCCGCGGCTGTTTGGCGGCTGTGGTCATGGGTCCCACCTTCTGTCTTTACGAATTATTCGCCAGATAATACCCCACGCCCCATTTGGTCAGAATGTGCTCCGGGTTGGCGGGGTCTGGCTCCAGCTTCTCCCGCAGGCGGCGGATGTGGACGTCCACGGTGCGGAACTCCCCGATATACTCATACCCCCACACCAGGTTGAGCAGGTTCTCCCGGCTGTACACCCGGCCCGGGTTCTGCATCAGCAGCACCATCAGGTCAAACTCCTTGGCGGTGAGCTCCACGCTCTCCCCGTCCCGCCATGCCGCCCGCTCGCTCAGGTCCAGGGTGATCGCCCCCTGGGTGAGGCGGCTGGCCTCCCGCTGCTGCTGGGCAGCGGCCCCCGCCCGGCGCAGCAGGGCCCGGATGCGGGCCTTCAGCTCCAGCAGGTTGAAGGGCTTGGTGATATAGTCGTCCGCCCCGCACTCGAAGCCGATGATCTTGTCCGCGTCCTCCCCCTTGGCCGTCAGCATGATGACGGGCACATTGGAAAACTCCCGGATCTTCATGCACGCCTGGAGGCCGTCAATCTTGGGCATCATCAGGTCGAGGATGATGAGGTCAAACTGGCCGGTGCGCGCCTTTTCCACCGCCTCCTCCCCGTCGGAGCCGGTGTCCACCTGGTAGCCCTCGTTCTCCAGATTGAACTTGATGCCCTTCACCATCACCCGCTCGTCGTCAACCACCAATATTTTGGGCATTTTCTTCCCCTCCTGTTGTAATCCGGCCCAGAATGTCCTCCAGGACGCCCTCGCCGATCCCCCTCACCCGGATCAGGTCCTCCGGGCAGCGGTAGGGGCCGTTGGCCTCCCGGTCGTCCAGGATGGCCCGGGCCCGGGCCTCGCCGATGCCGGGCAGGGCCGTCAGCTCCTCCATCCCGGCGCGGTTGATGTCCACCAGCCCCTCCCCTTCCGGCGATACGGCGGCGGGCGGCTCCCAGGGGAGCTTTGGGATATCTTCCATTGCTGCGCTCCGCCCCGCGAAGCACAGCAGCATGGCGGCTCCAGCCGCCATGGCCACCGCCAGGGCCCTGCGGCCTCCCCCTGTCAGCTTCATTCCGGCCTCCCAATTCCCCCGGAGCCTGTTTCTCCCAGTTGCAAGGGGGAAATTTTTCTGATATAATTGTTTTGTATCGTCTCCGACCCCGTCCACTCCGGGCGGCACATCATATTATAACACATACTGCGGGAGATTCCTATGAAAAAATATCGTTTTCTTTCTCTGCTTCTGGCCGGGCTCATGGCCCTGTCCCTCACCTGTCCCGCCCTGGCCCTGGAGGACCCGGAGCCCAAGGCCCGCGCCGCCCTCCTGGTGGACGGCGACAACGACGAGGTGCTCTACGAGTTCCACGCCCGGGAGCGGATGTACCCCGCCTCCATCACCAAGATCATGACCTCCCTGGTGGTGCTGGACGCGGTGGAGGCGGGGCAGATCGCCCTGGACACCCAGGTCACCGCCTCCGCCCAGGCGGTGGACCTGCCCTGGAACAGCTCCACCGCGGGCATCAAGGCCGGGGAGACCCTGACGGTGGAGTCGCTGCTGTACTGTGACCTGCTCCCCTCGGGCAACGAGGCGTGCAACATCCTGGCCGAGGCGGTGGCGGGCACCCAGGCGGAATTTGTGGCCCGGATGAACGCCAAGGCCCAGGCGCTGGGCATGGAGGGCACCCATTTCACCAATCCCCACGGCCTCCACGACCCGGAGCATTACACCACCGCCTATGATATCTACCTCATGGCCCGCGCCGCCATGGGCAGCGAGACCTTCCGCGCCATCGTCCGCTCCCCCTCCCATACCCTTCCGGCCACCAACCTCCAGCCGGAGCGGGTGATCTACTCCTCCAACGGCCTGCTCAGCAGCTTCTACGCCGGTTCCGGCTATACATACGGCAAGGCCATCGGCATCAAGACGGGCTACACCGGCGAGGCGGGGCGCTGTCTGGCCTCCGCCGCCGTGGACGAGCTGGGCCGCACCTTCTACTGCGTGGTGCTGGGCACGGAGGACACCAAGGACGAGGCCGGCCGCCACGTCTGGTCCTTCCCGGAGACCAAGCGGCTGCTGGAGTGGGCGTTCCAGAACTTCCACCGGATCACCCTGCTGGACAAGGACACAGAAAATGTTTTGCGGGAGGTGCCCGTCACCCTGTCCGACGACGCGGACTACGTGCTGGCCCAGCCGGTGGGGGAGCTTCAGGCCACCATGCCCTCGGACTTTGACCCCAAGAAGGCGGAGCTGCTGGTGGACCTGCCCGGCTCCATCCAGGCCCCCGTCACCGCCGGAGACAAGCTGGGCACCATCACCTTCCGGTATGACGGGGTGGAATACGGCACCCTGGATATGGCGGCGGCGGACAGCGTGGCCCGGTCCGACTTCCTGTATGCCGTCCAGCAGATTCAGTTCTACTGGGGCAAGTGGTGGGTCAAGGCGCTGGCCGCCGCGGGTGTGGCGCTGGCCGCCGCCCTTGTCCTGCTGGTCACAGTGGTGCTGCCCAAGCGCAGGGCCCGGCGGCGGTACAGCCGCTCCGGCGGGCGCCGGGTGGGCGCGGGCCACTACCGGGGGCGGCGGTGATCCTGCCGCATTCCGGCGCTTTATGGGGCTTTTCCCGGCGGCATTCACAGAAACTTCACGGCATTCATAGTTTTTTCACAAAAGGTTCTCAAATCGTCCAACATTTCCCCGGGAGGGTCTGGTATTATAATCACGTCAGGTACAAAACCAGACAATCTCCTCCCTCTCTCTTTTCTCAAAAAATGAAAGGCCCCCCGGCTCTGCCGGGGGGCCTTTCATTTCGTCATAGCGCGAGCGTAGGCGCGCCGCCCCGGATGGACCGGAGCGAGGGGCAAAACCCAGGCGGGCGGAGCCTGCCGGATTTGCCCCGAGTCGGAGGGAAGCCGGGACGAACAGCGCGCCCAACGCGAGCGTGAATATGCCGCGCCCCATAGGGGATGAGAGGGGCGGTCGTTTGACGCCTCATTTCTCCAACTTTGGGACGTATGGCGCAATCCCTGCGCTCGCCCTCATCCGTCACGGCTTCGCCGTGCCACCTTCCCCCTTGGAGGGGGAAGGCTTTAAGGGCGCGCCAGCTTCTCCTCCAGGTGCGCCGCCTTCAGCGCCCTGCGAAGCGCCACCCCCAGGATGGGGGCGAAGATCACGGCCACAATGCCGTTGAACACGGAGGAGGGCACTTTCTCCAGCACCCCCAGCCACGCCCCGCCGGGGGTCAGGCCCTTGATGAGCAGGCCGTTGTAAAAGAAGCACTTCACCAGATACACCGCGACATAGCTCACCGCCGCCGCGCCGCTGGCCACCGCCTCGTTGACGTAATTGCTCTTCCCCTGGAACACCTTGAAGAACACCGCCCCGGCCACCAGGCCGTAGACGCTTTTTGTAACAAAGGTAATGGGAAACTCCATGAACCGTGCGGGGTCCAGCAGCAGATCATACAGCGCCGAGCCCATCCCCGCCGCCAGCCCGCCCCACCAGGGGCCCAGCAGCAGGCCCGACAGGGCGCACATCACATTTCCCAGGTGAAAGCGGCTGGTGCCCAGAATGGACGGGATCTGGATCTGAATCCAGGACCCCAGCGCCACCAGCGCCGCCATGGCCGCAGCCATACAGATGGTCGTTAGAGCTTTCCGGTTTGAGGACTGATTCATGGCTCACAACTCCTTCCGGGGCTTGACGGCCCCTTGGTCTTGGTGCTATTATATGCGCATCTGGCATGGTTTCCATGCCCAGTTTCCATCTTTTTTATGGGGTCAGTTGAAAACGAACCCATCCCCGCGCCTGCGGCGCGGGGGCAGGGCAGCTTCTTGGAGGTGAACCCATCCCATGGCCGACTCTTTCCCCCTCCCCGTACTGGGCGGGGATGCGCCCTTGTACGACCAGCTCTACCGCCACATCGCCGGGGCCATCCGGTCCGGGGCGCTGTCCCCGGGGGCCAGACTGCCCTCCAAGCGGCGTATGTGCGCCCTGGCCGGGGTGAGCATGAGCACGGTGGAGACCGCCTACTCCCTGCTGGCGGCGGAGGGCTATGTCCTCTCCCGCCCCCGCAGCGGCTATGTCTGCGCCGACCTGCTGCCCCCGGCCCCCGCCGTCCCCGCGCATCCCCCGGAGACGGCCCCGGCGCCGGCGCCCAAGTGGGCCTATGACTGCTCCACCTCGGCGGTGGACGTGTCCGTCTTCCCCTTCTCCTCCTGGGCGCGGATCACCAAGGAGGCGGTGTACGAGAACCCCGGTCTGCTGCAGCGGGGCCACCCCCAGGGGGACGGGCCCCTGCGCGCCGCCCTGGCCCAGCTGCTCTCCCAGTACCGGGGGGTGCGCTGCTCGCCGGACCAGGTGGTGGTGGGAGCGGGGGCGGACCACCTGCTGTCCCTACTGCTCCAGCTCCTCCCGGAACAGCGGGCCGTCGCCCTGGAGGACCCGGGCTACCCCGCCGCCTACGCCGCCGCCGCCCTCCACGGGCGGGAGGCCCTGCCCATCCCGGTGGACGGGGAGGGGATGGTCCCGGAGGCGCTGGATGCGTCGGGCGCGGGGCTGGCCTACGTCACCCCCTCCCACCAGTTCCCCCTGGGTGTGTCCATGCCGGCGGGGCGGCGCAGCCGGCTGCTCCACTGGGCGGCCTCCGCCCAGAACCGCTGGCTCATTGAGGACGACTATGACAGCGAGTTCCGCTGGTCCTCCCGGCCCATCCCGGCGCTCCAGGGCATGGACCGGGCGGGGCGGGTGGTGTACCTGGGCACCTTCTCCCGGTCCATCGCCCCCGCCATCCGGGCGGCCTACCTGATCCTGCCCCCCGGGCTTTTGGAGCGCTACCGGCACACGTTTTCCCACGGGGCCTGCGCCGTCTCCCGGTTCGAGCAGGAGAGCCTGCGCCGTTTCCTTGTCCAGGGACTGTACGGGCGGCACCTGCGGCGCACCGGGAATCTGTACCGAAAAAAATGCGCCCTGTTTGCCGGGGCCCTGGCGGACATTCCCGGGGCGGAGATTTCCGGGGCGGAGGCGGGGCTGCACTTTCTCCTCACCCTTCCACGCTACACCGAGGAGGAGCTGGTGGAGCGGGCGGCGGCCAGGTCGGTGCGCGTCCACCCCCTGAGCCGGTACTGCCACGCCGCCCCGCCCAGGCCCTCCACGGTGGTGCTGGGCTTTGCGGGGCTCACCATGGAGGAGCTGGCCCAGGCGGCGGCGCTGCTGCGGAAGGCGTGGGAATAGAACGAACGTTTCACGTGAAACATCCGTAAAAAAAGGCTTGACTCTCCCGTTACGTCATGGGTTACAGTGTCCCTTGGAGGTGAGAAGAATGCGTTATTCCGTGAGCCAGGCGGCGCGGCTGGCGGGCGTCAGCGTCCGGACGCTGCGCTGGTACGACGAGATCGGGCTGCTGAAGCCAACCGAGGTCACCCCGGCCGGGTACCGTTTCTATGACGATGAGGCCATGGCGGCTTTGCAGCAGATTCTGTTTTACCGGGAGCTGGGCGTGCCGCTGGGTCAGATCGGGCGCATCCTGTCCGCCCCCGACCACGACCGGGCCGAGGCGTTGCAAAAGCACCGGACGCTGCTGCTGATGAAGCGGCGGCGGCTGGACGATATGCTGCGGCTGGTTGACAAGACGATTGGAGGGAATATCATGTACGATGAGAGGCCCAGGCCCACCCAGGCGGATTGGGAGGCCGTGCGGGACCAATACGCCCGGGAGGCGGCGGAGCGCTGGGGCAACACCGAGGCGTTCCTGGAGAGCCGGGAGAAGCACAAGGACTACACCCCCGAGCAGGAGGCGGCCATCAACGCCGAGATGGAGGAGATCTTCACCGCCTTCGGGGCGTGCGGCGACCCGGCGGGGGAGGAGGCCCAGGCGCTGGTGCGCCGCTGGCAGGAGCACATCACGAAATACCACTACCACTGCACCGACGCTATCCTGGCCTGCCTGGGGGAGATGTATGCCAACGACCCCCGGTTCCAGGAAAACCTGGACAAGTACGGCCCCGGCACCGCCCGGAAGATGAGCGCCGCCATAGCCGTCTATTGCAAGAAGTAAACAGCCGCGCAAAAATCCCCCGGACGCTCCACCGTCCGGGGGATTTCTGTCACAGGACATCCGTAAAGGTTTTTTACTGCCGGGGCCCCCACAAAGACGCCCTTTCGTCTTTGTGGGGAGAGGAGGCACAGCGGAACGAAGAAGCTTTCCCCGCAGGGGGAAGCGCCTGAGTGGAGCTTGTGCCGGCGAGGGCGGGCTTCAGCACGCCAATCCTGGGCATCAGTTTAAGCAAAGCTGTGCCCAGCACATAGCACACCAGCGCCTCGCCGGGGAGGAAGGTGATGAAGTTCCAGCCGCAGGCCGTCCAGAAGGCGGCGTTCACCGCCCCGGCGTCCGTCCAGGCCCACATGGGGGACAGGATCAGGGCGTTGACCAGGATGGGGGGCAGGGCCGCCAGATACCATTTGGGCATCTTCATGGTCAGCCAGGCGGCGATGGCGGTGGCCAGGGTGCCGAACAGCCAGTCCAGCACTCCGTAGGGGGAGAGCAGGTTGGTGAGGAAGCACCCTGCCGCCAGCCCCGGCGCGGCGGCGGGAAACAGGAAGGGCAGCACGGTGAGGGCCTCGGCAAAGCGGAATTGGACGGGCCCGAAGGTCCAGCCGAAGACGTTGGCGAAACAGCCCATCACCGTGTACAGCGCCGCCACCATGGCGGCAAGGGTCAGGTCGCGGACAGAAAACCTGCGCATGAGAAAAGCCTCCTTTATCTTTAGAGCGCCAGCGCATTGGCGCAGCGGCGGGCGTTCCTTCCGAACAGGTTCGCGCATTCCTGTCCGCGGCTGTCTGCCCGCCGGTTGGACCGAAGTGGAGGTCGGTCAGGAGTATTGTACCACAGCGCCCCGTCCTTGTACAGCAAAATTCCCCCCTCCCACTCCGGAAAAAAGATTCGTCATTTTCCTCAAATAACCGTTGCCAAATGCCGGGATTTATTGTATACTTATCGTTAGTGACGCTTTGGCCGAGCCTTGGCCCGAGCACTAATCGTTAAGGAGTGGAACAAACATGAGCTATTCTCCCCATAATATCCGAAATATCTGCCTGCTGGGCCATGGCGGCAACGGCAAGACCACCCTGGTGGAAAGCTTTCTGCGCATGACCGGTGTCATCGACCGTCTGGGCAAAACCACCGACGGCAACACCGTTTGCGATTACGACCCCGAGGAGATCAAGCGGCAGATCTCCATCTCCGCCGCCGTGGCCCCTGTGGAGTACAACGGCTGCAAGATCAACGTGCTAGACGCCCCCGGCAACTTCGATTTCGCCGGCGAGGTGGCCGAGTGCCTGTCCGTGGCCGACGCGGGCGTGCTGGTGTGCGCCGCCAAGGGCGGTATGTCCGTGGGCACCGAGCGGGCCTGGCAGCTGCTGGAGGACCGCAAACTGCCCCGCATCGTCTACATCTCCAAGATGGACGAGGACAACATCGACTTCAACGCCGCCTTTGAAGCCCTGCGGGAGCGCTTCGGTAAGAGCGTGGCCCCCCTGGTGGTCCCCATCTGGGACGCCGGCAAGAAGGTCACCGGCGTGGTGGACGTGATCCACAAGCGCGCCTTCGAGCCCGCCGGCAACAAGCGCAAGGAGATCCCCATCCCCGAGGACAAGGTGTCCGTCATCGACGAGATTTACGACCAGCTCATGGAATCCGTGGCCGAGACCAGCGAGGAGTTCATGGAGAAGTTCTTCGGCGGCGAGGCGTTCACCTATGCCGAGATCATGCAGGGCCTGCGCGCCGGCGTGAAGGACTGCTCCGTTGTCCCCGTGGTGTGCGGCTCCTCCTTCACCGGCCTGGGCACCCTGATGCTGCTGGACCTCATCGTGGACCTGCTGCCCAACCCCCTGGAGGGCATCCCCGCCTCCGGCACTGACAAGGACGGCGAGCACGAGGACTTCATCGTCTCCCAGGGCGCGGTTCCCGCCGCCTTTGTGTTCAAAACCGTGGCCGACCAGTACGGCAAGTTCTCCTTCGTCAAGGTCATCTCCGGCAACCTCACCCCCGACCTGACCCTGGTGAACGCCACCACCGGCTCCAACGAAAAGCTGGGCCGCCTGTATGTGATGAAGGGCAAGAAGAGCGAGGAGGTCAAGGAGCTGGGCTGCGGCGACATCGGCGCCATCGGCAAAATGGACCGGCTCAAGACCGGCGACACCCTGTGCGACGCCCGCAAATTTATCAAGCTGGACCCCATCCCCTTTGCCGAGCCCAACTTCTCCAAGGCCATCGCCCCCAAGACCCGGGGCCAGGAGGACAAGATCGCCGCCGGCCTGGGCCGCCTGAACGAAGAGGACCCCACCTTCACCGTGGTGAACAACGCCGAAACCCACCAGATGGTGATCACCGCCACCGGCGACATTCAGGTCGACGTGCTGGTGAACAAGCTCAAGAGCCGCTTCAACGTGGAAGTGGAGCTGTCCGAGCCCCGGGTGGCCTACCGGGAGAAGATCCGCAAGAGCGTGTCCAAGCAGGGCCGCCACAAGAAGCAGACCGGCGGCTCCGGCCAGTTTGGCGACGTGTGGATTCGCTTTGAGCCCTGCGAGAGCGAGTCCCTGGAGTTCTGCGAGGAGGTCGTGGGCGGCGCGGTGCCCAAGAACTTCTTCCCCGCGGTGGAAAAGGGCATGCGGGAAGCCTGCGTCCACGGCGTGCTGGCCGGCTATCCCATGGTCAACCTGAAGGCCACCCTGTACGACGGGTCCTACCATCCGGTGGACTCCTCCGAAATCGCTTTCAAGACCGCCGCCCAGCTGTCCTACAAGGCCGCCCTGCCCGAGGCCTCCCCCGTGCTGCTGGAGCCGGTGGGCGAGCTGAAGGTCACCATCCCCGACAACTACATGGGCGATGTCATGGGCGACATCACCAAACGCCGGGGCCGCGTGCTGGGCATGAACTCCGCCGGCAACGGCAACCAGACCCTGGAGGCCGAGGTGCCCATGGCCGAGATGATGAGCTATGCCATTGACCTGCGGGCCATGACCCAGTCCCGCGGCACCTTCACCCTGCACTTCGTGCGGTACGAGGAGTGCCCCGGCCCCGCCCAGGAGAAGGCCATCGCCGCCGCCAAGGCCATGGCGGAGGAATAATCCATAAAAATGCCAAAAGGGGGCGCTTCGAAGGAAGCGTCCCCTTTTTGGAAGAATTTGATGAAAATGATTATTTCCCCCGGCTGATTTCCGATATATCAGATAGGGAGGCAACGGACTGCACCCGGTCAGGCATCATAAAACTGCAACGGATTGCGCCAGTCTGAAACAGGAGATGGTAAAACATGATCGACATCAGAGACGCCCTTTACATCCCCGGCCTCGGTTTCTCCGTAAGCAAGACCAAGGACCAGAGCCTGGGCAGCGCCGAGGCGGACTTCGCGGCCCTGCTGGAGGAGGTCCGGGCGGCGCGGGAAAAACACCAGACCGAGGCAGGACCCCAGAAGGATGTTACCCGCCGGCCGCTGTCTGAACTGGACATCAAAGAGCTTGCCGCCCGTTATGACCCCACCAACATGACCCAGAAGGAATACGATTCCCTCCTGGAGGATTTGATCGGGAAGGGCGCGCTTACGAAGGGCGATATGAGCTATCTGGATTATCGCGGGGATCTCGTCCCCAATGGGGAGCTTGTCTGCGTCGGACACTGGGACATTTTGAAGGACGGCCCCCTCCGGGGCAGCATGGGCAGCGCGCTCGTCTGGACCGGGAGCACGCCCCCCGCCCCCTCCATCTCCTACCGCCCCACAGGCGCCAACGTGTTGGCCTGGGCGAAGGAGATGAGCCTGTGGAAGCCCGTCGGGGCCTCCAACTCGCTGCTGGACGCAAACAACAGGCGCCACGACATTTTCCGCGTGCTGGCGGACACCCTGAGCGCCATGCAGCGCTAGAATTGAACTTACAAGCCCAGCCGGGGGTGGCTCCCCCGGCTGGGCTTTTTTAGAACAGCAGCCTGACCGCCCAGGACGCCGCCAAAAACCCCGCGATGTCCGCGCACAGCGCCGCCGGGACGGCGTAGCGGGTCTTAGCCACCTTGGCCGCGCCGAAATACACCGCGATGGTGTAGAACGTGGTCTCGGTGGAGCCCAGCATCACCGCCGCCGTCCGGCCCACCAGGGAGTCGGGGCCGTAGGTCTCGATGAGCTCCGCCCCCACGCCCAGGGCCGCCGAGCCGCTCACCGGGCGCACCAGCAGCAGGCCGATGGTCTCCGCCGGGATACCCACCGCGGACAGCAGCGGCCCCACCGCCTGCCCCAGCAGCTCCAACGCCCCGGAGGCGCGCAGCATATACACCGCCGTCAGCAGGCCGATGAGGGGGGGCATAATCCGCAGGGACACCTTCAGGCCCTTCTCCGCCCCGCCGGTGAGCGCCCCCCACAGGTCCACCCGCTTCCACATCCCCCACAGGGCCGTCCCCAGCATGAGAAAGGGCACCAGCATGGTAAACAGCAGGTCCATGGCCTACCTCCACCAACGGGCGAACAGCTTGGCCGCCGTCACCCCCACCGTGATGGACACCGCCGACGCCAGCCACACCGCCGGCAGAATGTCGAAGGGGTTGGCGCTCCCCGCCGCGGCCCGCAGGGAGGCCACCGTGGTGGGGATGAGCTGGAGGGACGCGGTGTTGGTCACCACCAGCATACACAGCCCGTCCGACGCCACGCCGGGGGTGCGCTCCGCCATGAGGCGGGACGCCTCCAGCCCCAGGGGGGTGGCCGCGTTGCCCAGCCCCAGCAGGTTGGCGGACAGGTTGGCGCTCACCGCGTCCATCACCTTTTTATCCCCGGCAAACCCCGGGTACAGCCAGCCGATGGCGGGCCGCAGCAGGCGGGACAGCCCCCGGGCAATCCCCGAGCGCTCCATCACCTCCATCACCCCCATCCACAGGCACAGCACCCCCATCATGGAAAGGCACAGCTCCACCCCGGCGGCGGCCCCGTCCAGCGCCCCTTTTGCCACCGCGGGGCCGTTCCCCGTGGCCAGGCCGCACAAAATGGCCGCCCCAACCATCGCCGTCCAGATCAGCGACATCGCCATATATCGGTCCCTCCTTTGTCCGTCCCCCCATATATACGGCGCCAGCCACAAAATCATGTCCCAAAATCAGGACGGTATGGTATGATTCGACAGCGTTCCCAATAATTACGGATTTTCCCCAATATTTTGATTGACAAAATTATACGTTGTGTTATAATGAGGTTGTAGTATGTGATGTGAAAAAATTCATTGCATGGCGCGAGGAGGACTTCGAAAATGAAAGCAACCGGAATCGTTCGAAAAGTCGATGAGCTGGGGCGCATTGTGCTGCCTATCGAGCTGCGCCGCACCCTGGACATCGCAGAGCGCGATCCCCTGGAAATCTATGTGGACGGGCCATCCATCATTCTGAACAAATATCAGCCCGCCTGCATCTTCTGTGGGGATTCCAGAGAAATCACGTCCTTCAAGGGGAAAAACATCTGCATGGGCTGCCTGAAAGACCTGGGCAGCAAATAATTCCCCGGCCCGACAGTTGTGGGAAAAGCCGCCGGAAACCGGCGGCTTTTTTTGTCGAAAAATTTTGGCCGGGCCCCCTCTTGTTTCGACAGGTTTCTCCCCTGACAACGGCCCCAATTATTTCCAGAAACATTATACCATTTGTTATCATTTTCACACTTTCTCTTCCGGCCCTGTCAGGGCGGGAAAGGCATTTTCACAAAATTCCTCTTTTGAAACGAAAGTTTTTCATGGAAATCGGTATTTTTTTCGTGAAAATCAAGGTAAATTCCTTCATATCTGGTCATTTTTACCATTACAGTGTGGAAATCATTTCCCCGTTCGGGCGGCGGCTTCGTTGTACAGCGCGCGCTTTTTCACGCCGTATTCCTCCGCCGCGCGGGCCGCCGCCGCCTTCAGCGGCAGCCCTTCCCGGCGCAGCGCCTCCGTCCGCTCCAGGGCGGCGTCCCAGTCCCCCTCCGTTTTTTCCGGGGACGGCCGCCCCCCCACCACCAGCACGAACTCCCCCCGGGGCTCCTGGGCGGCATAGTGGTCCCGGGCCTCCCCCACGGTGAGGCGCAGCACCTCCTCGTGTAGCTTGGTCAGCTCCCGGCACACCGCCACAGGCCGGTCCGGGCCAAAGGTGTCCGCCAGATCGTCCAGAGTGGCGCGCAGCTTGTGTGGGGCCTCGTAAAAAATCATGGTGCGCCCCTCGTCCGCCAGGGCGTCCAGCCGGGCCCGGCGGTTTTTTTTGTTCAGGGGCAGAAAGCCCTCGAAGGTGAACCGGGCCGTAGGCAGGCCGGACACCGACAGTGCCACCGTCAGGGCACAGGGCCCCGGGACGGCCTCCACCGGGACGCCCGACGCCGCGCACAGGGCCACCAGCTCCTCCCCCGGGTCGGAGATGGCCGGGGTGCCCGCGTCGGTGACCAGGGCGCACGTCTCCCCCGCCTCCATCCGCCCCAGGATGGCGGGTCCCGCCGTCCCGCAGTTATGCCGGTGGTAGGCCGCCATGGGCTTGCGCAGCCCCAGGTGGTTGAGCAGCTTCACCGTCACCCTGGTGTCCTCGGCGGCGATGAAATCCGCCTGCGCCAAAATTTCCGCCGCCCGGCGGCTGATGTCCCCCAGGTTCCCGATGGGGGTGGGCACCAGATAGAGCTTTCCGGCCATGCGTTCCAACTCCTTTCCGCCCGCCCCCTTAGACGGGGCGGGCCTGTTCATTTACTCCGTCAGGGAAATGGTCACCGTCCGTTCAAAGCGCTGCCGCTCCTCCAGGATGGGGGTCATGAAGTATGGAAAGCCCCTTGCGCCCTCCTCATAGCCCGTCATCTTCACCCGCTGGACGATCCGCAGGCCGCGGTATTCCGTCTCCCCGTCCTCGCACCGGCCCAACACCTCCGACACCGCTTCCTGCCAGCCGTCTATATCCAGGCCGAACCGGCGCCAGCCGTCCGTCGAGCCGGACAGGGCCAGCGCCGCCACCGTCTCCCGGATGGAGTTGGGCACGCTGTCCAGATAACCGCCCGACACCCGCAGGGTCACCGCTTTCACATGGCCGTCCTCCAGGGTGAACTCCGGCTCGTCCCAGCGGGGGGTGTCCGCCTCCACCCACGCCTCGCCGACCTTTACCTGGATTGTGCCCCCCGGCTGTCCGTCCGCTTCCACCCAGCGCCCGTCCCGGTCCATGCGGATCGTCCCGGTGCTGGAATCCAGGAAGCGGGCAAAGTGCCCATAGTTCTCCGTAAACTCCCCCACCGTCAGCTCTCCCCGGCAGGGAGGGGCAGCGCTCCACAGCGAAGCCAGCACCACCACCCCCGCCAGCGCCGCCCGGGCCGCCACAAAGGCCGGGGCGCTGAACCGCCGGTCCACCTTGGTATAGCGGCGGTAACCATATTCGCTGTCCCAGGGGCCGTCCCGGCCCTCCAGGCCGGCCGCGCGGCCCCGCCACATCTGCCACAGGTTCCACAGGGGGATGTTCCAGCCGTAGCCCTCCCCGGCCAGCGCCCAGCTGCGCGCCCAGCCCTGGGCAAGGGAAAGTTTGGAGCCGTCCCGGTTCCGGAGCTTCAGGCCAAACACCCACTTCCCCGGCGTCCAGCCCCAGCAGTGCAGCCAGAGCGGCTCCAGCGCCAGGGTGAGCGCCAGCAGCGCCATGCCGCACAGGGCGGCAAAAAAGGGCGCTGTCTGAAAGCGGAGGAAGCTCTGATCCCGGAAGGCCAGCAGCCACGCCAGATTGATCAGCGTGTCATAGAGCGCCATGTCCAGCGACCGGGCAAACAGGCGCTGCCAGGGGCAGTAGCAGGCCCGGGGCTCCACGTCCCGCTCTTCTTCCTCTTCCGGGGAGGGCGGGGGAACGGGCTGTGCGGGCAGGGCGGTCCGCCGGGGTGATTCCAGCTGGCTGAGCCAGGGCTGGGGATCCAGGGCGGCGTACTCCACCCCGCTGCGCTCCAGCTCCCGGCACACCTCCAGCGCCCGCTCGATCACCGCCCGGTCCCCCTCCAGCCGGGTGGCCTGGGTGAACAGCGCCTGCTCCAGGGTGAGGACCCCCGCCTGAACCTTCCGGATGGTGTCGATGTCCAGCTGGAGCTGCCGCAGCAGCTTGATCTTCTCCAGCGTCCGCTCGTCCTCCTCCGAGTAGTCCCGGTAGCCGTTGTCCAGCCGCCGCGGGGACAGCAGGCCCTCCCCCTCGTAAAAGCGGATGTTTGCCCGGGCCATACCCGTCCTCTGTTCCAGCTCCTTGATGGTCATAGAACCACCTCCCAGGGCCATGGTAAAGCGTCAAGCCGCTCCACAGTCAAGCGTTTTCTGCAAAAAACCAAAAATTTATCCCGCCGGGGGGCCGTCCACCCACTTGACAGGCGGGGCGGAGGAATCCGCCGCGGCGTACTCGTAGCACTGGCCCTTCCAGAAGGACAGGCGTACCGTCCCGCCATAGCTGTCCAGAATTGCACCGTCGTCGTAAAACACCGCGTCGTAATGGTGGTGGAAATTGTAGGCGTACACGGTGCCGTCCTGCACGCTGAGCACAACATGGCATTCCCCTCCCGTCCACACGGGTTCCCCGTTCCGTCTGCCCTCGGTCTCCAGCCGGAGGAGGCATTCCTCCTGGCCGTCACCGTTCATGTCCACCCAGGTATGAGCCGCAATGCGGGCCGTGACCTGGGAATTGTGCCCCCCCTCGACGGCCTGGGCATAGTCCAACCAAGCGATGGGGCCGGTGTCGCCGTAGGAGTGGTCGCCGGACGCGCCGTACACCTCTGTCTTCCCGTCCAGCGCCGCCAAAATGGCCGTCCGGGCCTGTTCCGAATTGCTTCCCGTGGCGGCGGGGCCGTCCTGCCAGTCCGCGATGGGCAGTAGCAGAGCCCTGCCCTCCGAGTACGGAGCCTCTCCGGTGAAGCAGGAGCGGTCCCGGGTGCCCAGCCAGGTGTAGAAATATCCGATGTATTCCGCGCCGGGGGCAATCTCCTCCATGGGGGTGTACGTCCGCACATCCTCCTCCCGGAAGATTTCCCGCTCCTCTGTCAGCACGCCCCCCTCCATGGGATACTCGTACACCTCATGGAAGCCCATGTGGCCCTCAGCGCGCAGGACGGCGTGCTTGTCCGGGTGGGCATACAGGCTGCTGTGGCCTCCGTCAAACTCGCCGATACACACCACCTGCCCGTCCCGAAAGGCGTAGCACTGGTATGTAAATGCCGCCTCAAAGCTGCCGTACTTCACAAACAGCTCGGGCACACCGTCCCGGTCCACATCGTACAGGGAATAGCTCTCGCCGCCCAGGGCCATCACCAGGGTCATACGCAGCGGTTCCCCCGCGTCCATGCAGAACACCTCCCGCCGGTCCGCCGCAAGTCCTTCGTAGGCGGGCCAGTAGTACTCCCCCGCTTCCGTGGTCAGTCCCCGGCTTTCCAGGTCCGCCCAGGCCAGACCGCTGAGGAAGTCCATATACCCCCTCTGCCAGGGCCGGTAGTCCCGGCCGGGCAGGTCGCAGTCCGCCGGCAGGGGCGGGGCGGGCCGCTCCGCCGAAGGGACGGACAGCACCGGGATGGAAGCCTCCGGCGGCGGGGTGGTCAGGGTCGGGGCAGGGCTGGGGTTCTCCCGGCCGGGGGCGCAGGCGGCGAGGCCCAGCATCAGCGCCCCCGCCAGCAGCAGGCAGGGCAGTTTGTTTCTCATGACGGTCACTCCTTTGCCCCATTTTACCCCATGCCTCCGGGCAAAGTCGTTAAAAACCGCTTACAATGCGGTGCCAAATCTGTTACAGTCCGCCTCCGGCGGCTGCCGGCCCCGCGCCCCGGCCCCTCCTCCCATGCCGCCTCACGCTTTCCAACATTATACCACGCCTTTCCCCGCTTGAAAAGGGCGGCGGGCCCCGTGCAAAGCGGCGTCCCTCCCGGCAAAAGCCGGGAGGGACGTTTTCATTCGGAAAGCAGAATCCGGTCGTTGTCCAGGTCGTGCCCCGTCCCCGCCCGGAAGCGGCGCAGGAGGCCGTCCACCGTCATGCCGGCCCGCTCCTCCCCCGCGATGTCCAGCACAATCTTCCCATCCGCCATCATCAGCGTGCGGCTGCCCATATCCAGGGCCTGCCGCATATTGTGGGTGACCATCAGGCAGGTGATGTGGTTTTCCTCCACAATGGTCCGGGTGAGTTCCAGCACCTTTTCCGCCGTGGCGGGGTCCAGGGCGGCGGTGTGTTCGTCCAGCAGCAGCAGCCTGGGGGTGACCAGGGTGGCCATCAGCAGGGTGAGGGCCTGCCGCTGCCCGCCGGACAGCAGGCCCACCGGCTGGCGCATCCGGTCCTCAAGCCCCATGCCCAGCAGCTTCAGCTTTTCGGCAAACAGCTCCTTGTCCTTTTTGCGAATCCGGCTGAAGGGGCTGGTCTTTTCCCCCTGGGAGCGCAGGTAGGCCAGGGCCAGATTCTCCTCAATGGTCATGGACGGCGCGGTGCCCCGGAGCGGGTCCTGGAACAGCCGGCCGATGACCACGCTGCGCCGATGGTCCGGGGTGAAGGTGATGTCCCTGCCGTCCAGGGCGATGGAGCCCTGGTCCACATAGAAGCTGCCCGCGATGGCATTGAGCAGGGTGGACTTGCCCGCCCCGTTGGAGCCGATGATGGAGGCAAAGTCCCCCGGTTCCAGATGGAGGGACAGGTGGGACAGGGCGGTCTTTTCGTTGACGGTGCCGGGATTGAAGGTCTTGGAGATATCGTGGATGCGCAGCATATCAGCGCCCCCCCTTCCGGCCCGCGGCCAGCCTGCGCCGCTGGAGGCCCGCCCCCGCCCTGAGGGTGGGCGCGGCGATGGCCAGGGCGACCACGGCGGCGGTAAACAGCTTCAGCCCCTCGATGGGCACTACCTTGGTGTACAGCACGATGGCGTAAATAAAGCGGTAGGTGACGGAGCCCACCATCACGGCGGCGATGCCCCTGCCGACAGTGCGCCTGCCCAGCACCGTCTCCCCGATGATGAGACAGGCCAGCCCGATGACCACGATGCCCGTGCCCAGGTTGATGTCCACGGTTTTCTGATACTGGCCCACCACCGCGCCGGACAGGGCGGTGAGGGCGTTGGCCGCGCACAGGCCCACCGTCACTGTGAAGGCCGGGTTGACGGAGGACGCCCGGACCATGTCCCGGTTGTCTCCGGTGGCCCGTATGGACAGCCCCAGCCGGGTGCCCAAAAACAGATGGAGCAGCACCCCCGCCGCCACGGTGACAGCGGCGGCCAGCAGCAGCTCGTACCACTGCTCCCAGAGCGCGGCCAGCGGGGCGGAGCCCAGCCGCCCGGAGACAGCGCGCAGCATGGTGAAGATGGTGTCCTTTTTCAGCAGGCTCAGGTTGGATTTCCAGCCCATGGCCATGAGGTTGACGGTGTACAGCCCGGTGTTGGTGATGATGCCCGCCAAAATGGAGGGCACCCCCATGCGGGTCTGCAAAAACGCGGTGACAAACCCGGCGCAGGCCCCCGCCGCCATGGCCGCGGGCAGGGCCAGAACGGGGTGGCCCGCCGCCGCCAGACTCACGGACACCGCCGCCCCCAGCACGAAGCTGCCGTCGGTGGTCAGGTCGGCGATGTCCAGGATACGGTAGCTCAAGAACAGCGCCATGGCCACCAGGGCGTACAAGAAGCCCAGCTCCAGGGCGGTCTGCGTAATCAAAAGCACGGTTTTGCGCTCCTCTCGTGGGCCCGCCCCCGGCATGGGCCGGGGGCGCGGCGCGGTTATTGTTTGCGGAAAATATCCAGATAGTGGTTGGACGCGCCCACCAGGTCGGGCCGCTCGCAGATGGCGAAGTGGTAGCGCAGGTAGAGCTCATACATCCCGTCGTCCATCCGGTCGACGGTGTCCCGCAGATACCGGGTGGCCATGTCCGTGCCCACGAAATGCAGGCGCTCCGCCGGCAGGCCCTCCATCAGCGCGTCGATCTCCTCCCGGCGGTGCAGGGCGAACACCTCCGCCGGGCCGGAGGACAGCTTGAAGCTCACCGGGTCCGCCAGGGCCCTGTAATGGGGGTCCTGAAACATCCCCCTGACAAAGCAGTACTGGATGGCGGTGGCGTCGCTGCCGCAGTAGGCGGCGAACACCACCCCGCCCGGCTTCGTCACCCGGATAGCCTCGCTCAGCGCCCTGCGCTGGTCGTCCGCGGTGAACAGGTGGTACATGGGACCCAGCAGGAGGGTGAGGTCATAGCTGTCATTCCCGAAATCCCCCAAATCCAGCGCGTTCCCCTGCCGGACGGTCACCGGCTCGCCGGGGCGGGTGCTGCGCCGGAACACCTCAATATTGTGCTCCAGCAGCTCCACCGCGTCCACGGACCAGCCCTTCTGAGCCAGGGCGTGGGAGTAACGGCCCGTCCCCGCCCCGATCTCCAGGACTTGGTCCCCCCGCTTCAAGTATTTCTCAATATACCGCATGGTGGTGAGATACTCCACCATGCCGTGGCGGCTTGTCAGCCGGGCGTCCTCGTCGCAGTGCTCCTCATAGAATTCCCGCAAAAAGTTTTCCGACTCCATCGCTCAGTCTTCGGTGGTCTGCACTTCCACCAGGGTGCCCATGGAGGCGAACACAGAGTAGTCGATGCCCAGCCCCGCGGCGGTCTCGGTGTTGACGGTGATGATGCCGCCGTCCATCAGGTAGAAGTCCTCCATCCCGTCCATCCCCTGGGTCATGACCTGATAGGCCAGATCGGCGGTGCGGCGGCCCACGTCGGTATAGTTCACGCCGCAGGTGGCAAAGGCTCCGTTGCGCACAAAGGAATCCGCCCCGGTGTAATGGGGGATGCCGGCGATGATCAGATCCTCATAGATAGCCAGCTCGGCGGAGGCGATGACATTGTCGGTGGGGGTGAAGATGGCGTCCATCCCCATGGCGTTCAGGGAGCGGGCGGCGGAGATGACCTCGTCGCTGGTGTTGGCGGTGGCCTCCTCATAGCGGATTCCCTTGCCGTCCAGATATGCCTTGGCCTCGGCGATGGGCTTGGCGGAGTTGGGCTCGGACAGGGAGTAGAGCAGGCCCACCGCCTCGATCTCCGGGTTCTGGGCAAGCATCATGTCCAGGATGAACGCGGTGTTCAGCGCGTCGCTGGTGCCGGTGACGTAGTCAATGCCTGTGAGGCCAGCCGTCTCCGGGTCGGACACGGTGGCGAACACCACGGGGGTCTTGCTGTCCTCGGCACACGCGGCGGTCACCTGGGCTGCGGTGGTGGCGATGGGAATGATTGCGTCCACCCCGTCGGCGATGGCCTGGTCGGCCAGCTGCTGCAGCACGGTCTGGTCGCCGTTCTGGCCGGAGGTGACGGTGTACTGGATGGTGACGCCGTTGTCCGCCGCGATCTTGTCCAGCTGGCTGGCCACAGCGTTGGCGATCTCATCCATGGAGGGGTGGTCCATCTGCTTGATGATGGCGACCTGATAGGCCTCCGCCCCGGCGGGGGGCTGGGTGCCGGGGGCCTGGGTGCCGGGGGGCTGGGTGCCGGGGGCCTGGGTCTGGCCGCTCTGGGAATTCTGGGTGATCTGGGCCTGGCCGTTGGAGCAGGCCCCCAGAGAGAGGGCCAGGGCCGCGGCGGCGGCCAGAGCGAAGAACTTCCTGACGGTGTTGTGCTTTTTCATGATTTTTTCCTCCATATTTGTATTCTGGGCGGCAGATGAGCCCCGGAAGTGCCAGGACCGGGGGAGGAAAAGGCAAACAAAAAAGCCTTTGCCCCACACATGGGACAAAAGCTGCCGCTTCTGCGATACCACCCAAATTGACGTTCAAAACGTCCGCTCGCTTACGCGTACCATCATACGCGCCCCGATGGATAACGGGTGGGATACCCGTCGGTCCCTACTTGGCGTATGCCGTTCGGTCCGCCCTCCGGAGTCCATTCGCCGGCCGCTCGCCGCCCCGTTTCCACCATCGGGGGCTCTCTGAAGGTCCGCCGCGCCGGCTACTTCTCTCCGTCACTGGTTTGATTTGTTTACTTGTTGTCATTATACGCAGGCGCCCCGGTTTTGTCAACCCCTTTTTGCAAGAAATTTCTGCCGCGTTAAAGCGGGAAAGCAGAGGCCGTATGAAAAACTTTTCGGGACAGGCAAGCCCATCCGCCGCCGCGCATAGTCTTTCCCCACGGGGGTGACGGCCATGCTGCGGCTGCTCAGGGAAAAAAGGGTTCGGGACGCGCTGGTGGGGCTGGCCCTGCTCGCCGCCACGGCGGGGCTGGTCGCGGCCCCGGAGCAGGCCATCGCCGGGGCCAGAGACGGACTGGCGCTGTGCTTCAACGTCATCGTCCCCTCCCTGTTCCCCTTTTTTGTGCTGTCCTCCCTGGTGGTGGACCTGGGGCTGGCCGCCTATCTGGGCCGGGCCCTTGAGGGACTGATGCGGCCCCTGTTCCGGGTGAGCGGGAGCTGCGCGGCGGCGGTGGCCCTGGGCTTCATCGGCGGCTATCCCGTGGGGGCGCGCACCGCCCTCCAGCTCTACCAGCAGGGCCTGTGCTCCAAGACGGAGGCGGAGCGGCTGCTGGCCTTCTGCAACAACTCCGGCCCTGCCTTCATCCTGGGCGTGGTGGGGGCGGGGGTGTTCGGGGACAGCCGGGTGGGGTTTCTCCTCTACCTGACCCACGCCCTGGCCTCCCTGGCCGTGGGTCTGTTGTTCCGCTTTTACGGCGGCTCGCAGCGGCAGCGGGCGGCCCAGCCGCCCCGCCCCAAGCCGATCCAGACCGTCACCCTCCCCGCCGCCTTCACCGGGGCGGTGGCCCGCTCCCTCCAGAGCACCCTGAACATCTGCGCCTTTGTGGTGTTCTTCGCCGTGGTGCTCCAGCTCTTCTCCGCCTATGGCGTGTTTGCCGCGCTGGCCAATCTGCTGTCTCTGGCCGGCTTCCAGCCTGAGTGGGCGCAGCGGCTGGTGGCCGGCCTGCTGGAACTGTCCTCCGGGGTGTCCTCCCTGCGGGGGACCACCCAGCTGGCCGGCCGGGTCTCCATGGCGGCGTTCATGCTGGGCTGGGCGGGGCTGTCCGTCCACTGTCAGGTGCTCTCCTTCCTGGTGGACAGCGGCCTGTCCGCCAAAACGTACCTGGCCGGGAAGCTGTGCCATGGGCTGGCCGCCGCATGGCTCACCTGGGGCCTTACGCGGCTGTTCCCCCTCTCCGCGCCGGTGGCGGACTATCTGGCGGATCAGGCAGAGTCCATCGCGGCGCTGGATTTCTCTACGGCGCTGGCCGCCTCCTCCCTGGCGGCGCTGGCGGGCTGGCTGATTTTGGCGGCGCTGTGCCGCGGACTTTGGCGAAATAGGTGTGGCAATTCCCCCGGGAATCGTGTATAATAGGGAAAATACAGCCCAAGGCGGGGAAGCACTGGGGGCGCCGTCAGCCCGAGGAACGCATTTCCGCGCATCCAGAAAACCGCCGCACAGGGGGAGAGACCATGCTGTTTGATAAAAATGTAGAACCCCGCTGCGCCTATTGCCAGCGGGCCACGCCGCTGGGCTCCGATCAAATGATATGCGTCAAAAAGGGGATTGTGGCCTGCGGCGGCTCCTGCCGCAGGTTCCGCTACGACCCCCTGAAGCGCACTCCTCCCAAGCCCGCGGCGGTCAGCTTCGACCGCTTCAAGGACGAGGATTTCACTTTGTAGGCCTGCCGCCCCCAAGGGGCCTCTGCCAAGGGGGATTTCACCAAACCGATGAAATCCCCCTGATAGGCACAGCTTCTGATTCACAATTGTACGCGGTCAGGAGCCCAGTCCATGGCGCCGCCTACCTGCATACCATATAAACATCCATACTCTCCCCGTCGGTTTCAAAGCAGGGAATCGCGTCCTTTCCCGTGTATTCCGCCAAGCCGTTCACCCGCATATACTCCATGAGCGTCTTATAGGCGTTGGGGATGACCACAAACGGGTTTTCAAACGGTTTTTCAATGTGTATCGCCGCATATCTGTGGGCTGCCTGTTCATATACCTCAACGCCGGGAGGGACAACCCCGTCAGGCAGTATCCACGCCGCCTCGTAGCCATGCATATTGAAAACATTGATCTGCTCCTGTGACACATTTGGAAAATCCCAGCCAATGACGCGGGGGTTCTCCACTCCGCAACTCCGGGCAATGGAGAATACCCTGTCAATGGCGTCCCCCTCTGGGTTGGAGCTGATAACGGCGTGCTTTATATAGCGGAAAGCCGGGACGGTTTCTGTACGCAGATTTGTATATGCCTCGCCCCAAGTGGCCATGTCGTCGCGGAACAGGCTGTCCAGCGAGCAGTTGAACAGCCTGCAAAGCTCAATCGCCTTGTCCATCTCCGGCTGCGCCGCATCCAGCTCCCATTTTGATACGGTCTGGCGGCTGACCTTCATTTTTTCCGCCAAGTCCTCCTGCGTCATGTTCCCCCTCAGGTGCCTTAGAAACTGCAGATTTTTCCCAAAGCTCATCGTATAGCCTCCGATCATTTTCTTGCGCCGCGCCGCATTGTCAGTATAGTATTTTCTCCATCAAACCGCAACCAATTGATATGTGCCCTTTTTTGGAATCGCGCAACTTCAAGGCGCGGGGAATCTCTTTGGTCCCGAAGCGCCGCATGATAAACGGGGGTTGGCATATGTTCACGCAAATTGAGTGGCTATTCTTTGACGTTGGCTCCACCCTGGTAGACGAGGGCAAAGCAAACGAGCACAGAATTTGGGACGCCATCGCGGGAACGGACCTTTCTTATGAGCAGACCTATGCGCGGGCGGTGCAGCTGGCGAAGCAAAACATCGCGCACCCGTTGAAATGCCTGGGCCTGCCCCTGACCCCCTGGCACAGCGAGGATGAAGCGGTGTATCCCCAGGCGGCGGAATGTCTTGCCGCGCTCCACAAAACCTATCGGATTGGAATTATTGCCAATCAAAGTCCGGGGACGGCCACCCGAATGAAACAGTATGGGCTCTCCCAACACCTCGACCTCATCATCGCCTCCGCCGAGGAGGGGCTGGAAAAGCCGGACCCGAGGATATTCCAGCTCGCCCTCAGCCGCGCGGGCTGTCCGCCCCAGCGCGCCGTCATGATCGGAGACCGGCTGGACAATGATATCGCTCCCGCAAAACGGCTGGGGTTCAAAACCATATGGGTCCGCCAGGGGTTTGGCGGGATGGGAACGCCGCTGACGGAGGAGGACGCGCCCGATTGCCGCGTCAACGATCTCACGGAGCTGCTTGAACTGCTTCGCTGACAAAGGCTGTACAGTTCAGCACAGTTGTGCTATTATATGGTATGCGGAGATAAAAACACAGTCCCCGTCGGGTAGTCGGGGCGCGGGAGCCCTCCCTCCCGCCAGTAACCTGCCTCCTTGGTTGTCCCTTCTCTGCGGAAAAACCATAAGGAGGACAATGGAATATGCGCGTTTTCAAAGCAAGCCTCACTGTTTACTTTGACCCGCCCTTCTGGGTGGGGCTGTACCAGCGGGAGGAGGAGGACGGCTGCCGGGTGTGCAAGGTCACCTTTGGCGGCGAGCCCCGGGATCAGGAGGTGCTGGATTTTATCCTGCGCCGCTGGCGGGAGCTGCGGTTCAGCCCGCCGGTCCCACCGGGCCGGGCCGCGGCCCGTCTCCCCAATCCCAAGCGGATGCGGCGGGAGGCCCGAAAGGCCACCCAAGCTGCCGGGACAGGCAGCAAGGCCCAGCAGGCCCTCCAGCTCCAGCGGGAACAGGGTAAAGTACAGCGCAAGGCCGATTTCAAAGAGCGCCGGGAGGAAGAGCAGGAGCGGAAATTCGCCCTCCGGCAGGAAAAACGCAGGCAGAAACACCGGGGGCGTTGACCCCCAGCAAATCAAAAGAAGCGGACAGCTTTTCAGCTGTCCGCTTTCTTTGTGTCGGCATTACCTATTTTCCCGGGCCGTCGCCAGCCAAGTATTTTCGGCG
>CAJUOT010000011.1:25318-63098 GCA_910588135.1 uncultured Oscillospiraceae bacterium | reverse complement strand
CCGTCCGGCTGGTTCGAGGAACGGTGTACCCATACCCTGCGCAATGACGGGGGCCGGGAGGAGTTTGAGGCCAAAGCGCGGGCACTGTTCAAGCAAATCTTATTCTAAGGAGGAATCAATGATATGGAAGAAAAAGAAAAGACACCGGGCCAGCAGCTGCGGGAGGCGCTGCTGAACGAGCGGAAGAACGGCTGGGACGTGGTGGATGAGGCCACCGAGCGGGCTGTCTTTGACTACTGCGAGGGGTACAAGTCCTTCCTGGACCGGGGCAAGACGGAGCGGGACTGCGTGGACTACGCAGTGGAGCTGGCTGAAGCCGCCGGTTTCGTCCCCCTGGAGCGGGGCATGGAGCTCCAGGCCGGCGCCAAGGTGTACCGGGTGAACCGGGGCAAGGGGATCCATCTGGCTGTCATCGGCTCCGCGCCGCTGGATCAGGGGGTATCCATCACTGCCTCCCACATCGACAGCCCCCGGCTGGACCTGAAGCCCACCCCCCTCTATGAGGACAGTGAGCTGGCCTTCCTCAAAACCCACTACTACGGCGGCATCCGCAAGTACCAGTGGGTGACCATCCCTCTGGAACTGCGGGGCGTGGTCGCCATGAAGGATGGCTCCATCGTCAACGTGGCGGTGGGCTCCCATCCCGGCGATCCTCTGTTCACCATCGACGACCTGCTGCCCCACCTGGGCGCCGACCAGTCCAAGAAACCCCTGGGCAAGGCCATCCCCGCCGAGAGCCTGAACATTCTGGTGGGCAGCCGCCCCCTCAAGGATGACGACGGCAAGGACCGGGTGAAGCTGGCAGTAATGAAAATGCTGTACGACCACTACGGAATCCGGGAGGCGGACTTCATCTCCGCCGAGATTGAGGCCGTCCCCGCCTTCAACGCGGTGGACATCGGTTTTGACCGCACCCTTATCGGGGCCTATGGCCACGACGACCGGGTGTGCGCCTACGCCGGGCTCAAGGCCCTGCTGGACCTGGAAAGCGCACCCGTGCGTACCGCGGTGTGCGTGCTGGCGGATAAGGAGGAGATCGGCTCCGAGGGCGTCAGCGGGATGCAGTCCGCCTTCTTTGAAACCTTTGTGGGCGACCTGTGCGCCAGCCAGAAGGTTCCCCTGCGGGTGTGCCTGGAGAAATCCTTCTGCCTGTCCACCGATGTGACGGCGGCCTTCGACCCCAACTTTGCCGAGGTGTACGAGAAGAACAACTCCGCCAAGGTAAACTATGGCGTGGGCCTGTGCAAGTATACCGGCTCCCGGGGCAAGGGCGGCGCCTCCGACGCCGGGGCCGAGGTGGTGGCCTACGTCCGGCGCCTGCTGGACGATAAGGGCGTGCTGTGGCAGATGGCCGAGCTGGGCAAGGCCGACCAGGGCGGCGGCGGAACCGTGGCCTGTTACATGGCCAACCGCAACATCGACACCTTGGACGCGGGCGTTCCCGTATTGAGTATGCATTCCCCCTTCGAGACGGTGTCCAAGCTGGACTGCTACATGACTTACGCCGCCTGCAAAGCGGTATACCAGGGCTGAGCATGATCCATTCGGAGCCTGTCGGCCCGGACAGCTGAACGGATAAAACCCCCCTTTTGCGGAAAAGCTACCGCAAAAGGGGGGTTTTCCATGACTGAGGAGACCAAGCCAACGGAACGCGGCGAAAATGAGGAGCAGGACCAGCTCCGGCAGGACATCGTGGACCTGGGGTCCAGCACCGTCAAGACGGAGGACGGCACCATTCACACACTCACCATCGTGGGCACCATCGAGGGCCATCAGGAGGAGCACTCCGGGGCCAAGACCACCAAGTACGAGCACGTTCTGCCCCTGCTCACCGCCGTGGAGGAAAGCGACGAGGCGGACGGCCTGCTGATCCTGCTCAACACCATGGGGGGCGACATTGAGGCGGGCCTCGCCATCGCGGAGATGATCTCCGGTATGTCCAAGCCCACCGTATCTCTGGTGCTGGGGGGCGGACACTCCATCGGGGTGCCCCTGGCGGTGGCCGCCAAGGAATCCTTCATCGTCCCCTCCGGGGCCATGACCATCCATCCGGTTCGGCTCAACGGGCTGGTCATCGGGGTGAGCCAGACCTTCCACTACTTTGAGCGCATTCAGGACCGCATCTGCGACTTCGTCACCCGCAACAGCCGGATCAGCCGGGAGGAGTTCGAGCACCTGATGCTCAACACCGGTGAGATGGCCGCCGACGTGGGCAGCGTCATCTACGGCAAGGAGGCGGTGGAACTGGGGCTCATCGACCACCTGGGCGGGCTGTCCGACGCGCTGGAGTGCCTGCACCGGCGGATGAGGGAAGAAAAACAGAGGAAGGCCCTATAGCCGCTTGAAGATCGCCGCGCCCTGTGCTATACTTGCCTCATCCTTACCAATTGGGGTGGTATGCGTGAAGCGATGCATTGCCTTTTGCGGGATCGTCAGAAAATAAAACGATCTTCAGGAGGTTATCAGATGATCCCGCAATGGAAAATTTATCCCCGCTCCCAGGGGCGCAGCACCGTCTACCTGCAAAACGTGGTGTCCGACCCCTCCATCACCATAGGGGCGTACACCACCTACGACGACTTTGTCCGCAACCCCAGGGACTTCCAGAAAAACAATGTGCTTTACCACTACCCCGTCAACCATGAGCGGCTGACCATTGGCAAGTTCTGCTCCATCGCCTGCGGCGCGAAGTTCCTGTTCAACAGCGCCAACCATGCCCTGGACAGCCTGTCCACCTATCCCTTTCCCATCTTCTTCGAGGAGTGGGGACTTCCTGTGGGGAATGTCTCCCGGGCCTGGGACAACAAAGGGGACATCGTAGTGGGCAGCGACGTGTGGATCGGCTACGAGGCCGTGATCCTGGCGGGCGTCACCATCGGCGACGGGGCCATCATCGGCGCCCGGGCCGTAGTGGCGGGGGACGTACCGCCCTATACCATCGTGGGCGGCGTCCCGGCCAGACCCATTCGGAAGCGGTTCAGCGGCGACGTCATCAAGGCGCTGCTGGAGCTGCGGTGGTGGGACTGGCCGCCGGAACGCATCGCCGCCAATTTGGAGGCCATCCAGTCCGGCGATATCCAACATTTAGAATAAAGCAAGCGGGAGCGCGGCACTTGCCGTGCTCCCTTGCCTTTTCCCCCGTTTTCTGCTACAATGTCCGGGAACTTCAACTCATCCCGGAGGAGGCGCGCCCTATGAAGGAATTCACCATCGGCCCCAACGACGCGGGCCAGCGGCTGGACCGCTGGATTGCCAAGACCCTGCCCCTTCTCCCCGCCCCGCTGGCCCAGAAATACATCCGGCTCAAGCGGGTGAAGGTGAACGGCAAAGGCTCCAATCGGGACGTGCGCCTCCAGAAAGGCGACCTGCTCCAGCTGTATATCAACGACGAGTTTTTTGAGAAACCCACCCGTGAAAACGCGTTCCTGTCAGTCTTCAAGCCCCAGCTGGATATTCTATATGAGGACGAACACATCATGCTTCTCAACAAGCGCCCGGGCATGGTGGTCCACCCCGACGAGAAGGAGCGGGTGAATACCCTCATCACCCACATCCAGGCCTATCTCTACCAGAAAAAGGAGTGGTCCCCCTACTGGGAGAACTCCTTCGCCCCGGCGCTCTGCAACCGCATCGACCGCAACACCGGGGGCATCGTCATCGCCGCCAAAACCGCCGAGGCCCTGCGGGTGATGAATCAGAAGATCCGGGACCGGGAACTGCAAAAGCTGTACCTGTGCGCGGTCCACGGGGTCATGAAACCCCGGGAGGGCCAGCTGAAGGGATACATTTTAAAAAACGAGGACAAGGCCCAGGTAAAGGTGTACGGCCATCCCGTCCCCGGCGGAAAAACAGCGGTGACCCTATACCGCACACTGGAAACCCGGAACGGGCTGTCCCTGATGGAGTGCGACCTGATCACCGGGCGCACCCACCAGATCCGTGCCCAGTTCGCCGCCGCGGGCCACCCTCTGCTGGGGGACGGCAAGTATGGCCGGGAACAAGATAACAGGCGGTTTGACCGGAAGTTTCAGGCGCTGTACTCCTACAAGCTGAAATTCCAGTTCACCACGGACGCGGGGTGCCTGGAGCGCCTGAACGGACGGGAGTGGACGGTGGAGGACGTGGATTTCGTCAACGAGTATTTCCCAAAGGAGGAACACGGAAATGGATTATGAGATTTTGAACCTGCGGGAGCGGCCGGAGCTTTTGGAGCGGGCGGCGGCGTGGTTCCACGAAAAATGGGGCGTGCCCCTGGAGGCCTATCGGGAGAGCATGGAGGCGTGCCTCAAAGGCGAAGGCTCGGTTCCCCAGTGGTATCTGGCAATGGGGAGCGGAGAGATCATCGGCGGTCTGGGCGTCATTGAGAACGACTTCCACGACCGCAAGGACCTGGCCCCCAACGTGTGCGCGGTGTACACGGAGGAGGCGTGCCGCTGCCAGGGCGTCGCCGGGGCGCTGCTGAACCACGTCTGTGAGGACATGGCGGGGCTGGGGGTGGGCACCCTGTACCTGCTCACCGACCACACAGCCTTTTACGAGCGGTACGGCTGGACATTCCTCTGCATGGCCCAGGGGGAGGGGGAGGACGAGCCGTCCCGGATGTACGTCCGCCATTGGAGCGCGTAATGTGGAGCCGTAAAAATTACAGACTGGGCTTTGACCCCTGGGGACTGGGGCTGTTTCTGGCGATCATGCTCCCCAATTTCCTGTGGTTCTCGGTTCCCGCGCCCAACGATATTCTGCGGGCGGAGTCCGTCACGCCCCTGCTGGACGGCGCGGGGCAGGTCTTTCAAATCGTCATGGCGGCGGCGCTGTGTGTGGTAATAAACATCACACGGGACAGGCCCATAAAGCGCGGATTGGTGGCGGGTACAGCTGCTTGTGTCGTACTGTACTTTGCCGGATGGACCGCCCATTACGCCGGGATTACCAACGCTGCCGTGGTTCTTGACCTGTGCCTTGCCCCCTGCGGAGCGTTCCTCATCTTTGCGCTGGTGCAGAAAAACGCCCCCGCCCTGCTGGCGGCGACCGGCTTCGCGACGTGCCACCTGGTCTCTACCGTCATCAACTTTATCCCGTAAAGAAAAAACCCCGGCGCGGCCATCCAGACCGCGCCGGGATTTTTTCGTTTCGCTCAGGAAATGCTGACCACCTGATATCCGGCCTCCTCCACGGCGGCGCGGATGGCCTCGTCGGACACGTCGCCGGACACCGTGGCGGTCTTGCTGTCCAGGTTCACAGTGGCGGCAGCCCCGGGGATGGCGTTGAGCGCCTTGTCCACGTGGGCACGGCAGTGCTGGCACATCATGCCCTCAATAATGACTTTCTTTTCCATAACATTTTGTTCTCCTTTCACTTCAACGGCGGTGTTTTCGCCGGATTTCACGTCACTTTGTGCGGCCTCCCGCTGAATGCCGGGCTTGAAAAACCGCAGGCGCAGGGCGTTGCCCACCACGCACACTGAGCTGAAGCTCATGGCCGCCCCGGCAATCATGGGGTTGAGCTGGGGTCCGCCCCAAACGGCCAGCAGCCCCGCCGCCACAGGGATACATACGGCGTTGTAGAAAAATGCCCAGAACAGGTTCTGCTTCACGTTGCGGATGGTGGCTCGGGACAGCTCCACCGCCGTCACCGCATCCGTCAGGTCGGACTTCATCAGCACGATGTCGGCGCTCTCAATGGCCACATCCGCTCCCGCGCCGATGGCCAGACCCACGTCCGCCCGGGCCAGGGCGGGCGCGTCGTTGATGCCGTCTCCCACCATGGCGACCTTCTCCCCCCGCTCCTGCAGGGCGGCGATCTGCCGCTCCTTGTCCGCGGGGAGCACCTCGGACACTACCTCCGTCAGGCCCAGCTCGCGGCCGATGGCCTCGGCAGTGCGCTTGTTGTCGCCGGTGAGCATCACCACCTTCAGTCCCAGCTTTTGGAAGCCTTCGATGGCGGCGCGGCTGGTCTCCTTCACCGTGTCCGCCACGGCGATGATGCCGATGGGCCTGCCGTCCTGGACGAAAAACATCGGCGTCTTGCCCTGCCGGGCCAGCCCGTCAGCGATCATGGCGTCCTGACCCAGCTCCACCTTGGCGTCCGCCAGCATGGCGGCGTTGCCCGCCAGAAAGCCTGCCCCCTGGATACGTCCCCGGACGCCCTTGCCGTGGACAGCCTCAAATTTCTCCACCGGGACAAGGGGGATGGAGCGGTTTGCCGCCTCCTCCACAATGGCCCCGCCCAGGGGGTGCTCCGACGGCTTCTCCAGCGACGCCGCCACGCACAAAAGCTCCTCCACGGTTGCGCCGCCCAGGGGGTACACGTCCGTCACCTTGGGCTTTCCCTCCGTCACGGTGCCCGTCTTGTCCAGCACCACCGTGGTGACGGACCGCAGGTGCTCCAGCCCCTCGGCGGACTTCACCAGGATGCCCTGCTCGGCCCCCTTGCCGGTGCCCACCATAATAGCAACGGGGGTGGCAAGGCCCAGGGCGCAGGGGCAGGAGATCACCAGCACCGCCACGCCGGAGGTGAGCGAGCGCTCAATGGAGCCGGTGGCGAGCATCCACACCACGGCAGTGACCAGGGCGATTGCCATCACCACCGGGACAAACACCCCGGCGACCCTGTCCGCCAGCTTGGCGATGGGGGCTTTCGACGAGGCCGCCTCGTCCACCAGCCGGATCATCTGGGCCAGGGTGGTGTCCTCCCCCACCCTCGTGGCCCGGAGGGTGAGGACGCCGGACTTGTTGATGGAGGCGGAGATCACCGTGTCCCCGGGGCCCTTGTCCGCCGGGATGGACTCGCCGGTGAGGGCGGACTCGTCCACGCTGGACGCCCCCTCCACCACCACGCCGTCCACCGGCACGGAAGCCCCTGGCCGCACCAGCACCAGATCCCCCGCCCGCACCTGCTCCACCGGCACCTCCACCTCCACGCCGTCCCGGAGGAGGACGGCGGTCTTGGGGGTGAGGTCGATCATCCGGGCGATGGCCTGACCGGTTTTGCCCTTGGAGCGGGTCTCCAGATACTTGCCCAGGGTGATGAGGGTGAGGATCATGCCGGCGGACTCGAAGTACAGGTCCATGGAGTAGTGCTCCACCAGGGCCATATCCCCATGGCCCAGCCCCCAGCCGATGCAGTACAGGGCGGCGACGCCGTAGATGACGGCGGCGGCGGAGCCCACGGCGATGAGGGAATCCATGTTGGGGGACAGGTGGAACAGGGTCTTGAAGCCCACCCGGAAGTATTTCTGGTTGATGACCATGATGGGCAGGGTGAGCAGAAAGAGCGTCAGGGCGTAGGTCAGGGCGTTCTGCGCCCCGTGGAAGAAATGGGGGATGGGCCAGCCCATCATGTGCCCCATGGACAGGTAGAACAGGGGGATGAGGAACACAAAGGAGGCGACGAGCCGGGCCCTCATGCTCTTCAAATCCTCCTCCATGGTTTTGGCGGCGGGTCTGGCCTGGGCCGCCGCGCCAGCTTCCCCAGTGGCGGGCAGGGATGCGCCGTACCCCGCCCTCTCCACGGCGGACACAATCTGATCCGGGGTGAGCTCCCCGTCCCAGTCCACCGTCATGGAGCCGCCCAGCAGGTTGACGTTCACCTCGCACACCCCGTCCAGCTTGCGCACCGCCTTGTCCACGTGGGCAGAGCAGGCGCTGCAAGTCATGCCGGTGACATTAAATTTTTGCTTCATATAGGGTTCACCTCGCCTATCGTCGCGCTTCTTACAGGATCTTCTCCAGCGCCTTTACCAATTCGTCGATCTTCTCCGCCCGTTCGGCGTCGCTGCCGGCATGCTCCACGCAGTGTTTCAGATGGGCGGTGAGGATTTCCCGGTTGGTCCGGCGGAGCATAGCCCCGGCGGCGGTAACCTGCTGAGAAATGTCCATGCAGTACCGGTCCTCCTCCACCATTTTGATGATGCCGTCCATCTGGCCGCGAGCGGTTTTCAGCAGCCGGAGCACCGTTTTCTGGTCAGCCATCATAATCCGTCCCTCCCCGTCATAACACCCCCCTGGGGTGTAGTATTATCCTACCATGCCGCTGGGCTTTTGTCAAGCCGGAAGGGCACAAAAAATTCCCGGGACATTCCGGGAATTTTTTGTCCGTCAATTCCATTTTGCCTGTGTTCGGGCCAGGAACCTGTCTACCTGGACCACAGCCCTCTGGTGGGTGCCTCCGCCGATCTTTCCCGTCTCATCGAACGCCGTTACAGAAAAGGTCAGCTTTCGGCCGTCCGCCTCCGTGAGCTCCGCCTCCGCCCACACCTTCATGCCAATGGGGGTCGCGGCATCGTGAGTCACGTCCAACCGGGTGCCCACTGTGCTCTCTCCCTCCCCCAGTTCTGGTTGGACAGCCTGGACGGCGGCATTCTCCATCAGGGCCGCCATACAGGGGGTGGCAAACACAGGCACTGTACCCGATCCCATGGCCCGGGCGGTGTTCATCGGCGTAACCAGACTGTCAGCCCGCCCTTTCAGGCCAATTGCAATGGACATCACAATCCCTCCATTTTTTGGATATTCCTATCATACACCATTTTGTTCCATTTGGCAAATCAAAAATTTCTCCCCGCTTTTTCTTCGGGATCTGGGATATGCCTCGCACGGCCCCACATTCCGTCAGCCGCGCCCCAGCCTGCGCCGCCTTTCTCCGTTAATAGGGACACGCCGCCCGCGCATACATTCCGGATGGAGGTGGTGTCCATGTGGACGGCATGGCTGTTATTGACGTTGAACGGGCTGTTCTTCACCCTCCGGCTGGCGGGCAACACGGGCTCTTTTCCCCGGGCCCTCACCCGGGAGGAGGAGCAGAGCTGCCTGGAACGGATGGCGGCGGGCGATTCCGACGCCCGGGATGAGCTCATTGAGCACAATCTGCGGCTGGTGGCGCACATTGTAAAAAAGGGATAAAGCGAAAGGAAAAATTCAGGCGGTCTGGCTATGTGCCCACAGCTTCCGCAGCCAGCTGCTCCGCCCTCACCTCATCCTGCCGGGCCTCCTTTTTCCTGCCTAGTTTTCGAAGCGTCATCGCGCGGCTTTTATAGAACTTCGCCTCGGAAGGCTCCAATTCTATCGCCCTGGTATCATCTGGCAGAGCGTCGTTATAACGTCCCATTGCATATAGCGTAACGGCTCGGCCGTAGTAATAATCTGCATGATTGGGATCTAGTTCAATCGCTTTTGTCTTATCCTCCAATGCCCGTTCATACTCTTTCATTGCATGCAGCGTAATACCGCGCTGATCATAATAATTCGCATCTGCCGGACTTAGTTCAATTGCTTTTGTCCTATCCTTCAGCGCTTGTTCGTACCTCTTCATTGCATGTAATGTGACGGCACGGCCATGATAATAATCTGCATGGCCGGGATCCAGTTCAATCGCTTTTGTCCTGTCTACCAAAGCCCGCTCATATTCCTTCATTGCATGCAGTGTGATGCTTCGCTGTTCATAATAATTCGCATCTGCCGGACTTAGTTCAATTGCTTTTGTCCTGTCTGCCAATGCCTGCTCATATCGTCCTATTTTGTGCAGCGTAATGGCGCGGGAATGGTAATATTTTTCATTACTGGGATTCAATTCAATGGCTCTTGTACCATCCTCAAGCGCCCGCTCGTATTCTCCCATCATATACAGCGTTACATCGCGGCCATAATAATAGTCCGCATTGTCAGGATCCAGTTCAATCGCTTTTGTCCTGTCCTCCAGCGCCTGCCCATATTTCTGCATCGCGTGCAGTGTAATGGCACGGGAATTGTAGTATTCCGCATTACCAGAATCCAGTTTAATGGCGCGCGAAACGTCTTCAAGCGCCTCGGCGTAGCGCTTCAGCCTGTGTAGGATGGTGCTTCGCCTCTCATAATACGCCGGGTTGTCCGGGTTCAGTCCAATCAGCTGCGTGTAGAGCAGCAAGGCTTTTTCGTCTTCGCCGAACAGCATTTCCTTCCAGGCCTCGCTCTCAAGCCTGCTGATATCGCCGCCTGCCGCCTCTTCGCCGGATTTCCGGCTGTCATAGCGCTCCATCGCGTCAATGAGGTCCGCCACCGCTTCGCCGTTCCCATCCCCGCCGGACGTGTTCTTGGGATTGCCCCCCTCTCCTCCATCGGGCGCTTGTTCTGGGGGACATTTCCCCACCTCATACTTTTTCTTTATCTTTTCAAGGCTCTCATGGTATAGTTCGCACCTTTTCTCTGCCTGCTCCTGCATATATGCGCAGGGATCGCCAAACTTGGCCTCGTCCGCAAACCGGTCCCCCAGACGGAACATGATCTCATCAAAGCCAAGTATTCTCACCAAATATCCGCCGTGCTTGGCAACAATACCGCTTATGTTTTCCGGCGGCGCATCTCCCAAATGGCACCAGTAGATGCCGCTCAGCTCAATCTCCTCCAGCAGCGACATGAAGGTATGGTCTCCGCCGGCATAGCCAATCACAATGGGGATGTACCGGGACAACGCGTTGCGCAGCGGCTGTTCCCATTCTCCCTTCAGCTTGTCCATGTCCTGCTTGCGGTTAAATGGCCGGAACAGCAGATCCCTGTGAATTTTGGCAATCATCGGATGCCTGGAATCACTTCCAAGGTAGGAAGCAAGGCTTTCATGACCCACTACCAGCGGATGCTTAAAGGTATACGTATACAGGGCATCCTCCAAAAGGGTGTCGAAATTTGTCGTGATGACAAGCCGGTTTTCCGTATTGGCCAATAGCATTGCCAACGGGAAATACCCATAGCTTGGGTATTTCCCCTCCATCTCTTTTTCCAAATATGCGTACGCTACATTAGGCTCCCCGGCAAAACGCAAATCAAAAAGGGTAAAATAATCATCGTTCTTCAACGTGTAATTGTCTTCGAAAAGGGGAAGGTAATCCTTCTCCTCCAGTTCAAGCTCCCGCGCACAGTCACGAATATAGTCCAGCCCTTTTTCTTGCAAGTATTTTCGCCATTCACGCATCATTTCCTCGCCGGTCCGGATGCCGGAGGCCTTTGCCGCTCCCGCGCCAAGAACAAAGCAATACCGCTGTCCGGCGTGATATCCGTCGGCAACGTGATCCAAAAAGCGCTGCTCATTCATTTTTTTCGGCATTTTCTTTTTCTCCGCCGCCATAACACTCACTCCTGACGCATTCAGTTTCTTTCAGCATAGCTGAATTCTCTCTGATACATCAAATTATATCAAAAAGAGAAAAATTACGCAATATATTCCAGCGGCAATATCGTTTTCCGGCGGCGCTGCGCCTCGCGGCGCACCATGCCAGATCACCTCTTACCGTCATCTATGCGTCTGATCCCAGCCAGCGCGGTCTGATTTTCCGGATCAAGCTCCAGTGCGCTTTGGTAGTCCTCCCGGGCCTTGTCCCCGGGGGCGTCGTTCCAGCTCTCATAAGCCGCTCCCCTGGCCAGATAGAGATCCACGACAGCCGTGCCGCTGTTCTCATAGAGGAACGCTTTGCTATAAGCGTCCACCGCCTGATCATATTTTCCCATCTCATGATTCACGATCCCCAGGCAGTAATAGGCTTGAGCTGAGCCCTTCAGCTGTGTTGACTGCTGGAAAGCATTCCTCGCCGAACCGGTCTGCTTCTGATAATACCTTGCCAGCCCCTGGTTGTAAAAAGCCGCCGCCCTCAAATCCCGGTTTTGTCCTTTATCTTCCAGTAAAATTTCCAGCGTCTGTTCCGCTTTTGAATACGCCCTATTCTGGATGTAGTCATAGGCGCAGGCCAGCTGATCCGCGCCGGACAAGCCGTCCACATAGGCCCGTTCCTCCTCCGACAGTCCCTCTGGCGCAGACTGGGGCGCATCCTCCGGCGCAGGTTCCGCTCTGCCTCCCACCGGTGCGTATACCTGTGCGCCTTCTTCTGCCGTGATGTGCTGTTCAACCACCATGGCGTCTCCGCCGCTGGCACTGGCCTGGTTGCCTGCTCCGCCGGACGGCATAACCGCGAGCACTATCCCCGCAAGTTCCGATACCGCCCCCAGGACAAACAGGATCGTTTTCACGTGACGCTTCCACATTTTTTTCTTCTTTTGGCCGGACCTTTCCCTCCTTGTTTTCACACAGCTCACGCCAGAAGACTGCCCGAACCGATTCAGCTTTACCCGCTTTCCTTGATATCGCATCGTAATCCCAGCCTCCTTTGGGGTTGACTCGTCCCGCATCCGTTTTCCGCCACGCCCCGCTATGGGGCGTGGCGGCTCTGCACGGCCATAATCATGTCATGGCCGGCGCTGGAATCCATCTCCAGATCCAAGCGCTCAAGCATCGTGAGATACAGCTCCCAGCAAACCTCCGGTTCCACCACATTCCCCTGGAAATCACTCGCCTTCAGTGCCCGGGCGGCCAGCTCCAGAAACGCCGCCGAGACGAGATACATATCCTGCTGCGCGTCGTCCGCCACCGCTCCGCCAAGATGGTCAAATGTCTGCCCCGCCCAGTAGTACAGATCCACCAGCCTGGTGGGCCGCGGCTCCTCTCCCATGCTCACATAGCGGTTGGCCAAACCCCAGACAGCGAGCTTGGCATAGTACTCGTACAGCGCCACATCCCGCTTTCCTGTCCGCGTGCACAGGTCAAGGCAGCTCAACGCGATGTTTGTCGTCCAGTAATAATTCTTCCCGGCAACCTGATAGGCCAATTGTCTGTCATACGCCTCCAAGGTATCGGCCTTCTTGAGTTCCGAGTCAGGCATCGCAGAATGCAGCCGGAAACCCTCTGGAAAATCAAAATAGCCCTCCTCGTTTCTGGCTGCGTCCAGCATTTCCTGAATCGCCTCAACCTTTATCTCCAGCTTCTCAGCAACGGTGCCCTCTCCGCCATGAGTTCCGCCATACAGCAGGTCCCATAGCATATCTCCCCATTTATTAGGAAACAAGTCTTCCGTCGACCCGACAGCCCCAGGCATCGTAGACCTGGGTATATCATCGTTGCTTGTCCTCTCTTTGTGGAAATAGGTCGCTGCCATGGCGGCAATCGTAATCAGCACCACCAGTGCAACCGCCGCCACGGCCCCATAGCCAGTCTTGCCTTTAAAGATACCTCTTCCGGCGGTTTGCTCCCCGCTCCCGGTCTTCTCCTCCCTGTTTGTTTTCTGCTTTCTCCAGAGATATCCGGCTGTAGCAAAGCAGACGACCCCTGCAGCACAAATTATAACAACAAGTACAGTTTTCAGTATGTCGTCCACCTTCTCTCTGTCCTATCCAACAACCGGCTCTTCTACCCGTCACTCAAGCTCATGCCGGCTTCTTGCTCAACAGATTTCACCACGAATCCAGCCCGCAATGGAATAGCTCAGCGCTTCACAGTCCGGCAGCAGCGCGCTGAAGTACTGATAGATTTCTTCTTTGCCATATCCCTCTACGCAGTTTTTCAACTCGGCTGCCGCCGTCCTGAGATTAGCATACTCCCGGCCGCCCAGCCCCGCCGACTCAAACAATTTATCTGGCTTCTCATCTTCGCCGGTGAAAACCGCCCTCAAGCCCTCAAGCAGCGCAAAGGCCGCTTTCCCATCGCAAAGCCGCTCCATGACCGGCAGAAAGGGGTCAAACCTGTCCATGTATATCCCCACCCGGTCCAGAAGAATTTGATTCGGGAGCAGTCTCAGCGCCCGGTCCAGCGCCTCGTCGTTTTCCCTCAGCGTCAAGCGCTCCAGGCACCCCAGATACTCATCAACCAACCGTTCACTTTTTTCTTCTAACCGCTTCCCGACGCCGCAGGTACGCCGCATCATAGCGTCGTCAAACTTCCTCTGCCACGATTCACCTTGCTTCAGCTCAAATGCGCGCAGGCTCTCCTCCGCCTTTTTCAAAAGCTCTTCGTCCTCTTTTTCCAGGGACTTGCCCTCGTCTCTATGACCGGCCCTTCCCTTTGCCTGTCTCACGTAAGCCTTCCCGATATCCGACAAAGAGTAGACGCGGTATTTCCCCACGCTCTTGACCTCCAGGAGCTTATGGTTGAACTGTTCAAACTTCGTCATGATATTGGCCAATGATGCGGCAGATGAACTGATCTCCTGCGCAATCTTTCCTTGGGACAGTTCACCCGCCCTGTCCAATGCGCTGACAAGCGCGTTCCGCTTTGAAGCCAAAAGAAAATCGGAAATTTCCTGAAACATTTGTTCATTTATCAGGAGTTTTCCTGACTTTTCCGCACTCTCCGCTCCCATGTCGAATCCCCTCTATTTTCGTTTTCTGGTGTATCATGAGCATTATACATCAGAGCTTCTCAAAGCACAAGAGTTCTTTTCACTTTTTACTTACTATTTTTTCATCTTCCTGAGAGCTGCAGATTGAAGATGAGCTGATTGACCGTCATTTTTTCTTTTCCTCCCTCATATCCATGGAGAGGAGGTGATGCGATATGGACAGCGCACAGCAAGAGCTGATGATCGCCCTTCTGAGCGCAATTTACAGCCAAGGCCTTTTGCCGAAAACCACCTATATGAAAGCGGTGAATTTGGTACATTTCCCGTTGGATAGTCCACCGCTTTTCCGGTATCCTGCGTCTCTGGCAAAGGAGGCGGGGCAAGTGTGAACATACTTAAAATCCGCAATGAAATGCGGAATGGAAAAACTATTTTTGACCTTCCCCTGCGGGTAACGTTCTACGCCCGGGTGTCTACCGATAAAGATGAGCAGCTCAACAGCCTGGAAAACCAAGTGCAGTATTACACCCAGTTCATCCAGGAAAACCGAGAATGGACCTACATTCAGGGTTACATAGACGAGGGTATCAGCGGGACAGGCACAAAAAAGCGGGATAGCTTCAATCGGATGATAACGGACGCCAAAGCGGGGCGCTTTGACTTCATCATCACGAAGGAGATATCCCGCTTTTCCCGTTCCACCCTGGACAGCATCAAATACACCCAGGAGCTTCTGGAGCACGACGTGGGGGTGCTGTTCCAGAATGACAATATCAATACCTTGGACAGCGACAGCGAATTTCGTTTAGTGATCATGGCCGGGGTGGCCCAGGACGAGGTGCGTAAGCTCTCAGAGCGGCTGAAGTTCGGCTTCCGGCAGGCCATTAAAAACGGCCATGTGCTGGGCAATGACAAGCTGTGGGGGTATGACAAGAAGGACTGCGTTCTTACTATCAATGAGGAAGAGGCCCAAGTGGTGCGCCGGATTTTCGACCTCTACGCCAACCAGCAGATAGGGATACGCCGCATCTCTCAGACGCTGTTGGATGAAGGCTTTACCAGCCGCAAGGGCAACGCATTCAACGTTCTGACCATCCGGCACATCCTCTGTAACCCCAAGTACAAGGGCTGGTACTGCGCGGGTAAATCCCAGACAGTGGACTATCGAAGCAAACGGAGGGTCTTCCTGGATGAGAGCGAGTGGGTGATGTACCCTGACCCATCCATCCCGGCTATTGTATCCGAAGAATTATGGGACCGGGCCAATGTGCTCTACAAATGCCGAAGCCAGCAGATGATGTCCCATCAAAACGCCGCCCAGTTCCATAACCGCTACCCCTACAGCGGAAAAGTCCTCTGTGAGGAGCACAGCGCCAGCTTTCACCGGCAGGTAATCAAAAGCTCAAACAGAGAAACAGAAACCTGGCAGTGCCGGGTGTACCGGAACCGTGGACGGGCCGGATGTTCCGCCCCTCAGCTGAGAACCACAGAGCTGAATCAAATCATGGCCGGCATATTCAGCCAGCTGGCACAAGACAAGCAGGTCATCATCGACACGCTGATAAAAGTGATCCAGTCTGTCCCAGAAGAGCGCAGCTTCGCGCAGGATGCGCAGTGTATTCAGGAGAATATAGCCGCCATCCATGCAAAAAAAGACCGCTTGCTGGAAATGAGTATTGAGGGCGTCATCTCCACGGCGGAGTTCAAGCAGCGCAACGACGGTTTTAACAAGCAGGTCGAGGCGTTGGAAAGCCGTTTGACGTCACTCCAGGCAGACGCAAAAAAAGGCTGGAAAACCACTGAACAGCTTGATGAAATCAGATGCGCCCTGGAGCAGGAGCTCTCCTTTCAAAACGGCGTCAATTCCGCCCTGGTGACCACCATCTTAGACCGCATTGTGGTCAAAAAATGCAGTACTAAAGAAAAAATATATCTGGATATCCACTTAAAATTCGGCGGCCCGTGGGAGGCCGCTTTGAACCGGGCCAATCCCTCCCTTTGCTTCACCCGTCCAAAAAGTACTACACCCCCAACGGCGACCAGGATGATCTGATTTCCATTGGCACCATTGGGCTCATCAAGGGGGTGTCCACATTCAAGCCGGACAAGAATGTACGGCTTGCAACCTATGCCAGCCGGTGCATTGAAAATGAAATTCTGATGTATTTCCGGGCTCAGCGCAAGCTCCAGGGAGAGCTGTCCCTCTCCGACTCGCTGGACAGTGACGGCGAAAATGGTTCTCTCTCCCTCATTGACGTGGTTCGGGTAGACGACAATATGCTGGAGGAGCTAGACTTGCGGGACGCCTGCGCCAAAGTGCGCCGGTGCGTCAATGCCTGCCTCTCCGGGCGGGAGGCTCATATCATCCGCCTGCGCTATGGGCTGGATGACCGCGCTCCCCTTACCCAGCGCGAAATCGCGTCGTTGTGCGGTATTTCCCGCTCCTATGTGTCCCGCATTGAGAAAAAAGCCCTTGAAAAACTGAGGGCCGAGTACGAAAAAAGCTGAGGAAGGCCCTGGGCAGCGCCCAGGGCCTTCCTCAGCTCCGCTCAACCCCACGCCTCCCGGTCTGTTTTCCCGCCCGCGCTGCAAAAACAGCGTCTGCACGGCCCCATCGGCCTGCACTTCAAAGGCTTCCCGCTTCCCCGTCCCTTAAAAAATTTTTGGCAAATTCTGTTGACACGTGTGGTCTATTGTGATAGACTTCAAATGGTCGATAACAATAGACCAGGAGGATGCCTCTATGGAACATTTACGCTTGGCCGAAGGCGAGTACCGCTTCGCCCGCATTGTCTGGGAAAACGAGCCCCTGCCCTCCGGAAAACTGGTGGAGCTGTCCCGGCAAGAGCTGGGCTGGAAGAAATCCACCACCTACACCGTTCTGAAAAAGCTGGTGGACCGGGGGGTGCTGCGCAACGAAAACGCCGTAGTATCCGCTGTCATCCCTCAGGAGCAGATTCTCCGGGAGGAGAGCCGCGCGGTGGTGGACCGCGCCTTTGATGGTTCGCTGCCCTCCTTTCTGGCCCACTTTATGGGCGGGCACCCCATCTCCGATGAGGAAGCCGACGAACTGAAAGCCATTATTGACCGCTACCGGAAGGGGGATCACCATGCTTGATTTTTTGAGCGCCCTGTCCCAGCCCCTGTCCTCCCTGTGGGAGATGAGCGTCACCGCCGCCTATGCCGCCGTCGTGGTCATCGTGCTGCGGCTGCTGCTGAAAAAGCGGGCCCCCCGTCAGGTAATCTGCCTGCTGTGGCTGGTGGTGTTCACACGCCTGCTGATCCCCGTGTCGCTGGAAAGCCCCATCTCCATTGTTCCGGACGCTTTCCCCGGCCAGACTCAGGCCCAGCTGCCGGACAGCGCGGGGCAGCCCGCCTCCGGGCAAACCCAGCTCCCGGCTCAGACCGCCGGCGGCATCCCCGCCCTATCGGTTCCCGGCGCCAACGCCCCAGCCCCCGCCCTTCCGGACAGCACCGCCCCCGCCGCTCCCCCGCAGGCATTGGATGGCGGCCTCTCCTGGCGGGCCGTCCTGGCTGGGATATGGCTGACAGGCGCGCTGGCCATGGGCGGCTGGGGGCTGGCCTCTTACCTCCGGCTGCGCCGCCGCCTGTACGACGCCATCCGCGCCCCGGACGGCGCCTGGGAGCACCCATCGGCGGCCTCCCCCTTCATCCTGGGGCTGTTCCGGCCCAAAATCTTCCTGCCCACCGGGCTGAACGGCCAGCCCCGTCAGTTTATCCTCTGCCATGAGCGGGCCCACCTGCGCCGCCTTGACCACATCGTCAAGCCCGTCTGCTGGGCCGCCCTGGCCCTGCACTGGTTCAATCCCCTGGTGTGGGCCGCCTACCTCCTCATGAGCCGGGACATCGAGGCCGCCTGCGACGAGGCTGTCATCCGCCAGCTTGGCCCCCAGGTCAAGGCCGACTACTCCGCCGCTCTGCTCTCCCTGGCCACCCGCGGGCGGGTGCCCGCCCCCTGCCCTCTGGCCTTTGACGAAGGAAACGCCAGGGGCCGCATCAAAAACGTGCTCAACTACCGCCGCCCCGCCCTGTGGATCATCGTGGTGAGCGTCATCGCCGCCGCGCTGGCGGCGGTGTGCCTGCTCACCGACCCCATGTCCGACAGGGAACCTACCCCCTCCGAACCGCTCCCCGCTCAGAGCGGCGGCCCGTTCCCCACCCCCTCCCCCGCACCGGACACCAGCCTGAACGCCCTGCTGGACCCCTGGATGAAGGAGGTGCTGGACGGGGAGCGGAGCTTCACCCCCGTCCGAGATTACGGCGACAACAGCCGGACGTATACCATCCACGACCTGAGAACCTTCTACTACGGGGACGACCAGTTCCCTGATGCGAGGGTGGAACTGGGCGAACTGGCGATCATCGACCTGGACAAGGACGGTTTGAACGAGCTGGTGGTCTGGCCCGAGGGCGACGATGAGTATTTGTACAGCGTTGTGGGCTATCTGATCCTCCGCCGCCAGGGGGATACCGTGTACGCCTATAACCCCGTCTACCGTGCCTTCGGTCTGCTGAAAGCGGACGGCACCTTTAACTGGAGCAGCAGCGCGTTCAACTCCGGCACCGGCTCCGCCCTGTTTACCGAAAACGGTTTTGAGGTCAAGGATATTACCTGGTGCGAGATCCACAGCGAAACCGACGAACGCTATTTCGTGGACGGCCAGGAGGCCACGAAGTGGGACTTCGAGAGCGCCATAGCCGCCCAGCGCCAGAAAGATGAGCCGGTGTGGTACGTCTACGAGAACGGCGCGCTGGCCCGCATCCTCCCCACCATCCCCCTGGAGGAGGCCGCCCAAGCCGCCCCCGTCCCCGACTTCCTGGACGAGGAGCAGCAGCTCCTCTACCGGCAGGCCTACGCGCTGTACTACAGCCTGTTCCCCGCCTCCAACGAATTCCAGCACTTCCTGCCCGCCCAGGGCATCCCGGAACCCGCCGAAGACGTGGAGCGCAACGGCACCTTCTACGTCCCTGAGTACGGGCGCTTCGCCCGGTGGGACGACTTTGAGCGGGCGGTGCTGTCCGTGTTCACCCAGGACGCCTGGGACGCCAAAAACGGCCCCCACGCCACCGGCGGCGCCCCCGTCTACATCGGCGTGGACGGCCGGACCTACTATATCCCCTATGGCCGCAGCGGCGGGGACTACAACGGCTACTTTCCCGAGACCTTCCGGCTGGTGTCCCGGACGGACGACGCCATCGAGTTCGTCATGACCGGCTACTACACCAACTGGGGAGAGCTGCCGGGGGAGACCTGGGAGGAGTGGCAGGCCCGGCAGGAGGAGTGGGAGTACGCCATCGACTTCCCCATGCGGATGGTAAAGACGGAGGACGGCTGGCGGTTCGACCGGTTCTACCTCGCCGTGACAGGCGACCTCAACACCCCCGGCCTCCCGCGCATCCCCAACCCCGACCGCCCCATGGACATCACCACCGCCGCCCCGCTGAATGCCCCCGTCCTTGACCCGGGCGACACCCTCCCCGAGAATCCCCAGGAGTGGTACAAGGTGGCCGAGCTGCCCGACGACATGATTTGGGTCTATTCCCGGAACTGGGGCGCGGAGACGCTCATCCGCTGGGACGGGAACTTTTACAAGGCGTTTGACCACGTGGCCCACACGCCGACCCACCTGGTGACGCCCCAGCTGAAAAAGCTGGGCGGCGGGGATGCTTACGGCCCCCTGGCGGTCATCAGCGAGGTGAACAGCGGCTCCGCCGTCTTCGGGCAGGGGCTGGTGGTGTACGACCTGGACAGCTCCGACCCGATGGACTACGCCCACGACTGGACGCCGCTGGCGGAGGAGTTCAACAGCGCCTTTTCCTACCAGTACGACAGCGGAACCCGGACGCTGACCCTCTCCTGCCAGGGGCAGACCGTCACCAAGGCGCTCACGGAGGATCTGAGGATCGGCGACGAGGTTACCGCCCTCTCCATCACCGGCGACCAGGTGCACTATTCCTTTGACGAGACGGAGGATGACTGTTTCCGGCTCAGGCTGGGCATCCAGGTCTTTGTGGACGGCAATGTAACCAATCTCTTCCCTGTCAGTGCGTCCTGGACGATCCGCTTCAACGGCGGCGGGTTCGACACCGTCCCCGGCAGCTTTACCCTGTCCTGAAAGACAACACAGCAAGGGCCCGCCTTTGAAACACCAAGGCGGGCCCTGCTCCTGTCCTGATTAGAATTTATCAGCCGGCCGGCTTTAAGCTGGTGGCGCCGGGAAGCACGCTCCATTCGCCACCCGGGGCGCGGGTCAGGGCCATGGCCGCCCGCTGCCGGCCATCATTCATAAATGTAAGCGTATGGTCGTACTCGCAGGTGAAGTCCGCGCCGATCACAATGTACCGGGTCTCCATGTCCTCCTGCGTCCAGTCCGCAAAGAGCTCGGACGTGCGGCAAAAGTACATACGCCACTGATTCAGCGTCTCCCGACGGGCCTCATACACGTTGGTGACCTCAAAGGAGATCACCCACTCCTCCTTGGCCCACTCCTCTTCCAATGTGGCTCGAATCGCCGCGATGGCATCGTCGATGTCCTGCTGAGAGAACCGGTAGCTGATGCCGTTGTCCCGCGCCCACTCCTCCAAGTCATCCTGTGCGTCCCCGCCGCCCCAGGCCCACACCCGCTCCGGCGGGGAGGTTTTCGGCGCGGGGCTGGGATTGCTCAGCGCGTTGTTGTAGTAGTCCTCCGCCGCGGTGAGCAGCTTGGCGGCAATGCGGGCGGCGGTGACGGCCTCCGCCTCCGTTGGGACAAGCTCCGGGCCGGGTGCCAGCTTTGGGACATAGCCCTCCAGCTCCTGCAGCGTGCCGCCGTCCTCCCCCAGGGCAGCGGTAAAGATCAAGTTCCCTGACGGGGCGTAACTGCTGATCATCGCTCTTGGAGTGGCGGTCACCTTGACGGCGGATCGGCTCTCATCCGTCCAGCAGGCGTCCAACGTACAAACGACCTCCCCGTCGCACAGGGGCGCCTCAAACCACAATTTCCCCAGCGGGCACGTCAGGGATTCCTCTTCATACTGCTCATACCATGCGGGCGCAAACCACATGGCGTGTTTCTGGGCAACCCCGTCCACGGCGCCATCCATGCGGACGGCCATACCTTCCCCGTCCATGGAAAGGGTCAGCTCGGCGGAGAGGTCGTTGGCCCCGTCCGGCTGGCTGCGATACCAATTCTCCGCCGCGGTGAGCAGCTCAGCGGCGATGCGGGCCAGGGCCACCGCTTCCTCATCGGTGATGGACTCAGGCATTACCCGCCTGGAGAGGCCCTGCTCTATATTTCTTCCCATCACTTCCATAGAGGCAACTGTTCCCGCACCGGACAAATCTACGGTGAACTCCCACCAGTCCACGATGGAGCTGATCGCTATGGTGGAAGCCAGGGTAGACACGGTGACGCGGGTACGGCCCTCGTCCGCCCACCATGCGCAGACCCGGCCCCTGCCGCATTCAAATGTGTACTGCATCATCAAATGCCTGTCTGGGATTTTCTCAAACAGGGTCTCCCCGCCGCCCGGCCACCAGATGGTATCCTCCTCCAAAGTACAACCTCGCGCAGTCCCGCCGATGAGGACGTAAGGCTGGCCCTCTTCCGTCTCTTCAAGCAGAAAGGTCAAGCCAGCGTCCGCCTGGGGATCACCTCCACCCCGGCTGGTGGCCAGCGCCGCGCCAGCGCACACCACCCCGATGAGCGCCGCCGCAACCACCCACAGGGCGGGCTTTTTCCAGTTCAGCACGTTTTGGATGCGGCTCTTGGGGCTCCCATCTCCAAAGGCCAGGGGCCCCACCGGCAGGCGCTCCTCCGCGGACAGCCGCAGCAGGGAGGCGGAGTAATCCGCCCGCACATCCCGGCCCATCCGGCGCAGCACCGCCTCGTCGCAGGACATTTCCATGTCCTGCCCAGCCAGATGGAAGGCCGCCCACACCAGGGGGTTGAACCAATGGACGGCCAGCGCCAGCCACGCCAGCGCCCGGAGAACATGGTCGCCCCGGCGGATGTGGGTGCGCTCGTGGAGCAGGATGTAGTCCCGCTCGGCTTCGGGCAAACCGGAGGGCAGGTAAATCCTGGGCCGGAGCAGCCCCAGCACAAAGGGAGATGGGATGTGGTCGGCCAGCCGGACGTTTTTCTCTCCCGGCAGGGGGAGCGCGCCCACCAGCCTCCGTCTCAGGCGCAGCAGGGAAATCAAGCCGTACCCCAGCACCAGCGCGCACCCGCCCAGCCAGACTGCCGCAAGCGCAGCGCGCCAGTCCAGGCCCCGCCCCGATCGGCCGGCTACGGAGGATTGTTCTGCCTCCGGCAGCTCCGGCGCCGCGTCCAGTTTGCCCCCCTGGTATGGGTGATCCCCCAGATAGTCGTTGATCGGGCCGTTCAGCGCCAAAATGCCGGTGTGGACCTGCAATACTGTCTGTCCTTTCTCATCGGATCGGGTCTGGACGGAGGGGAGCGGGCTGAACGCGCTCTCAATGGTAAACGGGCACAGCAGCCGGAACAGCACCACCGCCCACAGGGCGTAGGAGAACACCTTGGGCGCTTTCCGCAGCGCCAGCCGCACCAGCAGCACCGCCAGGATGACCACTGCTCCCGTCAGGCTCATGTTGAGAATTTTCAGAAACAGAGCTTCCATTCCCTCACCCCCTGTTCTCATCAATCAGCTTCTGGAGCTGATCAATCTCCTCGGCGCTCAGCTTTTTCCGGCGGGCGAACGCCGCCAGGAACTGGGGCAGGGAGCCGCCAAACGCCTCGTCCACAAACTCCTCGCTCTGGCGGGCGGCGAACTCCTCCCGGCCCACCAGGGAGCTCACCACCCCGCCCTCATTCTGAAAAATCCCCTTCTGGCACAGCCGCCGCAGCACCGTATAGGTGGTGGATTTTTTCCAGTCCAGCCTGTCCGCGCACAGCTCCACCAACCGGCTGGAGCTCAGCGGCTCGTTGTCCCAGATCAAGGCGGCAAAGGCGGCCTCCACCTCGCCCAGCTTGTATTGTATCATATGCGTCCCTCCCTATGTCTCGCATTCAGTTTACAGCTTGTAGCACACCATTAGTTTACATTATGTAGACCATCTTGTCAAGAGGAATTTTACTTCACAAAAAATGCGATCATACGGCCTTCCGGCCATATGATCGCATTTTCACGGACAGCGCAGGGCTTATTTCCCAGGCTTTAAGTACGCCCCCAGGTGCTCCACCAGCTCGTAAAAGTTGGTGCCCGGGATGCATTGGGACGGAGGCGCCCCCTTCGAATATTTGCCCATCAGCCGCTTCGCGTTTCTGACGGCGCACCTCATCCGGGGGTACAGCACCTCAAACAGCGCCTCGTCGGTCTTGTCGTAGTGCCGCCCCAATTTCTCAGTCAGGATGCCGCAGTACTGCCCCCGGTCAACGGCGGTGTCCAGATAATCGAAGTGCAGCAAAAACCACAGCTCCACGCACTCGTTGGACCAGATAGGGTGGTATTGGATGTTCCTCTTCTCCGCCTTGAAGCGCTTGTTGAGGGCCTCGCACCGCTTCACCGTGTTGTCAAAGTCGCAGTCGGGAAAATCGTCCTTGTCGTAAATGATCCACACGTGCTGGTACCCGTCGCCCTCGTTCTGCTGGTAGGCCTCCGCCTTTTGCAGCAGGTACAGTGTGTTGTCCGTCCCCACCCGGTATGATCTTAAACTGCCGCTTGGCCGCTCCCTCGTCCTTCCCGTAGCGCCGGCAGATCGCGTTCACCAGGCCGTTCAAATAGTTAGGCTCCGTCTCCGCGCCCTCGGTGACGAACAGGTGCCGCTCGGGCAGGACCATGCGCGGAACGCTGGCCCGCTCCGCCCCGCATTTCAACCGAAAATCCCGCTCCCTCATCTCATGAGGCTTCGGCTTCTTAGCCATCCAAACCACCCCAGTCCATCATCCGCCGCAGGTAGGGGTCCGCCCCGTACCGTCCGGCCAGGTACTGGCGGTCATAGGCCGCCGTGTTCTTCACCCGGCCCCCGTTGGGCTCGTGGATGTCATACAGGCTCCACAGGCCGCTGACGCTCTCGTCGTTCTGGGCCGCGAACCAGATCTCGTCCCGGCGCAGCAGGTCGTTTTTCATGATAGAGATGTCATGGCAGGAAAAAATCAACTGGGCGTGGTTATAATTTGCCTCAGGATCGGTGTACAGCTCAATGATATAGCGCAAAAGCTGGGGGTGGAGCTTGGCGTCCAGCTCGTCCACCAGCAGCAGCCCGCCCTTTGACAGCGTGGAGATCATGCTGGGCAGCATACTCAGCAGCTTGATCGTCCCCTCGGATTCCCTGTTTATGCTGAGTGAGTATGGCTGACCATTCACCACATGGGTGGTCATAATTCTGCGCTTTTTTTCTCCGGCCTCATCCTCTTCCTCCTGGACCTCATAGTCCGAGATGGAGATGCCCATATCCGAAAGCAGCGTGAGCAGCCCCGGCTTCACTTCCGGATCATTCAGGATGGAATAAAACCGGTGATCCCGGTTCGGCATGGAGTAATTGATTGCACAGCACCGCTTGAACCAGTCCACCGCGTCCCCAATCTCCCAGAAGCTGTAGTTGATGTCCAAAAAGGACAGGTAGGGAATTGTCTCGCTGACTTTCTGGACGTTGGCCCCTTTCAGCGCGGTCCCCAGGGTGATCCTGTCCCCCGCCCGCTCAAACAGCAGGTTGATCCGGCGGCGCTGGCAGGGAGTCTTGATATAGAACAGGGATTCCGACACCACCTCCTCGGCCAATACTGACAGCTGGTATTGATACTGGGCCGCCTTCGTCCGGAAGACGATCTCAAACTCCGCCGGCTCCTCCTTGGAAGTATCGTTCAGCAAAAAGGGGTCGTACCGCTTTACATACGCAGTATATGGGTTCCGGTAATCTGAGCTGGTTCGGATGGGCAGCAGCACGCGGGAGATCAGGTATACCATGGCGGTGATGGCGTTGGACTTTCCTCCCCCGTTGGGCCCAAAAATGGCGGACACGGGGAGCAGCTTGGAAAACTTCTCCCCCGGCGCGGGGATCAGGCTGTCAGGAAATTCCGTAATATCGGCGGCCTGCATATCGAACACTGTCTCATCACGGTAGGAAAAGATATTTTTGAATCGGAATTGGCAAAGCAATGGGACCCCTCCTTTTTATGGGCCTAGTTTTCCCTGTTTTTCAGAATTTAATCTTCTGTTTTGGGAAGTTACTTCCCTAGTATACCATTTAATTTTCAAATTGCAAGGGGGCAGCACATTTTTCTCCTTTGAAAATCTTTCCGCCGCCGCGAAAAAAGCGGGCCGGGACTTGCGTCCCGGCCCTTCCGAATGCGTCCGTTACTTCTGGAAACTCACACCCGCCACAGTGACGTTGACCTGATCCACCTCCAGGCCGCTGGTGTTTTCCACCGCGCTAAACACCGCGTCCTGCACAGCTTTGGCCACATCGGTGACCACGTAGCCGTACCGCACCAGGATGGGCAGGTCCACGCTCACCCGCTCGTCCTCCACCCACAGGCGCACGCCGCGGGTCAGCGCCTTGCGGTTGGCGGGGTCGGTAACGTCCCGGCCAACCCCGTTGCCCAGGCAGCTCACGCCTTCCACGTCCACCGCCGCGGCGGCGGCGATGACGGCCAGCACCTCTTCCGAAATGCTGACGCTGCCCAGCTCGCCCTCGTGGGAAATATATTCTTTACCGTCGGCCATGTCGCCTCACGCTCCTTTTTGATGCTGAGGCTATTATATCACCCAATTGGGGAAATTACAATCCTTATTTCTCACCCTCCCCTACCGGCGGTAGGGCGTGGTCTCCCCCGTGTCCTCCTGGCCCAGCAGCGCGCCGGAGCCGTCGAAGGTGTAGCGGAACACCTGGCAGGTGCCGCCGATGGTGAAGGAGCTGGTGGCCGGGGAGAAGAAGGTGTCCGCCACGCTCTCCACGTCCCAGGCCAGCGACCCGGCGCCGTCCACCGCCAGCTTGCCGCCCAGGGAGCCCTTGACGGAGTAGAAGGTCTCGGGCGCACCCCCCTCGGGATCACACAGGAGCAGCACCGCCGTGTAGTTGTCCCGCACCATGGGGGTGAGCTCCTCGCTGGAAATCTCCCAGATTTCGTTGTCAAACAGGTAATCCAAGATACCGTCGATCTCATACCGCCCGCCCCCGTCCGTCTGCTTGGGCACGGCGTAGGCCGACAGGTACACCCGGCCCCCGAACTCGATCATGTCGGTGATGGCGTAATCGCAGTCCTCCCCCGCATAGGTGAAGGTGTCCAGCAGGTTCCCCTCCCGGTCCAGCTTGGCCAGCCGGGCGGTCTCCCCGTCCACAGTGTTCCCCAGCTGGGCCAGGTAGCCCTCACCCAGGCGCACCACGTTCCAGATGCCCAGGTTCCCCACCAGGATATTCTGGAAGGACAGCTCATTCCCGTCGATGTCGTACTGGCTCAGGCAGAGGTACTCGAAATCCCCCCGGCTCACCACCGCCCAGGTGCCGTCCCCGTTGTCCACCACCTGGGAAATATACTCGTCCTGGAAGCCGTGGTCCAGCTGCCGCTGCCACAGGATGTTCCCTGACTCGTCCACCCGGGCCATCCAGGGATAGCTGGGCTGCTCGCTGGACCACCGGTAATTTTGGCCCCACGCCGCCGTCCCGCCGGAGACGGGAGCCCAGTCCGTCACGCAGAACTGGTCGAACTCCGCCCGCCACACCAGCTCACCGTCCTCGTAGTGGCTCAAATAGCAGCGGTCAAAGACCTCGAAGCCCAGCTCCTCGTCCATTTTCTCCGCGTACTCAAAGCGGTAGTCCAGCGGGGCGAAGGGGCTGGCCGTGGGGTTTTTGACGGGGTCTTTGCTGTTCCACAGCTCCGCCAGCTCCTCCGGGGTGGGCTCCCTCTGGTCGATCTCCCATCCCGGCACCGCCCGCTCGATGACCTGGGCCGTCTTATCGTAGGTAAAATGCTGGCTGGTAATGTCCCGGTACACCGCCTTCACGTCCGCCCGGCTCAGCCCTTCGGTGGACAGGCCGTTCTCCTGGAAAAATTCCACCGCCGCGCGGTACTCCTTCGCCTCGGCGGCCAGGGCGCCGCAGGCCAGGCTCACCGCCAGGGCCAGGCAGGCGGCCAGCGCCCCCCACCTGCGGTAGGCCGGCGCCCTCCGGCGGGCCGCGGGGGCCTCGCTGCGCTCCAAAATGCCGTCATCCACCCCGTCAAACGCCCGGAACAGGTCGTCTCGATTCACAGGTATCCCTCCTTCATGAGATGGGCCTTCAGCTTCTTCCGCGTCCGGCTCAAAATCACCATCACATTGTTTTCCGTCAGGCCGTACCGTTTCGCGATGTCCGCCACCGGCTCGGCAAAGAAGTACCTCCGCGCCAGCACGTTCCCCTCCCGCTCCGGAAGGGCCCGCACAAAGCGCCCGACGCACCGCCGCAGCTCCTCGGCTTCAAAGGCGGCCTCCGCGCTTGTCCCATCCCCCAGGCACTCCCCCAGCTCGTCCAGCACCAGGGCGGTCTCGCCGCCGCCCCGCTTTTCCGCACTCCGCTCCCGGAAGCGGTCAAAGGCGAGGTTGCGGGTGATCCGCCCCAGGAACATCCGCAGGACCCGGGGGCGCTGGGGCGGGATGGCGTTCCAGGCGCGCATCCAGGCGTCGTTGACGCACTCCTCGGCGTCCTCGGCGCTGCGCAGGATATTGTTGGCTATGGCAAAGCAGTAGGCGCCGTACTTGCCGTTGGTCTCCGATACGGCGTCCGCGCTCCTGCGCCAATAGAGCTCTATGATCTGGCTGTCCTCCAATGTGCCGCCCCCTCCCTGTGCTTGAAAGGCCCCTCACCCTATCAGACGGGAGCCAGACAAAAATCTTACAGTTTTTTTGCGACCCCATTGTACCAGCCGGGGCGGCGGAGGGCAAGCCTGTCCCACCGCCGCCCCGCGCCGGGCGGGGGACAAAAAAGCGGCGGCGGGGGATATCCCCCGCCGCCGTCCGCGTACGGTTTTACGGCTCCGTCTCAATCACCGTGATCTTGTCAGCCGTCAGGCCGGTCTCCTCCTTGACGATCTCCATAATCTTGGTCACGTCGTTTCCGCTCAGGCCGTTTTCCGTGGACGACACCACCACGCTGGCGCTGTTGTCATTGATGAAGCACACACAGTCGCCATAGCCCTTGGCGGTGACCAGGTTTTCCACCTGGGCCTCCGACATGGTGAGGGCCGCCATGGCCTGAATGGAGGCGTTGGCCTCGTCGATGATGTCCTGCTGGGCCCCCGCGTCCGCCGCCGCCTGCTGTAAAAGCTGAAGGGCGCTGTCCCTGGCCTGCTGGCGGTTGAGCCGGGCGGACGCAAAGTACCCAGTGCGCTCCCCGGCTGCGGAGGGCTGGGCGCTGGGATCGGCGGAGGGCTGGGCGCCCTGCTTGTCATCCGCGCCCTGCTTGCCATCCTCTTTGCCGTTGACCAGGGCGGCCTGCCCCAGCAGCTTCCCGCCCCCCTCCTGGTCATCCGTCCCTTTTCCCACCGCCGTATCCCTGCCGTAAGACCAGTTCAGGTACACCGCGGCCCCCACAAAAAGCACAATGGCCACCACGACCGCGTTCCGTTTCCACACGCTCATTGCTCTGTCCTCCATTCACATAATTGTTTCACGTGAAACGTTTGTTCTATTCCGCCCGCGCTGCTCCCTACGGCTCCGCGCTTCCTTTGCTGTCACGCTGCGCCTGCTCGCGACGCGCGGCTTCGCTGCGACTCAGGCAAAACCCGCCTCCGCTCCGCTGCGGCTGGGCTTTTGCCTTCGCTTCGCTCCATCCGCGCTGCTCCCTACGGCTCCGCGCTTCCTTTGCACACGGTGATTCGGTCCGCCCCCAGTCCGGTGAGGGCGGACACCGCCTGGGTGAGCAGCAGCCGCACGTCCGCCCGGTCCCCGCCGGGGCAAACCACCACCGCCCCCTGAAACACGGGGTAGCGCTGAACCCGCACCACCGTCTCCTGGCCCGCGCCGGTATTGATGACCACCGTTTTTTCCTCAATGCGGTTCTCCCGCTCGCCGGAGGCGGTGGTGCGGTCGGCGGCCAGCACCTGCTCCATGCCGCTCCTCACCGTAAGCGCCACCGTCACCTCCCCTGCCCCCTCTATCTGGGAAAGGGTCCGGGAGAGCTTTTCCTCCAATTCGGACAGGTCAAACTCCTCCCTGCCCGGGTCGGGAACCTCCTCCGGCCGCTCCCTCTCCCCTGCAGGCCACAGCAGCAGCACCAGCCCCGCCGCCAGCACAGCGAGCACGTATTTGTACTTGTCCAGCAGCTTCCACAGCTGCTGTGCCTCCGGCAGCTTCCATTGGGACTTCATGGCCGTATCTCCTCGTAATATTGCCGCCGGGCGGGTATGCCCAGCTCCTCCTCCAGCAGACGCTCCAGCCGGGCGCGCCGCTCCGGTGTCCACTCCCCCCGGGCGGTGGCCTCCCAGGGTCGGGGCATGCCGTCCTCGTCATAGCCGTAGGTCACCTCCGCCGAACATTCCAAGCCGAGTTCCCTCGCCTTGTCCACAATATATGCGGCGGTCTCATCCTCTATGATGGACAAATAAAACAAATCGCGTTTCTCCTCCAGTTCCGTCTCATAGCCCTGGAGCCGCTCCTTCCAGCTCTCCGCCGCCCCGGCGAACAGCCCGCCGTCCAGCAGCCCCGTCACCGGCCCCACCGCCGTCAGCAGCAAAGCCAGCCCTCCCGCAAGGCGGCACACCCGTTTCGCGCCTCCCTCCGGAGCCAGCGCCTCTGCCAGGGCCAGCATCAGGGCGGCGGCGGTCATTCCCAGCAGCCATTGCCGCACCGCCTCCATCATACGGCGCTCACCGACACGCAGGATACCAGGGCGATGAGCAGCAGCAGGCAGCACGCCCCGGTCATCCCCAGCACCAGCCCGAAGGCCGAGCTGAGCCTGTCCACCAGCGTACAGGCCGGGCCGCCGCCAAAGGCGCAGGCCAGAGCCGCCGCCAGCTTGTACGCCAAGTAGTGAACCGCCAGCCGCAGCAGGGGCGCCAGACACACCCCCAGCAGGGTGACCATGCCGAACACGCCCACCGTCCCCCGCAGCACTCCCGCCGAGGCCAGCACCGTCTCCGCCGCGTCGGAAAGAATTCCTCCCACCACCGGGATCGCCCCGGATATCGCCATCCGGGCCGCCTTCACCGCCGCAGCGTCCGCTGTCCCCGCCACCACACCGCTGGCGGTGAGATAGCCCACAAAGGCGGTCATCACCACGGTGAGCAGCGTGGTCACCGTCCATTTCAGCAGATCGGCCATCCGCTTCAGCTCCTCCCTTCCCAGCGCCGCCTGGGCCACCGAAGCGGCGATATAGCAATATAGAAGAGGTACCAGCAGGCCGTTGATGAGCCCGATCAGAAGGTCGGAGAACACCGCCGCCGCCATCTGCCGGGCCGCCGCCCCGGTCACCGCCCCTGTGGCCGCCGTCACCACCGCCACCGCGGGCAGCAGGACGTTGGCAAAGGACGTCATCCTCTCAATGGCCCCGGTGCCCAGCCCCAGCAGGGCGTTCACATCCGCCACCGCCACCGCCGTCACCGCCAGCGTCCCGGCCAGATTCGCGGCGCTCAGCCCGCCCTTCCCATCCTCTCCGCTCACGCTCCCCGCCAAAGCGCAGAAAAACAGAATCACCAGCAGCAGGGCCGCGGATCTGGCCGCCTTTTGCACCGACCCCCCCAGTTCCCGGGCGCCTGTGTCCAGCAGCTGCCCCAGCCCTTCGTCCAGGCCGGTCCCGTACTCCAGCTCCCCGCCGCTCTCCCGCGCCGCCCGCTGGAGCTCGTCCACCTCAACCAGCCCCTCTCCCCCGGAGGCGGCGCGGGCCGGAAGCCACAGCGCCGTGAGGAGCAGCAAGGCCGCCAAAGCCGCCCACGTCCCTTTCATACGCTCCCCCTCCGCTACAGCAGTTTGACCAGCGTGTCCAGCGCCGCCGACATCAGCGGCAGAGCCGCCGCCAGGGCCAGCGCCGTCCCCGCCAGCTCCACCGCCGAGGCCAGCCCGCCCTCCTGCGCGTCTTTGCAGAAATCCGCGGCCAGGCGGCTGACGATGGCGATACCCGCCGCTTTCACCACCGGCTCCACAACCTGGGGGGACAGCCCCCCTGCCCGGGCCAGCTTGTCCGCCAGCTCCATCACATCGGCAAGCGCCCCCGAGCAGTACAGCACAATGAGCGCGCACGCCCCCAGCCCCAGGGCCAGGGCAATCTCCGGCGACTGTTTGCGCACCACCACGGCGCACAGCGCCGCCGCCACCGCCGCCGCCGCAATCCTGGCCACCCCGCTCACAGCCCGAACAAATCCTTCACCAGGGTGAACAGGTCGTTGATCTGCTGCACCACAATCATCAACACCACCACCAGGGCCACCAGGGTGGTCATGGTGGCCATCTCATCCCGCCCGGAGCGGGTGAGCACCTGGTTCAGTACCGACACCAGAATGCCGATGGCGGCAATTTTAAAAATGAGGTCCACGTCCATCATCCGTCCTCCCAAATCGTCAAATCAGCAGGATCGCCGCGAACAGCCCCGCTGTCACCCCCAGCACACCATATACCCGGCCCAGCCGGAGGCGGTCGTCCGCCGCCGACGCCCGAAGGGCGTGCAGCCCCGCCAACGCCTCCTCCAGGGCCAGCCGCTGGCTGTCCCCGTCGTACCGGCCCAGCACCGGGCCCAGCCGTTCCAGGGCGCTCTTGTCCTCCGCCGCGAGCCGCAGGGGGACGCCGGACAGCCCCTCCGCCCATATTTGTTGAAACGCCTGTCCGTCCGGCATCCGGGCCCCCTGGGCGCAGCGGGCGAAAAACTGCGCCGCAGGGCCGCGGGCGGCCCCCGCCGCCGTATCCAGCGCGTCGGGCAGGGGCGCCAGCCGCCAGCCCAGCTCCCGCTGGAGCGCGTCCAGCCCCGCCGACAGCTCGTCCAGGTCCCACACCCGCCCGTCCAGTCGGGCGGCACCCGCCAAGCCCAGGGCGGCGCACCCCGCCACCACCAGAACCGCCCCCAGAATCCGCGTCATGGCAGCGCCTCCACCCGGACGCGGCGCTCCGCGCCCCGGCGTTCCAGCACCACCAGCCGCCGGAATACGCCCGCCTCCGCCAGTTCCCGGCAGACGGGCCGGCGGCGCAGGCTGTCCAGCCCCGTCCCATGGACGGTGGCCACCACGGCCACGCCGCACCCCGCCGCCTCCACAACCGCCCGCACGTCCGGCGGCTGGGCGACTTCATCCACCGCCGCCACCTGGGGGTTCATCCCCCGGATCAGGATGGACAGCCCCTCCGCCTTGGCGCAGCCATCCAGCACGTCGGTGTGCCGGCCCACGTACAGCTGGGGCTCCCCGCGCCACAGCGCGGCGACCTCCCCCCGCTCATCCGCCACCGACACCCGCAGAGGCGCTCCTCCCTCGCCGTCGGACAGCGCCCGGACCAGGTCCCGCAGGAGGGTGGTCTTGCCCACCCCCGGGGGCGCTGCGATCAGCGTGCTCAAAAACCGGCCGTCCTCCATCAATTGGGGCAGCAGCGGCGCCGCCAGCCCTTCCACCGGCCTTGCCACCCGCACAGACAGGGAGGACAGCTCCCGCAGGGTGACGATGCGCCCGTCCTTCACCGCCGCCGTGCCGCACATACCCACCCGGTGGCCCCCCCGCAGGGTGACAAACCCCTGCCGCACCCTGTCCAGCGCCGTGTGGGCGGAGGACTGGGTGGCGTTCTCCATCACCTGGCGCAGCTCGTCCTCGCCCACAGGCGGGCCGCCTGTCTCCGCCTCGCCCTCCGGGAAAAGCGCCGTCATGGGAAAGCCCCGGCGCAGCCGCAGCTCCTCCAGGGCGCACAGCCTGTCCGCCCCCAGGGCGCGCAGGCCGTCCCGCAGGGGGCCGGGCAGCACCGCCGCCGCCTGCTCCCAGGGTTTTCTTTCGTCCATACCGTTCACCGCCTTCGTACCCCAATCCTATGAGGGCGTGTCCCACAATATTCCAAAGCGACGGGGCGCAAAAAAAGGACGCCCCGGGGCGTCCTTTTTTTGCTGTTTGGTTTTCGGGGGTCAGGCCGCCGCGTTCAGGGCCGCCTCCAGCTTGGCGAAGAAGTCATCGAAGATGACCTGGGCGTCCTCGCCCATGATGATGTCGTCCCACGCGCCCTCCAGCTCGATGAACAGCTCATCCGCGGAAAGCTCCACGCCCGCGTACACCGCGTAGCGGTTCAGGAACTCCTGAAGCTCGCCCTCGGGGCTCACGTCCAGGCTCTCCACGCTGCGCAGAACCAGGTCGTCGGGCCGGAAGTTGCCGTCCTTGTCGGCCAGCGCGATACCCATATCCTGGGCCCAGCCGATGGCAGCGGCCCAGTCATGATCCTCCGGCACGTCGGGGAAGTCGGACAGCTCCGCCTCGGGCTCGCCCGCCTGCTCCCACAGGTAACCGATGGCGTCCGCCCGGGTGAACAGGCCCGCCAGGGGCACCTCGGGCTCGTCAATCACGGTTTCCACAGGCGGATAGATGACGACAGGGGGCTGGCGCCTGGTTACATTGAACGTGAAGTTCGTAACCTGCGTGGGGTCAAGGCCCTCAATTTTCAGGCTGCCGCCGTTGGCGCTCAGATAATCATTGAGGGCGCCGTTCATCTTTGCGTTCAGCTCACTAAACGTGAGCTCCTCCTCCGCGTCCGGCTGATAGTCCACGTTGAAGGTCTGGGTGCCCACCGTGTTGCCGTTCTGATCTTTGATTTCCACCGTATAAGTGGTGTGCAGCACCGCGCGGCCATTTGCATGGCAGGTCGTATGGTCAACCTTCACCAGGGGCGTGTCGCTGTTGCTGTTCGCGCCCAGCGTTTCGTCCTTCAGTTCGTCCCAGACGATGTGGTAAGTGCCCACGCCGCCCTCGGCGGACTCGCTGTACTGGAAGCTGGCGTCTTCCGTATTCCCGTCCTTATCGGTGTGGGAGATCGTGATATCGCCATAGTTGGGCTTTACAGTGAGCTTTTCCTCAATCTCCTCGGGGGTCAGATTGTCCAAATCCTCACCCTCCGTGAGCGTCACCTGCCCGTTGCCTACAAAGACATAGTTGCTCTGCTTCGCGTCCTTGTCCCCCGCCTCGGGCAGGGTGTCGGTGGTGGGGTTCTCGCCCACATAGACATAGGTGTAGACGTTCTTTACACCCTCCAGAGCCCCGGCAGTCAAGTCGATCTTGCCGTCCAGGTGCCACTCCTTCGTGCCGCCGGGGACATAGTCCGTGGCTCCGTCATCCTGCTTGAGCGCCGTCCAGGTAAGCTCCTGAAAGCCCACCAGCTTGGACAGGTCATAATCGTTGAACCACTCGATGTCCTTCGGGTCGATGTTCCAGGAGTTGGCCGTATCCAGCTTCTCCTTATCAGAATCGGAGTTGTTGGGCAGCTGGTCGCTGGGAACCTCGACGCAGCCCACCGTGAGCCATTTCCCATTCGGGCTGGTGGCGTTGAAATTCGGGTCAGGCACATTCTCTCCCAAGGTGCCCTCGGTTCCAATCTGATCCACCTTGGCGTAAATATAAATCTTTGTAGTCTCCTCCGCCTGGGGCTCCTCCTGGGCGGGGGGCTCGGGGGTCTCGCCGGCTTCGTCGGCGGCGAACGCCGGAAGAGCCAGACCCGCGCACAGCGCCAGGGACAGGCCCATGGACAGGGCCTTTTTGAAAAACTTCTTTGCCATGATTTCATCCTCCTAATCAAAATCTATATTTTAGAAGTAGAAATTCTGGCGGCCGGGCTGCCATCGTCAGCGTAAAGTCCACTCCGCTGGGGAAAGCCTCTGGCTATCCCTCGCTGCGTTCCCCTGCGCCTCCTCTCCCCACGCGGCCCGCTTGGCTGGGCTCGCGCGGGGTCAGAAGCGTAAGTCTGCTTTACGCCAGCATTAGGCCCCTTGCTTTGCGCCCCACCCTTTCGGATGGTTTGCCTTTTTCAGAAAATCGCTAGTTACACCTGCCTGTCTGCGGCATTGCCGCGTTATGCGCCCCCCTCCGCGTTTCTTAACACTTTTCTTTTCTTGTGGAAACACAAGAAAAGGCTTGCGCCTAGGCGCAAGCCTCAATCAAACCAATTCAAAGTGGAAGTAACCCACCTGCAACTGGCTGCCACCCCCTCTCAGGGAAGGCCCTTTAGCTTTGCGCCACCGGCTTTCACCGGGTTTGCCCTTGATGTGCACAGTATAGCAGACGCACGAACACTTGTCAAGGGCTTTTTTGAAATTTGTTCGATTTTTTTCTTCGCACCTGTTCCGACTATGATTTTACCTCATTCCCCGCCAAAGCGCAAGCCCCGTCTAGCGCAGCTCCGCGCGGAACTTCCCGCCCTCCGCCAGGATCACCCCGTATCCCACCCGGTTGTGGATGCCCCCGGCGGTGCCTGGGTTGAAGAGCCACACGCCATGCCCGGGCATATTCAACCCCTTGTGGGTATGGCCGAAGCAGGCCACGTCCGCGCCCTTTTCCCTGGCCGCCCGGGCCAGCTCGTCCGTGCCCGACTTCACGTGGTAGCGGTGTCCGTGGGCGAGCAGGAACTTCACGCCACCCGCCTCCACGATCAGCTCGTCCGGGGCCTGATCCCAGTCGCAGTTGCCCCGCACCAGCTCCATGGGCACGTCCGGGTAGGCGTCCGCCAGCACCTCCCCGTCCCGGTAGTTGTCCCCCAGGAAAAATACCCGGCGGGGGCGCTCCCGCTCCATGGCGTCCACCATATGGCCCAGCCGCCCGTGAGAATCTGAAAAGACTAAAATCTTCATCATTGGTCACCATTTCCCCCGGCCCACATATACTGACAGTGAACGGAGGGATTTCCTATGCCGAATTTTGAGAACCTGCTCAAAGGAAAAGAAGCCGCCGGGCTCATGTCCGACCCGGGGCGGCTGGAAAAGCTGCGGGACGCGCCGGAAACCCGGAAAATCTTCGACCTGCTCAGCCAGAGCACCGGGGATCTGGAGTCCGCGGCCCAGCGGGCCGCCAAGGGCGACACCGCCCAGCTGGCGGACGCCATCCGTCAGCTGATGCGCGATCCGGAAGGAGCAAAGCTCATCCAGAAAATGAAGGACAGCTTCTAATAGCCTGACACAAAACCGCGCCGGGAGGGGAATACCGTGAGCGAGCTGGAAGAAAAACTGGAGAGCGTTCTGGGCAATCCCCAGGCCATGGCGCAGATCATGTCCCTGGCCCAGTCGCTGAACCTGGGCGGCCCCGCGCCGTCGCCCTCCGGCCAGGAGGCCCAGGGCCAGCCCGCCCCCCAGGGACAAGGCCAGGATCAGCCCGCCCAGGGAGAACGCCCGCCGGACGCTCCCTCCTCCGGGACCCCGGCTGCCTCCACAGCCTCCAGCGGGGGGCTGGGCGGGATACTGGGCGCTTTGGGCGGCCTGGATTCCGGCACGCTGTCCGCCGCCGCCGGCCTCATCAGCCAGTTCAACAGCGGCCAGGACGACCAGCGCACCGCCCTGCTCGCCGCCCTGCGCCCCTTCGTGCGGGAGGAGCGGTACGCCAAGCTGGACAAGGCGGTCCAGATCGCCAAGCTGTCCCGGCTGATCCGTTCGGGGCTGGAGCTGCTGCGCGCCCGCAGGGAGGACAGCCATGTATAACCACTATCTGGACGGCGGCAGCTTCGTCCTGCTGGACCCGGAGCCCCAGAGCCAGACCGGCAGCCGTCCCAATCCGGGCCGCGGCCAGCCCCGGCAGAACCACCCCGGCCAGCCCCACCCAGGCGGCCTGTTCCGTCCCCCGGGGCAAGACCGCCCAAAAAATGACCTGGTGGGGGAGGTGGCCCGCGGGCTTGGCCAGCTGCTGGACGGGGTGAAAAAGCATTTCTCCCTGGAGCATTTCGACACCGGGGACATCCTGCTGGTGCTCATCATCCTGTTCCTCTACCTGGAGGACGGGGATAATCTGGAGCTGGTCATCACCCTGGGCCTGCTCCTGCTGCTGGGGCTGGGCGATGACGAAGCGCGAGGGGCAGACGCATAGGCCTGGATGGACCGGAGCGAGGGACAAAACCCAGGCGGCCAAAGGCTGCCGGATTTGTCCCTCGCCGGAGGGAAGCCAGGCCGTATATGCGTCCAGCCCGAGCGTGACAACGACGAAGCACGAGGGGCAGACGCATAGGCCCCCGCCTCAGTGCAGCGCCGTCCCGTCGGGCAGAACGAACATACCGTCTGTCTGTTCCAGAGGGCTGACCACATCCTGAGCCGTCATGACATATACCGCCGCGCCGTCCTTTTCTGTCTCTGCGGCCACCAGCAGACCGCTGTCTACCGACACCCAGTAGCGCTCCGTCACGCCCAGCAGCCCGTTTACCTCCACGTAGACGCAGGGCTGTCCGCCCCGCTCCTCGTATCCGGCGCCGGTGATGTCCGCTTGATCCAGGGCCAGCACATCCTCATAGGTGGGCAGGCGCTGGATCAGGTCGGCGGTTTTCCCGCCCGCCGGGCCGGAGTACACCGGCCCGGTCCTGCCGTACCACAGCCACAGCGTCCCGTTTCCCACAATTGAGTGCTCCAACGTGCCGGAACTGAGCGCGGCGGAGGTGCGGACCCAGCCGCCGTCCGCCCACACCTGGGCGGACACCGTACCCACCGGTTCCCCGCCGTCAAAGTACTCCACCGCCACCGTGCGGTGGTAGCTCTCATACCGCTCCAGATCGGCGATCAGGCTCTGCACCGTCTGGGGGGTG
>CAJUOT010000011.1:0-25308 GCA_910588135.1 uncultured Oscillospiraceae bacterium | reverse complement strand
TGACCTCCACCACCACGCCGTCCACCGGGCCGCTGGGCTGTCCCACCGGGCCGGCGCCCTGGGAGGCGTCCGGGTCGGCTATTTCCAGCCTGGGGGTGGGCGCGAACAGGTTGAGAAAAAAGCTGTAGCCCACGGCGGCCAGCACCACCACGATGATAATCACCGCCATCACCATCCGCTTTTTGTCCTCCATCGCTGCCCGCCCCCCATCAAAGCTCCGCCGGGCACCCTTCTTTCCTTGAAGCACCCGGCCCCGCAAAATTCAGCTTCAGCCGCAAAACGGCTCCGGCGGCCGGTCTGTCCGGCCAAAATGATACAAAATGGCGTCCACAATGCGGCGGCAGGCCCTGCCGTCCCCGTAGGGGTTGGCGGCGTGGGCCATTTTGTCGTACTCCTCGGGGAACGCGAGCAGGGCGGACGCCATGTCTATAATTTCGTCATAGCCCACCCCGGCCAGTTTCACCGTCCCGGCCGCCACCGCCTCGGGCCGCTCCGTCTCCCTCCGCAGGACAAGCACCGGCTTGCCCAGGGCGGGCGCCTCCTCCTGGAGGCCCCCGGAGTCGGTCATCACCAGATAGCACCGGGCCATCAGGTTGTGCATCTCCTCCACATCCAGGGGCGGGATGAGGTGGACGTTGGGGATGCCGTCCAGGTGCCGGTGGGCGCACTCCTGCACCACCGGGCTGAGGTGGACGGGGTAGACAATCTCCACGGTCCGGTCGTAGGTTCCCGCCAGGAAGGCCAGGGCGGACATGATGTCCTCCATGGGCTGGCCGTAGTTCTCCCGCCGGTGGCAGGTAACCAGGATGACATCTTTATTTTCATAATCCAGCCGGTTCAGCGCGTCCTCAGCAAAGGTGAAGTCCTTCCGCACCGTGGTCTGGAGGGCGTCGATCACCGTATTGCCGGTGACGAACAGCCCTTTTGTGATCCCCTCCGCCTCCAGGTTGCGCCGGTTGGCCTGGGTGGGGCAGAAGTGGAGCTCGGCCAGCCGGCCCACCATGGAACGGTTCATCTCCTCCGGAAAGGGGGAGTACCGGTCCCAGGTGCGCAGGCCCGCCTCCACGTGGCCCACGGCGACCTGCTGGTAAAATGCCGCCAGCGCCCCGGCGAAGGTGGTGGAGGTATCCCCATGGACCAGCACCAGGTCGGGCCGCACCTCCTGAAACACCTTTTCCAGCCCCAGCAGGCACTTGGAGGTGATGGTGGACAGCGTCTGGCTGGCCTCCATGATGTCCAGGTCGAACTGGGGCTTCACCTGGAAGATATCCAGCACCGAGTCCAGCATCTGCCGGTGCTGGGCGGTGACGCAGCAGATGCTCTCAATCTCCTCCCGGCCCTCCAGCTCCTTCACCAGCGGGGCCATTTTGATGGCCTCCGGCCGGGTGCCGAATATGGTCATCACCTTCAGCTTATCCATGGCTGTCCTCCCCCTTGTCCCCGTGCTCCTCCGCGTTGTCCGGCGGCTCCTGTTCTTCCGCCCTGTCATGGGCGGGACCCGCCAGAAATACCCGCCACGCGATGGCCGCCGCCACCCCCATGGCCAGCAAAAACACCATGGCCTTCTGCGCGCCGCCCGCGGCGAGCACCACGGCGGACAGTCCCAGAATGGCGGAGATGACATACAGCACCCCCACCGCCTGCTTCTGGGAGAAGCCCATGTCGATGAGCCGGTGGTGGACGTGCCCCCGGTCGGGCGCCATGGGGCTCTGCCCCCGGGACAGCCGCCGGATCACGGCAAAGCACTCGTCGAAGATGGGCAGGCCCAGCACCAGGAAGGGCACCACAAAGGAGATGATGGGGTACTGCTTGAACATCCCGTTCACCGACACGGTGGCCATGACGAAGCCCAGGAAGGTGGAGCCGGTATCCCCCATGAAAATCTTGGCCGGGTTGAAGTTGTAGGGCAGGAAGCCGATGCAGGCCCCCGCCAGCGCCGCCATCATGATGGCCACGTCCAGCTCCTCGCACACCAGCAGGGCGATGACCAGCATGGTGGCCGCGCTGATGGTGGACACGCCGCAGGCCAGCCCGTCCAGCCCGTCGATGAAGTTGACCGAGTTGGTGATGGCCACGATCCAGACCAGGGTGACAGGATAGGCCAGCCAGCCCAGCTGCCACACCGGGTTGGAGCTGAAAATATTTGGGTTGGACAGCACGTCGATGCGGTTGCCCGCCAGCACCGCGATGAGGGCGGCGGCGATCTGCACCAAAAATTTGGGCACGGCGGGCAAGGCATAAATGTCGTCCAGAATGCCCAGCACCACAATGACCACCGCTCCCAGCAGCATCCCCTTCTTGGCGGTGTCCAGGGGGACAAACATCAGCATGGACACCACAAACCCGAAAAAGATGGCAAGGCCCCCCATCCGGGGGATAGGGTGGTCGTGCATCCGCCGGCTGTCTTTGGGGACGTCCACCGCGCCCATTTTCACCGACAGCGCCTTCACCAGCGGCGTGGAGGCGAAGGCCACCATGCCCGCCAGCACCAGCGCCAGCAATACGTACCAGATATCCTGGGACCCCAGGATGGTTCTAAATTCGTTCAACTGAATTTCGCTCCTTCTCGGCCGGAACCGGGTCGGCCGGCCGTTTCCCGCCCCCGTGGGGGCGTTTTCTCTTTACCGGGGCAGGAAGCCCACCTTTTTGTACACCTTGCGCAGGGTCTTGCTGGCGACGTATTCCGCCCGCTCCGCCCCGGCCCGGTAAACCCCCTCCAGGTACGCCTTGTCGGCCAGCAGCCGCTCGGTCTCCTCCCGGATGGGCCGCAGGGTCTCCACCACGGCCTCGCCCACGGCGGGCTTGAAGGCGCCGTAGCCCTGGCCGTCGAACTCCGCCTCAATATCCTCATAGCTCTTCCCCGTGGCGGAGGCGTAAATCTGCATCAGGTTGGACACACCCGGCTTTTGCTCCGGGTCGTAGCGCACACAGTGCTCGGTGTCGCTGTCGGTGACCGCCCGCTTGAACTTCCGGGCGATGTCCTCCGGCTTCTCCATCAGGAACACGCAGCCCTCGGGCTGGGACTTGCTCATCTTGCTGTCCGGCGCGGACAGGCTCATAATCCTGGCCCCCACCTTGGCAATGTAGGGTTCCGGCACCTGGAACACATCGCCATACACGCCGTTGAAGCGGTTGGCGATATCCCGGCAGATCTCCACGTGCTGCTTCTGATCCTCTCCCACGGGAACAAAGTCGGGCTGGTAGAGCAGGATGTCCGCCGCCATCAGCACCGGGTAGGTGAACAGCCCCGCGTTGATGTTGTCGGCGTTTTTGGCGGATTTGTCCTTGAACTGGGTCATGCGGGACAGCTCGCCGAACATGGTGTAGCAGTCCAGCACCCACCCCAGCTGGCTGTGGGCGGGGACATGGGACTGGATGAACAGTACGCATTTCTCCGGGTCCAGCCCGCAGGCAATGTACTGGGCCAGCAGAGCCAGGGTGCGTCGTCTCAGTTCCGCCGGGTCCTGGCGCACGGTGATGGTGTGCAGGTCCGCCAGGAAGAAATAGCAGTCAAACTCGTCGATCATCTCCGGCCAGTGGCGCAGGGGCCCCAGATAATTGCCCAGATGGAGCTGCCCGCTGGGCTGGATGCCGGACACCATTACTTTTTTGTTGTTTTCCATTGTCGTCACGACCTCACTCGGCTTCCGCCGCAAGATAGGGGGCGATATTCACCGCCTCCGCGTCCGACCACAGCCGCTCCAGGCCGTAAAACTCCCGGCCCTCCTCGGTAAAGATATGGACCACCACACTGGAGTAGTCCATCAGCGTCCACTGGCCGCCCCGGTGGCCCTCGATGTGGTGGGGCTCCTCTCCGGCCTTGGACATGGCCTCCTCCACCGCTTCGGACAGCGCCCGCACCTGGGTGTTGGAGCTGCCGTTGCAGATCACAAAGTAGTCTGCCAGCGTGGTCTGCCCGGCGGTGTGGAGCACCTTGATGTCCTTCCCCTTTTTTTCATCCAGCGCCTTGACGGCGATGGCCACCATTTCCTTCTCGTTCAGCATATCATTTTTCTCCTTTTCCATTTAATCCGCCGTATCTCCCCAGTCGGCTGGCTCCTCCGGCCCCTGCGTGGCGGGTGGGTCTGGCTCCGCCGGGGCGCTGGGCGGCGGGCTGTCTATGGGACCGCTCTCCGCCGGGTCGGGGTCAACGGCCCCGCTCTCCACCGGGCCGCTGGCAATGGGATCGCTCTCCACCGGCGGTTCGGTGGGCTCGGGGGTGTCCACCGCCGGGGGGATGCCCGCCCCGGGGTCAGCCAGCTTTCCGGTGCTGGATGACAGGGTGTTTCCGTCCTTGCTCACCCGGATCAGATCCAGCTGCTTGATGGTGACCTCCTCCACAAAGGGGTTGAGCTTCTCATTGATAAGGCCCAGCAGCTCCTTCTGGTTGGGATACACCCGGCCGTAATAGCGGGAGCCCTTGGGCCCCGCCCCCAGGCAGGGCATCGTGAAGAACTCCACGTCGTCCACCTTCAGCCCGCCCAGTACGGCCTCCTGCCCGAACCAGAGCATATTTTCCACCGCCAGGTCGCTCTCTACCCGGCTGTTAAACAGCTCAATGAGCTGGCCGATCCGGGTGATGTTGCCAATCTGCAGGGTCTGCTTGAGCACCGCTTTCAAAAAAGCGTGCTGGACGTTCAGCCGCTCCAGGTCGCTGGCGGCGTACGCCGTGCTGACGCCGGGGTTGTAAGGGACGTTTTTGTTGTTGTGCCGCCAGCGGACAATCTGCATGGCGTCGCTACCGTCCAGCTTACGGTAGCCCTGCTCCTGGTAGATATTGAGGTCCTGATAGGGGTCGTAGTACTCCATGTGGTAGGGGTTGTCAAACCAGACGCCGCCGATGGCCTCCACCATCTCCCCTACCAGCTCCCAGTCGATCTGCACGTAGTAGTCCGGGGTAAAGCCCACCAGCTCGGACACCTCGCTCTTCAGCGCCTCCACCCCCTGGTCCGGGTCTTTATAGGCGCTGTACACGGCGTTCAGGCTCTTATTCCACCGGCGCACGTTAATCAGCGTGTCCCGGGGCAGGGACATGACGGCAGCCTTCTGGTTGGCCACGTCGTAGGTGGCCACCATCATGGTGTCCGTCAGGCCGGAGGTGGTGTCCGACCCGAAGATCAGAATGGTGTAAATGGCCTTGCTCCTGCGCTCGCCCCCCACCTTGGGCTCGATGGCGTCGATGTCCAGGGTGGGCTCGGCGCTGGCGTCCGGCGGCAGGCTGACGGATGCGTCAGGCCCGGGGCCGGGCAGCTCCGGCCTTTTCACCCAGCGTCTGTACAGCATCGCCAGCGACGCCGCGATCACCATCACCACCGCAAGGGCGACCATCACCGCCATGATCCGTTTCTCTCTCCGCTTCCGGGCCTGTTCCGGGTCCTGGGCCGGCCCTGGCCTTTTCTCCAGGCGCTTCCCCGGTCCGGTCCGGTCCGGCGTCTCTTCCTGATGTCTCTTGGGCTGGTCGCTCATGCTTGATTCCCTTTCCCGTAAAATTCATAGGCCGCCTGGGTGTCGTGGTGGAGTTCTTTCCCCCGCTCCACCATCTCCCGCATGGACAGCGACGCGCCCATGCCCACCGCCCCGTCCAGGTCGGTATAGGCCAGCCGGCGCAGCTCCCCCACGTCGGGAAAATCCCGGCAGGGCTCCATATAGTCGGCGATGTACAGCAGTTTCTCCTCCAGGCTCATGTCGGCCCGGGCGGTGGTGTGGTACAAGATGGCGTTGTAGACGCCATCGTCCACTCCAAAAATATGTTTGGCCAGGGCCGCGCCGCTCTTGGCGTGGAGCAGCTTGTCGGTGGCCCGCTCCAGGGGACACAGCTCCATGCCGTATTTTTCGCAGACATCCAAATGCTGCTCAACGGTGAAATACTTGGTGCAGTCGTGGAGGATGGCGGCCCGGCGCATCCGCTCCTCGTCCGCGCCCCAGCGGCGCGCCAGCCGCGCCGCCTCCTCCTCGCAGCCCCGGATATGGGCCAGCCGCTTGGCGTATACCATGGAGTAGGACACACACCGCAGGTCCTCCAGGGACAGCCGCTTCAAGTCGGCGTCAGTCCCGTATAGTTTTTCCCGCAAAATGCAGCCGTACACCGCCTCCGGCAAAAATTCCCGGCCCCTCCCGCCTGGGAGCAGCTCCCGCAGGCGGGTGGACGAGATGTCCACCAGTCCGGGGATTGAGATGGTGGCAATCCTGCACCCGGGATAGCTTCTGCTCAGAAACTCCCGCTGGGGCGCGAACACCGCCTCCCCATCCGCCTCGGTGCGGCCAAAGGCGCACACCCCGGCCAGCTTCAGCAGCCGTTCCGGCTCCCGCCAGTGCTGGATTGTGAGAAACATATCCGTCCCCATCAGCAGCCACAGCTCGTCCCCGGGCCAGCGCAGGGCCGCCTGGGCCAAGGTGTCTGCGGTATAGCTCTTCCCCTCCCGAAAAATCTCCACGTCCCACACCTCGGTGGCGGCGGGCATGAGCAGCTGGTCGGCGGCAATGCGGGTCATCTCCAGCCGCTGTGGCCCGGTGGGGCTTCCGGGCGCCAGCTCCTTATGGGGCGGCAGCCCCGCCGGGACAAATACCAGCCTGTCCAGCTCCAGCGCGGCCGCCGCCGCCCTGGCCGCCGCCAGATGCCCCAGATGGGGGGGATTGAAGCTGCCGCCGTATATGCCGATTTTCAACGCAGACCACCCTCTCAAAGCAAAATTTAAGGGATGTGCTATTTCACCAGCCTGATTCGCTTGTCCTTTGGCTTGCTGTGGGTCTCCCTGTATAAAACGAACTTGGTGCCGATCACCTGGACCACTTCGCTCCGGGTGGCCCGGGCCAGCTCCTCCGCGCCCTCCCGGGGGGACAGGGGGCTGTTTTCCAGCACCTTTCCCTTGATGAGCTCCCGGGCCTCCAGGGCGTCGTCCGCCTGCTTGACGAGGTTTTCCCCCACGCCGTCCTTACCCACGTGGACGATGGTGTCCAGGTCGTTGGCCATAGAGCGCAGCTGGGCGCGCTGCTTGCTTGTCAAATCCATGTATAGCTCCTTTAATGGTTTTTTAACCATCTTTTTCGTATTTTTTGCAATTTTTTCGGCTCGATCCATGCTTCCGAATACCCGCAGGCACAGCAGATCCAGCGGTCTATCCTGGCCGTCTCAAAAGGATCGGTTTCTATCGATCCGCTTCGTCCCAGAGGACTGAAAGAGCCGCCTGGAACCTCGGCAACAGCCCTGCTTCCGCACTTGGGGCAGGTTTTGGTATTCTTCATTTTAAATAGTCCTCCAGCTTTTCCTGAAACGCCGCCAGCGCCAGACCCCGGTGGGAGATGGCGTTCTTTTCCTCGGCGGTGAGCTGGGCGAAGGTTTTTTTCAGCCTGGGCAGAAAGAACACCGGGTCGTAGCCAAACCCGCCCTCCCCCATAGGGGCAAAGGCGATGGTGCCGGGGCACTCTCCCCTCGCAGTGAGCACATCGCCATTGGGGAAACAGCAGGTGATGACGGACACAAACTTGGCCGTCCTGGCCTCCCCACGGGGCATATTGGCCAGCAGCAGGCGGTAGCGGCCCGTATCGTCCAGCCCCTCTCCGCCGTACCGGGCGGAGTACACCCCCGGCGCGCCGCCCAGCGCGTCCACGCACAGCCCGGAGTCGTCGGCGATGGCGGGCAGGCCGCTGGCCTCCATCACCGCTTTGGCTTTCAGCAGGGAGTTCTCCTCGAAGGTGGTCCCCGTCTCCTCCACGTCGATGTCGATCCCAACGTCCGCCTGAAGGCACACCTCCACCCCCATGCCGGACAGAATCTGCTTCAGCTCGTTCAGCTTCTTTTCATTTTTACTTGCCAGCACCAGTTTCATGGTTTCACATCTCCCACGGGTCCTTTTGCCCGAAATTTTTCTTTCTCTTGCGCTCTTTTTCCTCAGCCCGCCGGTCCTCCCACTGCTTCTGGGCCACGTCGGCCTTCTGTGCGGCGGCGCCCAGCTTCCGCCGCAGCTTCTCCCCCATGCTCTCCGCCTTCTCCGGCACAGACAGGATAATCCGGCGGCAGCCGGGGCAGAAAAATCCCTTGATCTCTCCGCCGAAAAAGCCGTTCAGCGGGACGCCCTCCGTCCCCCAGAGCGTCTCTTCCGCGCCGCTTTCCGCCCACTTCAGCTGATTCCCGGCGGGGATGAAGCCCTCCCGCATTTCCTCACTGCAGAATGGACAGTTCATGGCGTTCTCCCCTTTCTACCGCTGACGCGCCCCTCACAGCAGCGCCTGGGTAAACTCCGCCGCGTCGAAGGGCTGGAGGTCGTCCACGCCCTCCCCCACGCCGGCGAACTTGACGGGCACACCCAGCTCCTTGGCAATGGCCACCACAATGCCCCCCTTGGCGGTGCCGTCCAGCTTGGTGAGCACGATGCCGGTGATCCCGGCGGCCTTGGCGAACTCCTTGGCCTGGATCAGGCCGTTCTGCCCGGTAGTGGCGTCCAGCACCAGCAGGGTCTCCCGGCTGGAGTCGGGGCACTCCCGGTCGATCACCCGGCTGATCTTGTTCAGCTCGTTCATGAGATTCGCCTTGTTTTGCAGCCGCCCTGCGGTGTCCACCAGCACCACGTCGGCGTGGCGGGCGCGGGCGGCGGACAGCGCGTCGTACACCACGGCGGCGGGGTCGGCTCCCTCGTGCTGCTTGATAATGTCCACCCCGGCCCGGTCCGCCCAGATGGTGAGCTGCTCGGCGGCGGCGGCCCGGAAGGTGTCCCCCGCGCACAGCACCACGCGGCGGCCCACGTTTTTCCAATGGGCGGCCAGCTTGCCGATAGAGGTGGTCTTACCCACTCCGTTGACCCCGATGAACAGGATCACCGCCGGCTTGCCGCTCATGTCCACATAGGCGCCGCCCAGGTCCAGATACTCCGTCAGAATCTCCCGCATACACTCCCGGGCGCCCTCGGTGTCCTTCACGCCCCGCTCTTTGCAGCGCTCCCGCAGCTCGTCCACCGCCTCCATGGTGGTCTCCGCCCCCAGGTCAGCCATCACCAGGGACTCCTCCAGCTCGTCGTAAAACTCGTCGGTGAGCTCGGAGAAGCCATTAAAAATACCGATTTTCTTCACCTTGTCAAAAAAACCCATGGTCAGCAAACTTCCTTTGTCAAATATTCGGATTCTTCGCCCCGCACAGGGGGCACTTGGGGTCGTCCAGGTCGTGGACATGGCCGCAGGCGGGACAGGTGGTCTGGGCCATGTGGCTGCCGTCGTCTTGATAGGCAAAGTCGTCCTCCGACGGCCCGCTCCAATAAAAGTCCAGCTTCCGGCAGCTGGGACAGCTCCAGATCTCCACATTCAGCGCCCCGGCAATCCAATTCGGCCAGTTGCCGAAAATCCCGCTGTATTTGCCCAACTGCAACTGTTCCGTCTTGACGTATTCCATGCCGCAGCCGCAGTTGCCGCAGCGCCTCTCTACCGCTTCACTCATTTGATATTCAGCTCTTTCTCCACATCGTTCAAATTGATGGTGAGCATCCGGCTGACGCCCTTCTCCTGCATGGTGACGCCGTAGAGCACATCCGCCTCCTCCATGGTGCCCCGGCGGTGGGTGATGACGATGAACTGGGTCTTATTGCTCATCCGGCGCATATACCGGGCGTAGCGCACCACGTTGGACTCGTCCAGCGCCGCCTCAATCTCGTCCATGACGCAGAACGGCGTGGGCCGCACCTTCAAAATGGCGAAGTACAGCGCGATGGCGATGAGGGCCCGCTCGCCGCCGGACAGGGCGCTCATATGCTGGATGGTCTTGCCCGGGGGCTGGGCGCGTATGTCGATGCCGCAGCCCAGCACATCCTCCGGATCGTCCAGGATCAGCTCCGCCCTTCCGCCGCCGAACAGCTCGGTGAACGCCCCGCGGAACTCCTGATCGATCAGGGCGAACTGCTCCTTGAAAATCCCGGTCATCTCGCCGGTGATCTGGGTGATGATATCCTGGAGTTCCTTCTTGGCCTTGGCCACGTCGTCCCGCTGGCCGGTAAAGTAGGTGTACCGCTCATTCACCCGGGCAAACTCCTCCACCGCGTCGGGGTTGATGCTGCCCAGGGCGGAGATGGACTTTTTCAGCTCCCCGATGCGCCTCTGGGCCTTCTGGACGGATTCCAGCTCCACCCGTTCGGCCCGGGCCGCCTCATGGGACAGCTGGTAGCCCTCCCACAGCTTGTCCAGAATCTGGCTCTCCTCCATGGCGTTGGCGGCGGCTTTCTGCTCCAGAAAGGACACCTCCCGCTCCATGGCGATCAGTTCATTATTTTTGTCCCGGGCCTGCCGGTCGGCCTGATTGCGCTTCCCCTCCAGGGCCAGCTTCTCCTCATTGAGGCGGCGGATGGCGGCGGCGCCCTCCTGGCTGGCGGCGCGCAGCTGCCGGAGCCGCTCCTCCTCCTCCTGAATGCGCCGCAGGAGGTAGCCGTTCTGCTCTTCAAACTGGCCGATCATGGCGGTGCGGCTGGCGGTGTCCCCCGACAAGTCGTCCCGCAGGCGCTCCAGCTCGCCGACGCTCTGCCCCAGGGCGAACTGCTCGCCCTCCAGTCCGGCCAGACGCGCGCTGTGCTGGGCGGATTCCTCATTCAGCTTTGCGATCCTGTCCTGCAGGGCCGTGCGGCCCTGGGCCTTGGCCTCCCCCTCCGCCCGCAGGGCGGCGGCGGAGCCCTCCAGCGCCTCGATCCGGGCCTTGGCCTGGGCGGTGTTTTGGGTGTTCTCCTCCATGCGGCGGCGCACCTGCTCCCGCTCCCCCGCCAGGGTCTGGCGGCGCAGCTCAACCTCGGCCATCTGTGCCTTGGCGCCGTCCGCCCGCTCGGAGTACTTCAGCACCGCGTCCTCCGCCTCTCGCAGCTGGGCCGCGGCGGCGTCCAGCTCGTACTGGGCGGCGGTGACCTCCCGCTGGGCCTTTGCCAGCTCGTCCGCCGCCGCTTTCAGGTCGGCGCCAAGCCCGTCCTTCTGCTGGTTCAGCCGTTCCAGCTCGTTGGCCCGGCTCAGCACCCCCGCCGACCGGGACGCCGAGCCGCCGGTCATGGAGCCGCCCGCGTTGAGCACCTGTCCGTCCAGGGTGACAATGCGGAAGCGGTGGCCAAACTTCCGGGCCATGGCCATGGCCCGGTCCATATCCTGGGCGATGACCACCCGGCCCAGCAGATTGGAAAAAATATCGGCGTACTCCGGGGCGAAGGAGATCACGGCGTCCCCCATACCCACAAAGCCGTCCTCCTGCTCCACCGCCCTGTCCCGGAAGTCGGCGGGGCGGATGGTGTTCATGGGCAGGAAGGTGCACCGGCCCCCGTCCCGGCGTTTGAGGTACTGGATTGCGTTTTTGCCGTCCTCGTCCCGCTCCACCACCAGATTCTGCATGGCGCCGCCCAAAGCGGTCTCAATGGCCACGGTATACTGGTCTGGAACGTGGAGCAGCCCTGCCACAGGACCGCGGACGCCCCGCAGGCCGCCCCGTCCGGCCTCCCCCATCACCAGCTTGACGGCTTTGGAATAGCCCTCGTACATCTTCTCCATCTCAGCGAGCATTTTGATGCGGGAATTCAGGTTGTTCTCGTCCATTTGCAGGCGGCGGTGCTTTTCCTGGGCCTGGTCCAGCCTGCGCTGCCGGGACTGAAGGCGCATCTGATAACCGCTGATGACATTTTTCGCCGCGTCCCGCTCCTCGGCAACCTTGTCCAGTTCCTTTTGGGTGGCATCCAACGCCTGCTTTGCCTGGTCGGCCTTGTCCTCCTGCTCCTGGAGCTCCTGGCCCAGCTTCTCCTCCCGGTCATAGAGCTCCTGGGCGGCGGCGGCCAGGGCGGACAGCAGCTCCCTGGCCTCCCCGGCGGAGGCGGTCTCCAGCCGTTCCCGCTCCCGGAGGCGTTCCAGCTCGCCGTCCAGAGTGCCCGCCGAGCCCTGCACCTCCCGGGCGCGCCGGGCCAGGGCGTCGATTTTTTCCCGGCACGCGGCCATGTCCCGCCCGATCTGCTGCAAGCGGCCCTGGCCCTCCTCAATCTGGGCGGCCAGGGTGCCCGCCCGGCCCTCCTGCTGCTCCAGCTCCTGACGGATGCGCTGGGCGTTCTCGCTGTTGTTCTTGATGTCGTTTTTCAAAAGGGCGATGGCGTTCTCGCAGGCGTGCACCTGCTCGTCCGCCCCGGACTGCTTTCCCCGCAGCTCCTCGGCCTGGATATCCTTGTCCCGCATCTGCTCGGCCAGCTCGCCGCTCTCGGCGTACAGCCGCTCCACCTGGGCATGGGCCTCGTCCCGCTGGCGGACGGCCCCGTCCAAATCGGAGCGCAGCTTCACGCTGCCCGCCCGGATGCGCTCCAGCTGGTCCAGCCAGACCGAGATTTCCAGCCCTTTCAGCTCGTCCCGGAGGACCAGATATTTTTTTGTCTTTTCCGCCTGTACCCGCAGGGGTTCCACCTGAAGCTCCAGCTCATCAATTTTGTCGTTGATCCGCACCATATTTTCCTCAGTGCGCTCCAGCTTGCGCTCCGCCTCCTCCTTGCGGTGGCGGAAGCGGGAGATGCCCGCCGCCTCCTCGAAGATCTCCCGGCGGTCGGCGCTCTTGACGGACAGGATCTCGTCGATGCGGCCCTGGCCGATGATGGAATAGCCCTCCCGGCCAAGGCCTGTGTCCATGAACAGCTCATTGATGTCCTTCAAGCGGCAGGCCCGGCGGTTGATGTAGTACTCGCTCTCCCCGGAGCGGTAGTACCGGCGGGTCACCGCCACCTCCGTCTCCTCCATGGGAAAAATGCGTCCGGTGTTGTCCAGCACCAGGGTGACCTCGGCAAAGCCCAGCCCCTTGCGCTTTTCCGTGCCGTTGAAGATCACATCCTCCATCTTGCTGCCCCGGAGGGTGCGGGTGGACTGCTCCCCCATCACCCAGCGGATGGCGTCGGCGATGTTGGACTTGCCCGAGCCGTTGGGTCCCACCACCGCCGTGATGTCGGCGTCGAACGCCAGCACCGTCTTGTCGGGGAAGGACTTGAAGCCCTGGATCTCCAGCGCTTTAAGGTACATACTCTCACCTGCCTCTCTACATAAGCCGTTAAATCCTTACGGCCCAAGGGGTTTTGAGATTTGCTGTGACACAAATCTCTACGAAAATTTTTATAAATCGACGGTCAAGTGGTATAAATTCTGGTATAAAATAAGCGTCGTCTCATTTTATACCACAAAAAGCCGAAATCCCTTGCGGCGCAAGGGTTACGAGATTTTGAACTTCCCGTTCAACTCTTTGATGGCGTCCTGCTTTTTCTCGCGGGTGGCCTTCGCATAGACTTCCATCGTGGTGCGGATATTGCGGTGCCCCATGATGTCTTGGAGGACTTTCAGGTTCACGTCCTGCTCACACATCCTCGTACAGAAGGTGTGCCGGAAGATGTGGGCGCTCATTTTCGGCAGATATACAGGCTGACGCTTCTCAAGATTTGCCTTCATAAGCTCTTCTCTGTTGTACGTCTCGACAATACCCTGGATGGAGTCGTATAGAAAGGCGTTAGTATAGACCTGACCGGCGCTATTGAGGAACACAAAACCCGAATAGCCTTCCACTACGAACTTCTTCTTCGGCTTTTTGTTTGACCTCTCTCGCAACAGAGCGGCCTTCACTTCGTCAAGCATCGGAACCTCACGAGTCCCTGCGGCGGTTTTCGGCGGGCTGATTCGGTAGTCGTATCTGCCATCCTCGCCCGGCTTATATGCCATCGTTTTGTAGATGCGTATGATACCTGTGTCGAAGTCGATGTCGTCCCAGGTAAGAGCGAGGGCTTCCCCGATTCGGAGGCCAGTACCCAACAGCACAGTGAACAGATTCCCAAGCCTACTATATATATGGGACGAATACACGAAGTCGATAAACTGTCCCTGCTGTTCGACCGTAAGGGCTTCTCTCGGTTTCGATACCACATCATTTGTTTTGGCGAAATACTTGAAGGCGTTTGCCGAAGGATTTGTCCTGATAAGGTTGTCAATGACTGCAATTTCAAAGACTTGATACACAACAGAATGAACCTTTTGGACAGTCGATGGTGTAACTCCACGCTCGGCGACTGCACTTTGATACATCTTCTGGATGTCCGACGGCCTTACCTTGCCCACGGGCCTGTTTCCAATGCTTGGGTAAACGTGTACTGTGAACAGGTCTCTGTAGCACTTCCTTGTCATGCCTCGCAGGTCTACCCGAATCTCCATGAATTTCTCGAACATATCATTGACCGTGGTTTTCTCTGCGTTCTTCGTTTTGATATGGTCGTCAAGGTCTTTGAGGATTCTCTTCTCTTTCTCACGCAGGGATTCTTGCCCACGCTGTCCTTCCTTCAACTTGTCAGTCTCGACAAGTTTCCAGCTATACACGGTTCTCCGTTCACCGTTCTCATCCGTATACCGAAACTTATACCTCCCGTCTGGTTGCTGAGTCTCACCATTCCTGAGCGTTCTGCCCTTGTTGTCCTTGCGTTTAGCTGGCATATATGCTCCTTTCAGTTGTGGCAGGAGCATGACATAGCAAATTATTATAGCATAGGGCAAGATGAATTTCAATATAATGCCTCAAATTTCGTTGCATCTATCAATGTACTCCTCGAATTTCCGACGTTTTATCTGAGCTCTGTTCCCATTCCATAAAATGAAGTCTGCGTTGGCGTCTTCGCTGATAATCCTTCGCAGTTTATTGATGCCTACTCTGAAATAGGAAGCAGCCTCTTCTACCGACATTGTGTAGCACTCCCAAAACGGGATAGATAATGATTGTTTCATAACACCACCTCTTCAGGGTAAAGAAAAGGGCTGGCTTATGCCAGCCCTATCTTTTAGTCTGCAATCCATGCGAAGAAAGCAAGCACCAACACAATCAAAATGGGAATCCAGAGTGGGGCAAGAACCCAACCCCATCCCCAGTTGATAACGCCAATAAGCTTGAGCACGACAAACACCACCAGGAGCACATCGCAGAGCCCAAGGCCCGTCCTCTTGTTGTCACTCATGGCCTTACTTCACCCCCGTACTTCCGATGCCGCCCCGGTCGCTATTGCCCAGCGTTTCCACCGCCACGAAGTTCAGGCGGGGCTGGTGCTCCACGATACGGAACTGGCAGATGCGCTCGCCAGCGTGGATGACGGTGTCCCGCATGGCGATGGCCGGGAAGTACCACTGGTCGTTGTCCCCGCAGTAGCTTTCGTCGAACATTCCTATGTGGTTGGCCTGGATGATGCCGAAGTTCTTATATGTGGAGCTGCGAGGAATCATGTGTGCCTCGTAACCGGCGGGAAGCTGCATAGCGACACCCAGAGGAATCAGCTTGAACTCACCCTGCTTCAGTTCCACATCCTCAGCGGCCCGCAGGTCAATCCAGTCAGACTTACCGCCGATGTACTCCAACTTGCTCACCTTGTCGCTCAGATAGCGAACCTTGATAGTCTCCATGTCGCCCTTCCTCCTTACTTATCCCGCAGAAGCCGGGCAATACTGACGCCAAGGCCGATGGCAGACAGAACCACAGCGACCATGCCAAGGGGAGAAAACGTCTCGCAGGGAAGCTCAACGCTGTCCTCCAGCAGGACGCCCTCGTCACACCCCTTACAACCTTCACAGAGGTCGCCTTTCTCATAGGTTTCATGCGTCTCCATACGGGTGAGTTTCTCATTTTCGTCGTAGTAGTATTTGGATGTACGGTTTATCATGTTGTTCTCCTTTCATTTCGCTGCCAACTCGGCAGCTTTCGTCCGTGTCCGTTTCCAGTAGTTCTTCATCTTATAGTCGGGGTTGTATGTAACGTCCTCCTTAAAGACAGAAAGCGGCTCGAAGCTCTCCGCCGCCTCGATGGAGGGGAACTCAACCTCGGCGTACATAAACTCGTTGGGCGTCCCCTTATCGACATGGGAGCACTCCAGCTCCAGCCCGCCGGGGAGGTGGTAGATGCGGAAGTCCTTGGTGATAAACGGGCGAGCAACCATCTCGGCCAGGGCATAGAAGTGCTCCTTGGAGATAGGGATTTCGACCTCATGCCGAACCATACCGGTGCCAGACTTGAGGGCTATGAAGTATGCCGTGTCCTGGCTGCCAACAGCGTTACGCCGGATTCTGACTTCGGGGTCGATGGACAGATAGGCTTGGTAGACCTGGAACTCCTCTTTCAACGGAAGTTCCGCCGGGAATGAGTCAATCAGGAACTTGCGCTCAATTTCTGTAAAACTCTGCATTTTTGCTCTCCTTGTGTTCAATTCTGGTATGTAACAACATGACCAGCCCGGAGGCTGGTCTGCACGTCAATAACACGCTGATTGGACGAACCCTTCCAAACCAGTTTGCGGTCGGCGAGTTCTTGCTTGAATGGGCCGTCCACGACCACGTTACAGTCGGCTATCAGGAATTTTTGATACTGATGCTGTGTGTCCCGACACGGCAGAGAGAACACGTCCTCCCATGTGAATCCAGTCCACAGCCACACGGTTTTGCCTCTGAATCGCACACGGTTGCACAGCATCGACAGGGTTATCAGACCGTCAACGCTTTGACACAGCGGGTCTCCTCCAAGAATGGACAGCCCGGATATGGTCGGCTCTGACACCATTTGAACAATTTTTTCTGCGACCTCAGAATCAAACCGCTCACCGTACTCAAAACACTGTGCTTCTGGATTGAAGCACCCAGGGCAGTGGAAGTCGCAACCGCTCACGAAGAGGGAGACTCGAACTCCCTCTCCGTTTGCGATGTCATTGTTGCGAATGGATGCGTAGTTCATTCTACCGCCTCGTAGGTTTGCTCAAAGATGTCTGGTTTACAGGGATAGAGTTCGCCTTGAACACCCTTGATAATATAGTCACCAACAGAAACGTGATGGTCTCCCTCAAGAGTCTTGATATAAAGTTCTCCCTGCTCCGCATAGTACATAGGCCCGCCATCTTCGAGCGCACGAAGCGCCCAAGCAGGCACATATGGATACCCGGTTTTGTCAACCATATCGCCATCATACTGGAACGCTTCGATTACAACGGGCTTTTTTCTATACTGCATAGCTTAATTTCCTCCTCCCAAATGGACATATCTCTCTTTGATTTCCTGCGTCCGGCCCTGATTCCAGTCATTCAGGCCGATATAACCACAGGTGCGGCGGGCGATGTTCATTTTGCCTTTGTCGGTGTTACCACAGTTGGGGCAGCGCCAAACCAGCTTGCCATGCTCATTCTGGACAATCTCAATCTCCTTGTCCCAGCCACAGACCTGGCAATAGTCGGACTTGGTGTTGAGCTCGGCGTACATGATGTTGTCGTAGATGTACTTCAACACAGTCATGACCGCCGGGATATTGTCGGAAAGGTTGGCAATCTCGATGTAACTGATAGCTCCGCCCGGAGAGAGCTGCTGGAACTCGCTCTCAAACTTCAATTTGGTGAAGGCGTCAATCTCCTCGGTGACATGAACATGATAGCTGTTGGTGATGTAGCCCTTGTCCGTGATGCCTTCGATGACGCCGAAGCGCTTCTGGAGACACTTGGCAAACTTGTAGGTGGTGGACTCGATGGGCGTACCATACAGGCTGTAGTCCATGTTCTCAGCGGCCTTCCACTGTTTGCACTTATCGTTCATGTACTGCATGACATCCAGCGCAAACTGCTTGGCCTCCGGGTCGGTGTGGCTCTTGCCGGTCATGGCCTTGACGCACTCATACAGACCCGCGTAGCCCAGGGAGATGGTGGAGTACCCGCCGTAGAGGAGCTTGTCGATGGGCTCGCCTTTCTCCAAGCGTGCCAGGGCGCCATGTTGCCAGTGGATGGGGGATGCGTCGGAGAGCGTACCAACCAGCCGTTCATGCCGGAGCCGTAGCGCACGGTGGCACAACTCCAGGCGCTCATCAAAAATCTCCCAGAACTTATCGAAGTCGCCGCCAGCGGACAACCCAACATCCGGGAGATTGATGGTGACCACCCCTTGGTTGAAGCGGCCGTAATATTTGGGTTTACCGTTCTCGTCCAGATAGGGCGTCAGGAAGGAACGGCACCCCATGCAGGTGTAGCAGTGACCGTCACCATTGGCGTCCACCTTGTTCTCCAGCATCTTCTTCTCGCTGATGTAGTCAGGCACCAGACGCTTGACGGAGCACTTGGCGCACAGCTCGGTCAGGTAGTAGTAGGGCGTACCGGGCTCGATGTTGTCCTCCTCCAGCACATAGATGAGCTTGGGGAAGGCGGGAGTGACCCAGATACCCTTCTCATTCTTCACGCCCTCCATGCGCTGCTTCACGGTTTCCTCAATAATCATGGCGAGGTCATGCTTGGTCTGGGGGTCGCTGACCTCATTGAGGTACATGAACACAGTGATGAACGGAGCCTGTCCGTTTGTAGTCATCAGCGTGATGACTTGATACTGGATGGTCTGGACGCCACGCTTGACTTCTTCCCGGACACGCCCCTCTGTGACTTCGTTAATAGCCGCTTTAGCAGAGTCGGAGAAATCCACCAGCTCCCCATGGTAAATCATGTTGTGGGTCAGCTTGAACTCCTCCTCAACCTCCTTGCGAATCTTCTGCCGGGAGACATCCACAAAGGGGGCGAGGTGTGCAAGGGAGATAGACTGGCCGCCGTACTGGTTGGAGGCGACCTGGGCGATGATTTGGGTGGCAATGTTGCACGCCGTGCTGAAGGAGTGCGGCTTCTCAATCAGGGTGCCGGAGATAACCGTGCCGTTCTGGAGCATATCCTCCAGGTTGACCAGACAGCAGTTGTGCATATGCTGGACATAGTAGTCGCTGTCGTGGAAGTGGATGATGCCTTCTTCGTGGGCTTTGGTGATTTCCTCCGGCAGGAGAAGCCGCTCAGTGATATCCCGGCTCAGCTCGCCCGCTATGTAGTCACGCTGGGTGGACAGAATCGCAGGATTCTTGTTGGAATTCTCCTGGATAACGGTCTCGTTGACGTTATCTGCGATGGAAAGCACCTTACCGTCCAGTGTGCTGGCGTTCCGCATAAGCTCATGCTCGTAGCGGTACTTGATGTACGCCTTGGCGACGGCGTACACCCCCTCCTCCATCAGCTCGGTTTCGACATCGTCCTGAATCTCCTCCACCGAGATTGCCCGGTGGAGCCCTTTGTACCTGAACGCAAGTCGGTTGGCCAGCCGTTCTGCCATATTTTCCTTGTTTTCGATGGGATGAAGGTGGTCAACTTCGCACAATGCCCTGTACGCAGCGTCACGAATCTTGGTTTTGTCGAAGTTGACTTCGCGGCCATCTCTTTTAATGACGACCATTGTCATGAAAGAATAAAACCAGAAAAACCAGCAAAATCACCACAATGAACGGTTCTCTCATGGTTTGCCTCAGTTTCTGATGGCGGTCAACAGTTCTCTGCTGACAAAACCCAATGTGGCGCTGTTAAGCTGGCTCGTCATGCTTTCCACGGCCTGCTTAACCTCTGGGTTGGCCGTGCCGTCGTTGTTGCGTTCCTTGAACACATGGGCAAACTCAGTGAGAGCAATTCTGAAAATGAAGTTGGACGGGATAGACAGCATATAGAGGCCGCGCTTGACATCCTTGCTGTCTTCCATCCCTTTGAGGATGTATCCGTTCGTTGCCCGAACATAGGTCTGACCCTCATACCTAATCTCATCCGGGGTTGTGATGCCCAAAGCGGCCAGAGCGACATCAGTTGGAATGATTTTGCCCTGATAGTAGGACGACATCTCGCCCCGGCTGAAGTCCGCCAGTCTGGTGGATGAGCGGATGATGCGGTTCTGCATCCGCATAGCGTGGGAGTCCAGGTCATCCTGGCCAGCCCTATGTAATCCGTACACGGTGAACGACAGGTCAATAAACCGAAGCATCGTGTAGTGCCTGACGCCCCATTTGAACAAGCGTTTAAGCCAGTCGTTGAGCTTTTCAGACATTCCATTGAGAGCGCCAAACGGTGTTTTGCCGTCAAAAGCAAGATTGGAGTGGGCGAGCGTCTCATTGCGCACGTCCAGCTCCAACTCTCTGGTGATGGTTCGTTTGGATAAGAACATTGAGCGTGTCCTTTGACACGGCTTCTGAACTCCTGCAGATACATATCGCAAAGCTGACTTTGCGTCTTCTCGCCCCGGTAGTACAGCTCAATCAGCTTGTGGACGAAAGAACCATAGTCGGAGAAGAACATATCTTTGCCGTGGAGTTTGCGAATGTACTTCAGATACCATCTGTAGGGGCAGTCGTAGAAAGCCTTGATACGGGAGTAGCTCCACACCATATCCTCAATGAGAGGTGCGTAACTGATGTCTCCCATGGGCTGTCCCTATCAAAACGGGAGCCGGTTGTCGTCCAGCTCCCCTTCGTCAACGGCGGGCTGAGGGTCGGTGCTGGCGCTGGGGCCGCCAGCGGAGTTGTTGCCGTCATCAAGGTCAAAAGAGAACATCTTGAAGTTGGTGTATGTAACCTTCTTATCACGGTCGTACTTGGTGGACACATCCACGTCGCCCAGCTTAATGCGGTCGCCTTCCTTCAGACCAGCGGCCTTGTGAGCGGCGGCGGTGCCAATCGCCAGAACAAAACCGGAGAAATCCTGCTCATATTCACCCTGCTTGTTCTTGCGGCTGACAGACATACGAATCTTAGTGCTGGTATCGCTCATGGGCTTAACTTCCCACACCTTTGCCCATGCGCCTGTACGGAATCCCATCTTACATCACTCCTTAATCCCAAAAGTTTCTTTGAAGTCGGCCAGCAGTTTCGCCGCCAGCGTAGACTCCGTAATGGCGAGGTAGTTGCCGTTCTTGGCATACTTGGACACAAACTTTTTGACCTCTTCGGACTTGTCCTTGTGTGCCTCAAGATAAGACCGGATAACGCCATCGAAGGTCTCGATGATACTCGCAGCAACCATCTTATCCTCCTCTGCCTCCGCCTGCTTCTGTTTGCTTCGGTGGGCATCGGGGTCGTCATCGGTGGTTGCGATGTTGAAATACTTGAGCAGGAAGTAACGGTCAGCATAGGTCAGACCAGAACCGAACGCCTGAGAGGCATCCGCCTGCTGACCAACCATTGCCCAGGGCACTTCGATACGCTCCTCGGGATTGTCGTCGTTGACCCAGACCCAGGTCATGTCAGCGCTGACCAGAACATCGTTGGCGTTTTCCTCGTAGATATCGCCGCCCTTAGTGGATTTGGTCTTTTTGTATGTATAGGGTTCGACCCTGGTAGTTCCTCCGACGATACCGGGGATGAGGGAGATATGGTACTTGTCCATGAACACGGAGACCTTGGCGAGGATTTCATCCTCAGACACATAGGTGTATCCGTACCCCCTCTTATTCTTCTTGATGACCTCAACCTGTTTCCTGATTTTGGCCAGCTTCTGATAGATGTTGAGTTGCGCCTGTTCGGCCATGTTACACCTCCATGAGATATGTTGCGGCCATGTCGGCAAAGTGGAGAAAAACTGCGAGCTTACTGCGCTCAAAAATCTTTCCGACAAAACCGTTCCCGCCCTTTACAGCGGTATCCCATCCGCCCATATGGGCCCGGATTGCCAGGATTTCCTCCGGTTCCAGGTGGATGAAGTTCTGGATGATGATGATTGACTTGTCCGCGTGCTCCCCGCAGGGGAACTTCTCGTCAATCTCATACACCTCTTTCTTGTACCACTGTCCCGACTCCTCGTCCTTGGCGTTACGGAATCCCTTCTTGTAGAAGTTGACCTTGCAAACGTCATGAAGCAAGGCGGAGATGGCAATGGTCTCGGGTGAATAGGTGTCTTGCAGGCCAGCTTGCTGGACAATCTCCTTCAGACAGTGGTAGACATTCAAAGAATGCTCCAACAAGCCGCCTTCGTGGCTGCCATGGAACCGGGTTGAGGCCGGGGCCACGAAGAAATCCGATTCTGACAGCCATTTGAGCAAATCGTCGGCGCCATCCCACTGAATATTCTCGTTATAGATAGCGAGAAACTGCGCCTTCAATTCCTCTAATGTTTCCAAGAATAACCCTCCTTTCGTTCAGATTATACTGAGCGCCTCTGCGCATTGTATTATATTTAATTGTGTTGATATATAAGAAAGAGAAACCCGCCAGCGGGTTCTCTTAGCTTTCAAACTTAGATGGAGAACGCCAGCTTCCAACGCTGGTAGTCCTCCATATAATCCCGGCCGCGCTGCCTTTGCCGGTGTTCGATTTTGGTACGGCCCTTGATAACGTAGGTTTTGCCAGCCATGAGCGCAGCGGCTACGCCGGTGAAATCCACCGGCATACCAGCACGCTCACGTTCGTACATTCTGTAAAAGAGTCCAGACATCCAGACCCGATAGAAACTCAGTTGCAGTTCTGTCTTGCCCTGTTTGATGGCATCCGCTGAAAGGTGCGACATATTAGAGCGAAGATTACTCGTCTGCGTTATCGCACGGTATCCTCGAATCAACGTATCGCCCGGAATTCTGTCCCGCCGGATAGGCTTAGCATAATTCGGGTGCCTGTACAAAAAACTCGTCAGTTCAACAGCATTATGGAATGCGGGCAGCGCTTCACGGTAGATGGGGGCGCTGGTATCGCCATACTGGATGCACATCTCCGTGAAGTTGACATCGGATACCTTAACAGACAGGACATCGTCGTCCTGAATTCCACCGTAAGCCATCCAGTAGTAGCAGCGGTATAGGTTGTCCAGCATCTCGTCTTCCTCTTTGCTGAAAACCGCATCCAGATACTGCTGGAGGTGAAATGGGCTGGACACCATCTGGTGCTTCACCTTATCCAGCCCAGCGGCAGTAATGCGGAGCATCCCGTCGCAAGCGCCGGGAACCCGCATTGCCATACACCACCTGACATACTCCTTGAGGATGTTCAACGACATCCACTGGCTCCTGAATCGAAGAGCTACGACCTTGTCGATAACGGGCTGTAGCTCCTCTGCAGTCTTGGTACACAGGTCTGCTTGCCAATCCTCCTCGAAAGGCTCCATCGCTGTAAACACGGTGGTTGCTACGTTCGCTGTATTGATGCTCTGCGTATAGTCCCTGATGAACCTGGTTTTCAACTCGTTGTTGTACATGACACGCCTCCTACAGTTTATGTAGTTATGCCGGTACGGCGCTGTTTAGCGCAACCGCCTTCTTCCAAACGGAAATCAGGAACTCCATATCCAGGTAGGAGATAGCAGAGGTGGCCAGCAGGCTCGCCGCCGCTATCTGCTTCATATAACTCTCGGGCAGGGTGGTGATGTAAGCCCCAATACGAGCTTTAGACATACGCTCTGGGTTCTCACACTGGACAACACTGTCCAGCTTCAGTCCACTATCACTCGCCTTCACGAAAACATGGGTGGGCTGGAAGAGTTTCTTCTGAGCGCTGGTGATTGACAGAGCGATGATGTTGGGGCTATGGATATTCCCTACATTATTCTGGAACACCAGTCCCGGCCGCCAGCCGTTCTGCTCGCTGCCGGAGCCCTCGAACTTCATATAGTAGACTTCGCCGATGCGATAGCTGTTCTTCTTACTCTGGGTCTTCATTTATGCTGTACTCCTTCACTTCTGTTGTGTTGATGGTTGGAGTATAGCACACCCAGGGGTTCCCTGTCAACTCAATAAAATAAAATACACGAAAAAATTTTTAGGACAGAATGAGGGTATAGGTTGCGGTAGGCTTTGACGCTCTGGAATTGCCGCAATAGAGGGTCAAAATCGTGCCTAACACTGTCGATTCCGTATCTATTTCGGCAAATCTCACTCCGTTGAAGCAGACGCTGTTCATGCCAGACTTCAAGCAAACCTGGTTCGGGTTCTCGTAAATCAACACAACTTGAAAGTGAAGCCTTAGTTTGCATAGGCCGCCAGCAGTATCGCAGGTCTGATTCTCGGTGTAGTAAGTGATTTGGTTTGGTGAGTTCCTTTCACAAAAATCCTTTAACTCTCTGACAGATACCTGTTTTTTCATCCCGCAGTAAAAACCTCCATTGATTTATACGTCAGAGCGTGATATACTACAGGCGGTCAGAGGTGAGTGGTGTCACTTATGACCCGCCCACAGTATATTGTGGGTGTCGGCGCACCGTTGGTTTTCGTTTTTCATGGGACGGTGCGCCTTCCTTTTCCTCTTGACAGAAATTAAAGTTTGTGTTACTCTTTGAAAGGAAACTTTTATTTGCTTGTGCCGCTTATGCTACCACAAATCATGCTCCCTGTCAACAGGGGAAAACGATGGATTTTTTTGGAGGGTCACTTTATGGACTTTGGACAGAGGTTGAAGAACCTGCGCCTTGAGCGTGGGTATACACAAAAAGAACTCGGTTCTGCCATAGGCGTGTCCGTTGTCGCCATCCGGTCTTGGGAAAAGAACGCAAAGAAACCGGCAATGGATGCGCTGCTCTCTCTTGGACACACATTCAACGTGTCGATGGACACGCTTATGGGCTTTCATGTTGGGAATGTATCAAAACCGATTTTGGTATTACCCCCTGCGGAGAAATCTTTGCTGAAGAACTACCAACTGCTCGACTTACACGGCAGGAAAGCCGTAGAAACCATATGCGCCATTGAGTTGGAACGGGTGTCGTCCGCCCAGTGGGAACCTGAGCCGAAGAAGATTGTCAACATTGAAGAAGTGAAGGCTACGCGGTATATGCCGCACTACACCTCGCCATCGGCGGCGGGGTTCTCCGTGCCTCTTGACGGAGCCGACTTCAGCATGATGCCAGTGGACGATTCTGTTCCAGATGTGGCGGACTATGCCGTTGACATTCAGGGCAACAGCATGGAGCCCTACATCCATGATGGAGATATGGTCTATGTGCAAAAAGACGCCGAGCTATCCATTGGGGATGTCGGCATCTTCTGTGTTGACGGTGCTATGTACTGTAAACAGTATTATCTGGACAGCCAGCGAAACCTCATTCTGGTCTCAGCCAACCCAGACTTGAGAAACTCTAATGTGTATGTGGCCGCAGACAGCGACCGCTCCGTATCGGTCTGCGGGAAGGTGCTTCTCGGCCGCCGGATTGAACTGCCTGACTACCTGTTTGAGGACTGAAAATATCAGGGCGTGCAAACGCCCTGATTCTCTTAAATAATCCACCCCATATACTCTCCGCCTTGTCCAAACCCAATAAGCACATTTGGAACGTAGAATTCTTCTTTCACCCCGTGACGCTTTAACTCGTCTGCGCACCACATGAGGACTTGAGCCTCTAACTTTGTATTAGGGCTGAATTGTCTTGCCGACCCAGTTATTGCATCAAGAGATGGGAACTTACCTTGTTTTGCCATCATGATACGCAGAGCGTTTGTAGAATCGAGCTTGCAGACAGTTTCCTGCACCTTTTCATGGAACCCGTGGCTCCAATCCTTCTTTTTTTTGCACCACATCCATCTGGGGTAGAG
>CAJUOT010000010.1 GCA_910588135.1 uncultured Oscillospiraceae bacterium | reverse complement strand
TTCAACGGGGAAGCTTCTTAGGTTTTAGCAGGGTTTTTCTTAAAAAATCTTTAAGCCCGCCCCGGCGAAGGGCACGGGGACACAGCACAAGCCCCCGGCATGGCCGGGGGCTTGCTTTCTGCCGAACGCTGTGGTATGCGGGGACGCGGCACAAAGCCCCCGGTCATCGGCCGGAGGCTTGCTTTTTGCGGAGGGCTGTGGTATGCTGCCGGGTAAGGACGCTGCGTGTTTGAGTTAGACAATGGCGGTTGGTCACATAACCCCGAAAGGGGGTGACTACATGATGCTGATTACCATGACGTTTTATGTCCAGCAATGGGCGGTAACGATCCAGGTAAGATGCAAAAACCGCCACTCTGCCAAGTGACGGTTTCTAAGTCTTTTGATTTGGATTCCATTACGTAAGCTGGACTAACCGCCTGATGCGCGGTGTCCTTCTATCGTTATGATACCCTGTTTGCGCCGGTTTGTCAAGGATAAATTGCAGAAACCGCCACTCCCACAAGTGACGGTTTCTAAGTACTTAGAAACATAAAACGAACCGGGACTAACCGCCATCACGCAGCGTCCTTCTATGCTTATGATACCCCGGCCGCGCTGGTTTGTCAAGGGGAAACGCGGAAACCGCCCCCGCAAAAGAAAAAAGAGCCCGTCCCCGGCTGTGCCGGGGGCGGGCTTTGTCATATGCAGAGGAAGGGGATTTGGTTCAATCAGCCGGGCTGTTGCGCCGGGGCAGTGTAGCCGCAGCCGCAATTGGCGTGGGTCGCATCGGAGCACGCGGTGCTGCACTTGCTGCAGGTGCCGGGCTGACCCTCGCCGCCGCCCTGATAGTTGTGGCTTCCGGTGCCCTTAGCGCCAGCAACGCCGCAGGAGCAAGCCTGCCCCGGGCACTTGTCGGAATCATGCGCGGCCGTACCCGTGTAGTTGCAGCCCTGACCATCACACTTCTGCCCAGCGTGGAGAGCCGAGTGACCCGACGCCTTGGGGCACTCCGTGGGCTGCTCACTGCCGCCGCCCTTCGTCCAGCCGCAGACGGTGCAGCTATTTTCGCCGGTGTGGGCGACTTTCTCTTCCTCAATCTGCGCGTCGCAGGTCTTGCAGGTATGATAGTGGCCCGCCGCATCGGTTTTGACCCAGGCGGAATTGGCGCGGTGCCCGGTGGCGGGGATGGCGGCGCCCGCCTGCTCACGGCCGCAGGCGCACTTCTGGGTGGCCTTATGGCCAGCCACAGTGCAGGTGGGGGCCAGATAGGCGCCGTCGCCCTCAGTTACCACTATGCTGTAGGTGCAGGCCACGGTCTTGGTGGCGGCCTCGCCATCCTCGCCGACGCAGCCGTCCACGGTGCAGGTGACGGTGTGGGTGGTGGCGCCCTCAGCCGCGTCCTTTGCCGGATCGCCCCACACATGGGCGTTGGGGTCGATGGCGATCGTCTTGCTCGTATCCTCTGTGCTACACACAGTGCAGGTATAGGTGTAGTGGCCCTCCGCAGCGCAGGTGGCGGGGGTAACGCTGGTCTGCTTCCAGGTGTGGTTGCCGGTGGCGGGGATGGGCTTAACCACGGACTTTTCCTCCGTGCTGCCGTCCAGCGTACAGTCGGTGTTGGTGCACTTGAAGAGGGTCTTGCCATCGGCATTACAGGTGGCGGCCACACTGCCGGCCGGGGTCAGGCTGTGGCCGGTGGCGGGCAGTGCCTCCACCTTGGTGGCGGTGCAGCCGTCCTCCGCCTTGGCGCACACATAGGTCTTCCGGCCGGGGGCTTCGCAGGTGGCAGGGCCGTCGCCCTCAGCGTCAGCCTTGACGACCCACGTGTGTTTGCCGTCGGCACAGTTGCTGTCGCCGCCATCGCCCTCGGTCACAGTGGGGGTGACAACAGCGCTGAAGCCGCAGGTGCACTTGTGGCCGATGACGGTCTCGCCGACCTTCACCTCGGCGCCGTCGGTGTTGTGGTTCTCATACCTCACCGCGCCGCAGCCCTCAAAGGCGGGCACGTAGTTGTCGTCGCCCTCGCTGCCCACAGCCGCCTTGTCCGCGCAGGTGTAAACGTGGCGGGTGGCGTCGAACGAGGTGGGGGTGTCGCTGTACTGATGGGTGTGGGTGGGATTGGAGGGGACGTTGGGGTCGGCGGGCTCGGGGGTGCCGCTGACGGTGGGAACCTCGGCGGGCTCGTCGGAGCCGGCGACCTCGTTGCCCTCGGCGTCGGTGACGGTGCCGGAGCCCGCCTTCTCGGTGACGGTGCCCTCGCCGGTGATGGTCAGGTCGGAGTTGGTGGTGACCTTCTCGATGGTGGCGTCCTTGGCGACCTCAACGGCGGGCTTGGCGCCGTCGGCCACGGTGACGCTGGCCACGGTGCCGCTCTCCACGGTCAGCTTGACGTCGGCGGCCAGGGTGACCTCGCCGCCCTCGGCGTTCTGCACGGCCACGTCGGTGGCCACGGTGACGGTGGCCTTGGGCTCGGCCATGTCCAGGGTCACCTTGTCGGCGGCCTTGCCGTTGGTGCCGGCCACGGCGATGTCGCCGGCGTCGGAGGTGGTGTCAGCCTTCAGGGTGACCTCGTCGGCAGTCTTGGCCACCACGGTGGCGGCGGCGGTGGTGCCGTTGGTCAGGGAGACTTCCTTCGCGCCGCGGACCACCAGGCGGCCCTCGACCGTAACGTCGTCCAGCACGATGGAGTCGGCGTCCACGCCGTCAGCGATGATGATGTCGCCCTTGACGGTGATGCCCTTCAGGGACACGGGGCCGGTGATGACCAGGTTGCCGTCCACGTCCTCGGTGATCTCACCCTCGGAGACGTAGTTGCCCTCGCCGGACACCTTGTAGATGACCTCGGCAAAAGCGCCGCGGGACATGGGCTTGCCGGCGTCGGCGGCGTCCTCGGCGTCGAGGTAGCCGGCGTCGATCAGGGCCTTGATGTAGGGGGCGGCCCAGTCGGCCACGCCCTCAAGCTTGGCGTCCTTGTCCAGGGGCAGGCCCAGGGCGCGGACCAGCATGGCGGCGACCTCGGCCAGGGTGACCTCATTGCTGGGGTTCATCTTGCCGCTGGTGCCGGTCATGATGCCCATCTGGTTGGCCTTGGCCATCCAGGCGGCGTACCACGCCTCGCTGTCCACGTCGGGATAGCCGCTCAGGTCGGCCTCGCCCTTGGCGGCGAAGGCGGTAACGACCATCTTGGAAACGGTGGAGCGCAGAATGGTGCCCTCCAGCTTGAGTTCGCCGTTTTCGCCGGTCATGATCTTGTTGTCAATGGCGGACTTCACGGCGGCGTAGGACGGATCGTCCTCGGCAGGCATATCCGGGTACTCATCGGCGGCGAACGCCATGGGCATCAGGGATAATACCATCGCCAGGGCCAGCAGCAGAGCCGCGACCCTATTCTTGGTGTGCTTCATAGTTTAGTCTCCTTCCATCTGGAATTTTTTCATTAGGGCTTTTGAAGCGCAAAGCCATGCCAATAATGTACACCCTCGCACCTGAAAAGTCAACCATCAGATGAATAAAACACCAACAGAAATGTAGAATCCGCTACACTGTCGGAAAGGGGGAATTTCTGATGGTTGACCTGGCGAAGCGGCTGCGGGAGCTGCGGCTGGAGCGGGGATGGAAGCAGGGGCAGGTGGCCGGGCGGCTGGGGGTGACGGCGTCGGTGGTGTCCGCCTATGAAAACGGGCTGCGGCAGCCGTCCTACGAGGTGCTCGTCAAGCTGTCCCAGATTTACGGGGTGTCGTCGGACTACCTGCTGGGCCTCAGCGGCAGGCGCAGCCCGGAGTACCGGCACCTGATCAGCCTGGACGCCCTGTCGCCGGGGAACGCCGCGCTGGTGGCGGAGCTGGTGCGCGCGCTGAAGGACTAGGGGCAGAAAAAAACCCCGGCGCAAGGCCGGGGCAGAAAGGATGGGCCGGGGCGTTTCCGCCCCGGCCCGAAGGATGGAGGATAGAATGAAAAAGAAAAGCGTCTCTTGCGAGTATTAGGATAACGGGAAGTCGTTACAAAAGTTCGCAAATATTTGTTACAAAAGGATTAAGTTTTCCGGGACAAGGGGAATTATCTGTCATTTTTCGGAAGAGTGTCCAATTCCAGGGCGAAATCGAACCGTTCGCCGCCGTCCTCCCCCTGGCCCCGGGCGAACAGCCCGTCCCCCCGGACGGCGGTGTCTACCCAGATGGTCTCGCCCGCGCGGCACTCGCCGGTGTAGCCGATCTGGAAGGAGCGCACGAACTTGTCCCGGCCCAGCGCCTCCAGGTGGAGGCTGTCGCAGGCGAAGTCGGCGTAATGGGTGTTGTTGACGTGGCCGTTGATGTCGGTGTCGGAGTAGCGCAGGTCCCGGCGCACCCGGCTGTCGAAGGCGTCGGGCAGGGCGGGGCGGCGCAGGCGGACGGACTTGTTGAGCGCGCCGCCGTCGGTGCCCTGGAACTCGGTCAGGTTTTTCATGCGGAACAGGGCGCGGCTGTCCGCGTCCACCATGACCCACTGGGAGGTGCCCTGGCCGATGGGGGTTCCGTCCCGGAACAGGTCGAAGTCCCGGTAGGAGGAGGCGCCGGAGGCGCCCCGGTGCCATGTTTTGACGGTGAGGGGGTCGTTCCAGCGCAGGGGGGCGTCCAGCTCCAGCCAGGAGCGGGCCACCATCCACAGGCAGTTGTATTTTGCGCGGATCTCGGGGCCGGAGGCGTGGAGGGCCAGGGCGGCCTGGGTGGCGGCCTCCTGGAGGTAGCCCAGCAGGGCGGAGGGGCGGCACTGGTTGAACAGGTCCACGTCCCGGGAGTCCACCCGGAAGTTCATTTCATAAAACGTGCTCAAGGGTCTACGCCTTCTTTCCAGGGATGGTGAGGGAATCCCGGGCGCACAGGGCGGCCAGGTCGTCGGGGGTGGCGGCGCTCAGGCGCAGGGCCGCGCCGCAGCGGGCGCACATCAGATCCACGGCGGAAAAACCCACCTTGACGCCGTAGTCGGTGCTGCCGCAGGCGCAGGATATGCCGCCCCGGGCGGCGATGTCCCGGAGCTCGGCCAGGGTCTCCTCCATGACCACCCCGTCCAGAAACGCGCCCCGCGCCCCGGTCTGGCCGTCCAGCCGGAGCTTGTCCACGGCGCGCTCCAGCTGCTCCATGGCGTGGAACACGGGGCCCTCCTCGCCGATGCAGCAGATGCCCAGGCCGGAGGCGGGGCAGGACAGGGCCAGCAGCTTCTGGTGGAGCAGGGCGTGGCTGGCGCACACGGCGGTGTGGTCCCGGGCGCAGAACAGGCAGGGTACGGTGACCTCGCACCGGCCGTCCAGCTGGGTGAAGCGCAGCTCGGACTTGCCGCAGGGGCAGGGCAGGGCGCTGTCCCCGGCGGCGAGCTGGAAGGCGGTGCGCTGGGCGACGACTGCCTGTCCGCACACGGGGCAGATATAGCCGATGGAGCGGGTGGCTTCGGACATGGGCGATCCCTCCCGGAATTTTCCGCGGGCCGCGGCGGTTGTGAGATAGATTGGAGGCTGTGAATACGGCTTTTTGATATTATAGCACCATTCTTCCCGCTTGACCAGAGACAAAGCCGCCTTTGCTGTCAAATCTTTCTGCGCGTATGAATTTTCCACGATGGCGCACACTAAGGGAAAATCGCGCGGGATACGCCAGCGAAGGAAAGGAAGTCACTTCCATGGACAATCAAAAGCTGGGGCGGCAGACCTTCCAGCCGGGGCAGCCCCCTGTGGTGATCGGCCACGGCTCCGCCGCCGGAAAGAAGGAGGCCGAGGGGCCGCTGGGCCGGCACTTCGACCACATCAGCCAGGACGACGCCTTCGGCTGCACCACCTGGGAGAAGTCAGAGTCGGCCATGCAGCAGCTGGCCCTGGACGCGGCGCTGAAGCGGGCGGGGCTGAAAACGGCGGACCTGGATGTGCTGCTGGCGGGGGACCTGCTCAACCAGTGCATCGGCTCGGGGTATTCGGCCCGGACGGCGGAGGTCCCCTTTTTCGGGCTGTACGGGGCCTGTTCCACCATGGGGGAGAGTCTGGCGCTGGCGGCGCTGCTGCTCAGCGGCGGGCACGGGAAATATGCCGCCGCCGTCACCTCGTCCCACTTCTGCTCGGCGGAGCGGCAGTACCGCACGCCGCTGGAATACGGCTCCCAGCGCACCCCCACCGCCCAGTGGACGGCCACTGCCGCCGGGGCGGTCATTGTGACCAGCGACGTCCGCCCTGGCCCCCGAGTGGCCCGGGTGACGGTGGGCAGGGTGGTGGACAAGGGCATCAAGGACGCCAACAATATGGGGGCCGCCATGGCCCCCGCGGCCTATGAGACCCTGAAAGCCCACTTTGAGGACACCGGGCTGGCCCCGGACTACTACGACCTGATCGTCACCGGGGACCTGGGCCAGCTGGGCCACGAGATCGTGTCCGACTTCTTCTCCAGGGACGGCGTGCCGCTGTCCAACTACAACGACTGCGGCCTGCTGCTCTTTGACCGGGAGCGGCAGGATGTCCACGCCGGGGCGTCGGGCTGCGGCTGCTCCGCGTCGGTGCTGTGCGGCTACCTGCTGCCCGGGCTGCTGGCGGGGCGGTGGAACCGTATCCTGTTCTGCCCCACGGGGGCGCTCCACTCCCCCACCGCCACCATGCAGGGGGAATCAATCCCAGGCATCTGCCATGCCATCGCCCTGGAAGGAGGGACGGTCTGATGGACTATCTGAAAGCGTTTGTGGTGGGCGGGCTGTTCTGCGTCGTCGGCCAGCTGCTCATCGACAAGACCAAGCTCACCCCCGCCCGCATCCTGGTGGCCTACGTGGTTTCCGGGGTGATCCTGGGGGCCGCAGGGGTATACAAGCCTCTGGCCGAGTGGGCTGGGGCGGGGGCTACGGTGCCCCTCACCGGCTTTGGCTACGCCCTGGCCAAGGGGGTGAAGGAGGCGGTGGCGGAGAAGGGGATGCTGGGGGCCTTCACCGGCGGCGTCACCGGCACCGCCGGAGGGATCGCCGCGGCGATCTTCCTGGGCGTGGCGGTGGCGTTTCTCTTCAAGCCCAAACCCAAAAGCTGACGCGAGCCCCGGCGGTTTATCTGCCGGGGCTTCCATTTTTTTCGCGGATGTGCTATGATATGGTCCACTGAAAAGGCCGCGGGAAGCGCGGCAGAAGGAGGGCACCATGGCGATTGAACAAGTAAAGGCGTTTTTCGAACAGTATGGAATGGCGGGGCGCGTACGGGAGTTCGACGTGTCCAGCGCCACTGTGGACCTGGCGGCGCAGGCGCTGGGCTGCCAGCCCTGCCGGATTGCGAAAACGCTCTCGTTTATGGCGGACGGCCCCATTCTGGTGGTGGCCGCGGGGGACGCCAAGATCGACAACCCCAGGTACAAGGCCCGGTTTGGCACAAAGGCAAAAATGCTCGCGCCGGATGAGGTGCGGACGCTGGTGGGCCATGGGGTGGGCGGCGTGTGCCCCTTCGCGGTCAACGAGGGCGTGACGGTCTATCTGGACGAGTCACTGAAGCGGTTCGAGACCGTGTTCCCCGCCTGCGGCAGCGGCAACAGCGCCATTGAGCTGTCCATTCCGGAGCTGGAGCGGTACTCCGGCTTCACGGCCTGGGTGGACGTGTGCAAGGGCTGGAGGGAATGAGGCCGCCGCGCGGCAAAAAGAAGGCTCCCGCCGGAAGGGGTAAGTCTTCATAAAGAAGTTAAGGACAAGGTGAGCCACAAACGGTTCGCCTTGTCCTTTTCGTACTGTATAACCCACTATGACACTTTCGGGGAAAGTGTTGTGGGAGAGAACGAAAAATATGGCTGACAAATTAAATTACGTCATGGGAGAGTATCCCAAATTCTATGGGATCGTCCAGTTTTAAAAATTCCGTCTCCAGATCCAGGCCCATATAGTCAGCTTCCTTCCCGCTCTCATCGCCGGTGAGGCGGAGTGAGAGAAGGATCTGATAATATCGGGTAATCTCCGGGCTGTCCAGAGAGAGCCATTCCGATATCCATTCCGTTCCGTTGTGGTGCTTATGGCGCAGCCGACCCTCCTTGATGTGGTAGGGCCGATGTTTTTTATCCCGATAGACATAGCCATAGGACACATCCCCCACGTAGTAATTCCCGGTAAGGAATCGGATATCAGGGAAAGAGTCTACCTCGGACATGAGGTCATCACTGTTGGGGTCCAGATAGTTCCGCCAGATAATCTCCTCAGCCAGGGATATCATCTCATCCCAGCGGGAAGCCAGGGACTGATACTCCTCCCGGGTAATACCGTCGTCCAGATCAATGCGCGGCTTCATCTTGTCTTCCCAGGTGATGTATGTATTTTCAGGATTCTCTTTCTCAAAGATAATTTGGCGGGGACGAACGCCGGTTTTCTGACGCCGCCTATGCTTAAAAAAATCCATATGGAATAACCTCCCTTTGCCGTCTGAACAATTATAAAACAATACCCGCTGAAAAACAAGCGTTTTTCAGCGGGTATTAACTTCCTTACGGGAGCTACCCCAAGGCGGGAGCCTTGCCTGTTTATTACAGGTTCTCCTTGAAAAACTGCTCCATGGCGGCGGCGTTGGCGTCCTCATTGCCGCCCTCGATGGTGACGGTCACGGTGTCGCCCTGCTTGATGCCCAGGCCCATGAGGGCCATGAGCTTGACGGCCACGGCGGATTTGCCGTCGGCCTTGGCGATGGTGACGGTGCTGTCCAGGGCCTTGGCGGCTTTGACCAGCAGGCCGGCGGGGCGGGCGTGGATGCCCACGGGATCGGTGACGGTGTAGGTAAACTGTTTCATGGTGGATCGTCCTTTCGTTTTATTGAAACTGCCCGATTTCAGGGCGCTTGGCGCGCCGGTTTCTGGCACCTATCATAACATCTTTGGGCAGAGAAATGCAAGCCCCTGAGGGATTTTTTTCTCGGCGGGCGCTCATTTTCTGTCCGGCAGGGCGAAGCCTGGCACCGTCCCGCACAGTTTCCCGGCGATCCGGGCGCTTCCGCCCTGCGGGCGGCAGGGGCTCATTTTCTGCCCGACAGGGCGAAACCCAGCACCGTCCCGCACAGCCCTCCGATGATGTGGGTGAGCTGAGAGATGTTGTCGTTGACGAAAATGGCGTCCCACAGTTCGCCGCCCAGGTAGAAGACGGCCACCAGGATCAGGGTGGTGGGAATGGTGCCGTTGCGCACCCCGCCGAAGGAGGACAGCAGGATCATCATGAACACGATGCCGGACGCCCCCAGCAGGGCGGTGCCGGGGAAGAAGACAAACTGCACCAGCCCGGACACCAGGGCGGTGAACAGGATGGCCCACAGCACGTTCCAGCTGCCGAACCGGTCCTCCAGGTTGGGGCCCAGCACCAGGATGAGCACCATGTTGCCGATGTAATGGGGATATCCGCTGTGGCCCAGCACATGGCCGAAGAGGCGGAACCAGGCCAGCGGGTCGGCCAGGGAGCACTGGTAGACGGAAAACAGGTGGGCGTTGGCCCAGCCGCCGGTGAAGTGGTTGGCCGCCAGCGCCAGCAGGGAGACCAGGGCGAAGGTGAGGGCCACCGGGGCGTTGTAGGAGATCTTCATGGTGGGACGGTTCATATCGTTTCGGGCCATATTGGGTCACCTCAAGGTAAAAAATACTGCCGGCCGCGGAGGCGGCTGGCAGTATTATACCCGATCTGTCCTCAAAAGGGAAGGAAAATTTACTCGTCCGGCGGGAGCAGGTCATAATGGGCGGGGCGGCCCTCCTCCGCTTCGCCGCACCTCTGCGTCCCGTCCTGGGGCTGGGCTGCGCCGCCGGGGATGGGTTCGGCCTTGGGCTCGTCCCGCTGGCTGGGGGCCATGGAATCGGGGGCGGGGCCTTTGGCCGCGCCGCCTGTCAAGGCGTCCAGCCTGCCGGCATACACCCGCACCCGGATGGCGTCGCCGTCCGGGTCCAGCCGGGCCAGCTCCTCCAGCACACGGTCGGGGACGGCCTCATCGCCGCTGTACAGGTCCACCATCAGGCAGTTGGACATCAGGGATACCCCGGTGCTCCAGCTCAGCCCTGTGGCCTCCAGCACGTTGGACACCGGCTCCATCAGGCCGTCCAGGTGGTTTTGGGAGTATTTTGCGCCGCGCAGTAGCACCTCCCCCGTGCCGCCGCACTGCTGGATGATCTGGGCCTCCAGCTCCGGGGTGCGCAGGCCGTCCACAACGGCCACCGTCAGCCGGGCCGTGTTGTCCGGCTGGCCGTTGTCCAGCCACGCCCCGGCGTACCACGCGGGATAGCCGGCGGGCTCGCGCCCGTCAGCGCCCCCCAGCCATTGGAGCAGCCGCTGGTGCTGGGCCATAGCCTCCTCCTGCGCCGGGGCATCGTATTCAAGGCCGTTTTGGCTGCCGCCGGCTGTGTTCCCCGTGCCGGCCCCGCCGGAAACATCGTTGACGCTGGGGGCCAGCATGGGTGGGCCCTGGTCCGGCAGGACCGCGTCCGCGCCGGGGATGCCCGGCGCGTCCTCCGGGGCTGCCTCCTCCATGCCGCCATCCTCCAGGGCTTTGATGTCGGCTTTTTCCATCAGCATATTCGCGTCCTCCATCATCGTGTAGCTGTGGAGCTTGGGATGGGAGGCCTGATACATCGGGTAGACTCCCGCCAAAAGCGCGGCGCAGGCGGCGCAGGCCGCCAGGGTTTTCCAGCGGAAACGGAGGCGGATCACGCCGCCGTCCGCCGCCAGCACGTATTCCTCGCCGGCCTCGCCGATGAGGTCCAAAAGCTGATTGTTTTTCATAGGTCGAATCCCTCCTGTTCCAGGTGGACGCGCAGCTTGATCCGCAGGCGGTGGAGCGTGGTGGTCACCTGGGTCTGGCTCATGGAAAAGCGCTTTGCCAGCGCCTCCACGCTGTCCAGATACCAGTACCGGCGCAGAAACAAGCTCCTGCTGCGCTCCGGGAGCGCGTCCAGAAAGCCGTCCAGCGCCTCCCGGAAGGCCGCCCGGTCCAGCGCCCCCTCCGGGGTTTCGCCGCCGGACACCACCTCGCTCAGCTCTTCCAAGGCCAGCGCCGCCTGCCCGCCGCCCCGCTTCTGGGCCTTCTCGGCCCGAAGGGCGCTGAGGGCCAGATTGCGCGCGACGCGCCCGGCGAAGGCCTTCAGTGACTTGGGCCGTTGGGGCGGGATGGACTGCCAGCATTTCAGCCACGCGTCGTTGACGCACTCCTCCGCCGCGCCCCGGTCGCCCAGGATATTCTGGGCGATGGCGGCGCAGTAGGCGCCGTATTGCCTCTGGGCGGCCTGGATAGCCCCCTCGTCCCGGGCAAAAAACAGCCCGATGATCTCGTTGTCGTCCATCATATCACTTCCTTGAAAGGCCCTTTCAACCACAAAGACGCAGTTTGTGCCAGACTGTCACAGGAGGAACGGAAAAAGTCCGGGGAGCTTCCCCGGACTTTCTCGCTTGTTGTCACGCTGCGCCTGCTCGCGACGCGCGGCTTCGCTGCGACTCAAGCAAAATCCAGTCCCGCTTTGCGGGCCTTGGGATTTTGCTTTCGCTCCGCTCCATCCGCGCTGCTCACGACGGCTCCGCGCTTCTTATACGTCCCACTTGAGGGGCCCGCCCTCCCGGTCCACCAGGGGACACAGGCCGCCGCCGTAGCCGGACTGGACGAACAGGTACTGCACGCCGGTGGCGGTGTCCATCAGCACCGTGCGCTGGGGGGCGCTCAGGCCGTTGCCCTCCTGGTGGATGATTTCAAAGCGCTCGTTTTTCGCCATGATTTTCCTCCCCTTTCTGTTTGGTCAAACAATATTATACACAGTATGGGGTAGCCTGTCAATACGCCACCGCGCTCGTTCAGGAATTCTTAGTTCTCAGCCAGACGGTGGAAAACACCAGCGCCGCCATGGCCGCGCACATGACCACGCCGTTGACCCGCACCGCCCAGTCGGGCAGGGGGGAGGAGAGCCGCCCCACCGTCCACAGCATCACCGACAGGAACAGCGTCAAAAGGCTTATAAACTGTAATTTTTTCATGAAATATCCTCCTCTGGAATCAGCGCCGCCATGTCGGCGGGCAGGGGGGCGGCAAAGGACAGCCGCGCCCCGGTGACCGGGTGCAGAAGCTCCAGCTCTGCCGAGTGGAGGGCGGGGCGGGCGATGGACGCCCGGTTCTCCGCCCCATACAGGAAGTCCCCGGCGAGGGGGCAGCCGATGTGGGCCATATGAACGCGGATCTGGTGGGTGCGGCCCGTGTCCAGCTCCAGCTCCAGAAGGGACCGGGGGCCCCAGGCGCGCAGGACCTTGTAACGGGTGCGGGCGGGCCGTCCGTCCGGGCGCACCTCCCGCTTCATCAGGGAGCCAGGTTCCAGGCCTATGGGGGCGTCCACCGCGCCCGAGGGGGCGGGGGGCGCGCCGTCGCACACCGCCAGATACACCCGCCGGAAGTCCCCGGTGTGGAGCTGGTTTTTCAGCTTCTCCTGGGCGTGGGGGTGCTTGGCCACAACGAGAAGCCCCGAGGTGCCCTTGTCCAGCCGGTGAACGGGGTGAAAATCGGACTCATCCCCACACTTTTTGTAATGATACATCAAAAAATTACCCAGCGTATCGTCGAAGTGGCCGTGGCCGGGGTGGACCAGCACGCCGGTGGTCTTGTTGAGCACGATGAGGTCAGGGTCCTCGTACACGATGTCCAGGGGGCCGGGGGCGGAGACAACGCCGGATGAGAGAACCGGGTCTGTCAAACGCACGGAGAGGGCCTGCCCCTCCCGGACCCGGATGCGGACGTTCACCCGCGCCCCGTCCAGAGTGATGCCGTCCTCCAGCCACTTCACCCGGCGCAGGACGGTGCCGGACAGGCCCAGCTGGCGGCGCAGGAGGGTGTTCACCTCCAGCCCCGAAAGCTCGGGGGTGATTTCAAGGGTAAGGTATCGGGCGCTCACAGCTTCTTGGACAGGTAGACACAGGCGATGAGCCAGATGACGGCGTACACCGCCACCACCCCCAGCACCGCCAGGGCGGCCGCCATGCTCACCGCCACCAGCACGAACATGGAGGCCGCGGCGGCGAAAAAGGTGAACATCCCGGCGAACTGGAAGGCCTGGTTGATGATGGTTTTCTCCCGCTCGTCCTGCTCCCGAATCCTGGCCTTTTTCCGGGCGTCCGGGTTGGACAGCAGGACGGTCACCCGGATGAGCAGGAACACCGCCCCCAGGCAGATGCCGCTGGCCCCGCCCAGGTAGAAGCCCCGGGCGAAGTCGGGCAGCACGTCGCTGCCGTCCACCAGCAGGAAGTAGCACAGGATGCCCACCAGCCCCACCGCCAACAGGCCGAAGCCCACCCAGCGGCGGCGGCGCAGGGAGCGCTCGAAGTCGGAGGTGTCAAACATATGCATCAGCATGGCGTGTCCCCCTCCCGGCCCAAGAGGCGCAGCTTGAAGGCGTGGAACTTGTCGAACAGGGGCCGGGTCTTGGGCGAGCCGTAGAGCAGGCCGATGAGCATCGCGCCGCAGGCCGCGCCGGACAGGAACTCGGCCACAGTGACCACGGGGCCCTCCAGCTCCAGCACGTGGCGGATGGTGATGGAGATAAACAGCAGGGTGAAGCCCACGAACAGGGCGGGGTTCACCTGGAAATTACAGTTGCGCTTCATAATTTCTCCTCCTTACATATACGGGTCAGTATTTGCGCTGGAAGTACCAGCACAGGGCCTCGGCGGCCAGCCGCCGGGCCATGTACAGCCAGAACGGGATGTTGTGGGCCAGGATGGGGTCGTAAAAGACGGCGTACAGCAGGGCGGCCGCCAGGAGCGCCACGTCCTCCGCCTGGGAGCAGCGCCACGCGGCCCGCTGGCGGATCATCTGCACCCGCTCGTCCCCGTCCTCCGCGTCCAGCTCCCGCCGCTCCTCGGGGGGCAGCTCCCGGTAGCGCTGCCGCTGGAAGAAGAGGACGGCCAGGACGATGGCGCCGCCGCCCACGAGCCCGCCGGACAGCCGCTCCCGCAGGAGGGCGGGGGCGAAGGGCAGGGCCAGCAGGAGGCCGGCGGCCATCACCCCGGCGGCCAGGGCCCACATCCACCTGGCCGGTTTTTGTTTGGATGACCTCATGGCGATTCCTCCTCAAATAAGAATATGTCCTCGATGGTGGTGTCAAAGTATTTCGCGATTTTGTGGGCCAGCAGGAGGGAGGCGTTGTACCGCCCGCTCTCCAGCGAAATGATGGTCTGCCGGGTGACGGCCACCGCCTCGGCCAGCTCCGCCTGGGAAATGCGCCGGGCCTTGCGCAGCTCGGCGATGCGGTTTTCCATGTCATCCCTCCTGACGGCACAGGTGGCCTGCGCCATAATGGATTCCCCCTTAACGGAAGTGATGTAAAGTTCGCTTTACGATTTGAGTATAGCACGCTTTACATTTCGTGTCAAGCGTGTTTTACATTTTCCCGCACAAAAGTTTTAATCCGTTTCACGTGAAACGGACGTTCTATTTTCCGGGGGCTTCGAGCGCAAAAAAGCGCCCGGCCATCCGGCCGGACGCTTCGGGTGTCTCGCGTTATTCCGCTGAAATCATATAGTAGTACACGGGCTGCCCGCCGTCCAGCAGGGTGATCTCCGCGCTGGGGCACAGCCGCTGGAAGAGGGCCAGGGTCTCGGTGGCCTGTTCAGCCGTCACATCCTCGCCGTAGAAGATGCTAATGAATTCGGCCTGCTGCTGGCTGTCCGCCAGGGCCAGCCGTTCCAGCAGGGTGCCGATGGCCCGGTCGGTGCCAAAGAGCTGCCCCTCGGCCAGGGCCATATAGTCTCCCTCGTGGATATCAAAGCCGTCGAAGTCCGAGTCCCGGGCGGCATAGGTGATCTCGGAGGTGCGCACGTTCTTTCGGGCCTCCTCCATGGCGGCGGCGTTGGTCTCGGTGTCCGCCTCCGGGTCCAGCACCAGCATGGCGGAGATGCCCTGGGGCACGGTGCGGGTGGGGATCACCACCACCTGCTTGTCGGGGACGAAGCCCACGCACTGCTGGGCGGCCATGATGATGTTCTTGTTGTTGGGCAGGACAAACACCACCTCGGCGGGGGTGCGGTCGATGGCCCGCAGGATGTCCTCGGTGGAGGGGTTCATGGTCTGGCCGCCGGAGATGACGCCGTCCACCCCCAGATCGCGGAACACGGAGGCCATGCCCTCGCCCGCGCATACGGCCACCACGCCGTATTTTTTCTCCGGGGCGGCCACCGTCCAGTTCCCGGGGCCCTCCTCCTGGGCCTCCAGCTCCGCCTCCACCCGTTCCAGGTCGTCGGTGCTCTGGGGGGTCTTGCCCGCCGCCATATCCTCGTACTGGGTGCGCATATTCTCAATCTTGGCCAGCTCCAGGGTGCCGTATTTCTGGGCCTCGGAGAGGGCCGCGCCGGGGATGTCGGTGTGGACGTGGACCTTGAAGGCCTCGTCGTCCTCGCCGATCACCAGGCTGTCGCCAATGCCGTTGAGGTAGCGGCGGAAGGGGTCGATGGACTGGCCCGGCGTCTTGCGCACGATGAATACGGTGTCGAAGGTGAAGGTGATCTCCTCGTCGGTGAGGGAGGAGAAGTCCGCCGCCTCCTTCACGGGCAGGGAGTCATCCGTCTCCTCGGGGAGGGGCAGGCCGCGCAGCTCGTCCAGCATCCCCTGGAGGATGATGAGGAAGCCCTTGCCGCCGGCGTCCACCACCCCGGCCTTTTTCAGCACCGGGTTCTGGTTCACCGTGTCGGCCAGGGCGGTATAGCCCTCCGCGATGGCGGCCTCCAGCGCGGTCTCCACGCTGTTGCGTTCCGCCGCGGCCTCGGCGGCGCGGGCGGCGGCCAGACGGGACACGGTCAGGATGGTGCCCTCAGCGGGCTTCATCACCGCCTTGTAGGCGGCGGACACGCCCTCGTTCAGAGCGGCGGCGAAGGTGACGCCGTCCGCCTCGTCCTTCTCCTTCAGCCCCTTGGACACGCCGCGGAACAGCAGGGACAGGATGACGCCGGAGTTGCCCCGGGCCCCCCGCAGCAGGGCGGAGGCGTTGGTGGACGCGGCCTTTCCGATGGACTGGGCGGGCTTCTTCTTCGCCTCAGCGGCGGCGGTGCCGATGGTGAGGGACATATTGGTGCCGGTGTCCCCGTCGGGGACGGGGAACACGTTCAGGTCGTTGATGGCCTGCTTCTGGGCGTTGATGGAGGCGGAGCCGTGGATCACCATGCGCTGGAACAGCGCGCCGTCAATGATGTCTACCATATTTTCGGATCATCCTTTCTGTCTGGTCCGGACGGCGTCAGCCGATTACCATGGAGTCCACGCAGACGTTGACGCTGCGCACCTCCACGCCGGTGAGGCGGTGGACATTGTACTTCACTTCGCTCTGGATGGAGTTGCCCACGGCCACCAGGTTCACCCCGTTGTCCACGATGATGTGCAGGTCGATGGAGATGGACTGGTCGTCGTTGTAGACGATTTTCACGCCCTTGGACATGGACTCCCGGCGCAGCAGGTGCACCAGGCCGTCGGTCTTGGAGCGGAACGCCATCCCCTTCACGCCGTAGCAGCTGGTGGCCACCGCGCCGGTGAGGTTGGAGTACACGTCGCTGGTGAGGCGGACGAGCCCCTTTTCAGTTTGTATTTTCATGGGAACCTTCCTTTCTTTGCGCAAGCAAGAGGGTTGCCTTTGGTTTCATCCATCTCCTTATTGTATTCTATTTTCAAGGAAAATACAAGCCCGTTTTGTTGCCGAATAATTTGGGGGGGACAGGCGGCTTTTGGGCTTTCTGAACAGGATTTTGGGATAAAAAGCGCCCCGGACAAAGCGTCCGGGGCGGTTGGGCGTTATGGGCCGATTGTCAGGGGAAGGCGTCCAGCACGGTTTTCAGCTGGGCCTCCGGGCTCTCCTGGGGAGGGACGGGACTGTGGGCGGTGACGTCGTACAGGATGCCCTCCCGCATGAAGTAGCCGTGGCAGGCCTGGGGGCGAACGCCGGTGGGGGTGCCGTCCAGGTAGACCGTCTCAGGGTCGGTGACCTGGACCAGCTCCGCCACGGACCCATTGGGCATGGAGTAGCTGGGCAGCTGCGTGATGCTGCTGTCGTCGAGGGCGCCCAGGCCGGTCGAGGCGTTTTCGCCTGTCCAGAGCTCCGTGCGAATCTCTGCATAGACCTCTGCCTGACGGCTGATGTCCACGCTGTAGACGTCCACACCCCACAGCACTTCCGATCCTGTGTGGAACAGAAGCACCTGGAACCAGCCGGTATCCCATTCCTCGGGCCAGACGCAGGGGATGTCCCTGCCCAGGAACGCCCGCACCTCGTCCCAGGTGTCGAAGGTCAGGCTGACGACGGGGCCGTCCCGGCCTTCGCTGGCGGCGTTGAGGGCGGGGCTGAAGGCGCTGAGGGGGTACTTGGCCATGGGGCCGCCGGTGACGGAATAGCCGGGGTTCTCCGGGGAAGGATGAATACTGACGGTGAGGCGGCCGATGAGCGCCGCCACCGCCTCCGGGTTGGCCGCCGCCGCGGTGCCCAGCAGGGCGAGGCACAGGCAGGCGGCGATGAGGCCCGCCCGGACGGCCTTGGGGAAACGGCGTCTGGCCGGGGCCTGGAGGCCGGCTTCTTCGATGAGGTCGGGGGGGATGGCGTCCATCAGCTCAAAAACCTGCTCTTTTTTCACAGAAAACCCTCCTTTTGCAGTTGTGCGCGCAGCCTGTTCCGGGTGCGGAACAGTGCGCTTTTGGTCTTGCTCACACTCCAGCCCAGGCGGCGGGCGGTCTCCTCCACCGGGTCGGCGTACCAGTAGCGGCGGACAAAGGCGATGCGCGCGTCCTTTGGCTGGGCGCGCAGGAAGCGCTCCACGGCGTCCGCCAGGGCGCGGTACTGCGCCGCGCCCTCCGGGCCGTTTCCCGGGGGCAGGCAGGGGGCCAGCTCCAGGGCGGCCTCGTCCACGGTGGGCGGGCGGCGGCTGTTCTCCCGGCCCATGGCGATGGCCCGGTTGCGGACGACGGCGGCCAGCCAGCCCTTGAAATGCTCCGGAATGGCGGGCGGGATGGCCCGCCACACCGACAGCCACACGTCGTTCAGGCACTCGTCCACGTCCCGGCTGTCGGCCAGGAACTGGGCGGCGATGGTCCGGCAGTAGGGGCCGTACTGCGTCTGCAGCGCGGGGACGGCGGCCTCTGAGCGGGTGAGAAACAGCTCCAACAGTTCCTGGTCTGTCATGGCGGTCACTCCCTTCTGGGATGGGGCTGAAAACCGGTTTCTGTCTATATAGAGTATCCCTTTGGGCGGCAGGTTGCAAGCTTTTGAAAAATTTCCGGTTCGGAATTGCGCGTGTGTGAAAAACAGGCTATAATTGCACTGACAAATCGGAACCTGCGGGGTAGATAAAATGGAGATCAGAAAAGCGACGGATCGAGAAATGCTGAGTTTGTGGGGATATGAAACTATGGATTCAGCGCCGCCGACCGCATTGTTTTTTGCCCAAAACATAGCGTCCGGAAACGCCGAGCTTTGGACGCTGAACGATAAGGGCCAAATAATTGGTGAATTATATATCTTCTGGCAATTGGAGGATAACGATTTTGCGGATGGAAAAAACAGAGCGTATTTATGCGCGTTTCGGGTGAAAAGCGAATATCGCGGAAAAGGCTGCGGAAGGCTTTTGATGAAAGAGGTCCTGGAACACATCAAAAGCAGAGGAATTCAAATTGCGACAATTGGCGTAAATGAAACAGAAGAGCGCAATCTTGAAATGTACACGAAATTCGGTTTTACAAACAAGATAAAGGACTGCTTTGAAGACCCCTGCGATGTGGATAGCGAGGGGAAGCCCAAGGCGAGCGCCTGCTTTTGGCTCCTTGCCAAAAGCCTATGGTAAGCAAGCTCCTGTCTGTGAGACAGCAGATGGGACGCCCCCTGAAAGGGCGGCGGCGAAAAAAATTCCCCCGCCGGAACGGCGGGGGAATGGGGAAACCCTATTGCAGGAGGGAACAGACCAACTCCGTATAGGCCGCGGGGTCGTCGATGGGCAGGCCGGCGATGAGCAGGGCCTGGTGGTAGAGCACCTCCGCGTACTTGGCGGCGCGGTCCTTGTCGCCATTATCCAAAGCGGTTTTCAGGGCGGAGAAGGGGGCGGAGGAGGGGTTGAGCTCCAGCACCCGCTCCGCCTTCATGGTCCCCATGGGGGAAGCGCCCTCCAGCTTGGAGAAATACTTCTCCATCTCCAGGGACATGGGGCCGTCCGCCGTCATGCACACCGGGGCGGTCTTGAGAATCTTGGACACCCGGGCCTCCTTGATCCGGTCTCCCAGGGTCTCCTTCACGAAGTCCAGCACCGGCCTGGCCTCCTCGGCCTGCCGCTCCTGCTCCGCCTTTTCCTCGTCGGTCTCGGGCAGGGCGTCTGGGTCGGAGACGGATTTCAGCTTCTTGCCGGACACCTCGGACAGGGCGTTCATCACGAACTCGTCCACCTCTTCCGTCAGGTAGAGAATCTCCCAGCCCTTGTCCGCGATGCGCTCCACCTGGGGCAGGCGGGCGGCCTGCTCCTTGGTATCGGCGCAGACATAGTAGACGAACTCCTGGCCCTCGCCCATGCGCTCCACGTACTCCGCGAGGCTGGCCAGTCTGCCCTCCCTGGAGGTGGTGAACAGCAGCAGGTCTTGCAGCAGGTCCTTCTTCACCCCGTAGCCGTCGGTGACGCTGTACTTCAGCTGGCGGCCGAAGGCGGCCCAGAATTTCTCGTATTTCTCCCGGTCGTCCTTCATGAGCTTGACCAGCTCGTTCTTGATCTTCTTCTCCAGGGCGGCGGCGATGATTTTCAGCTGCCGGTCGTGCTGGAGCATCTCCCGGGAGATGTTCAGGGAGAAGTCGGGGGAGTCCACCACGCCCCTGACAAAGCGGAAGCAGTCGGGGAGCAGGTCGGCGCACTTGTCCATGATGAGCACCCCGGAGGAGTAGAGCTGGAGGCCCTTCTCATACTCCCGGGTGTAGAAATCGTAGGGGGTGTTGGACGGGACGAAGAGCAGGGCCTTGAAGGTCACCGTGCCCTCGGAGGAGGTGGTGACGGTGGCCAGGGGGGGCTGCCAGTCGCCGAACTTCTCCCGGTAGAAGCTGTCGTACTCCTCCTGCTTCACCTTGGAACGGGGGCGCTGCCACAGGGGGACCATGGAGTTGATGGTCTTTTCCTCGATGACCGTCTCCCACTCGGGCTTGTAGTCGTCGCCGGCGTCCTCCGGCTTCTCCTTCTGGCGGTAGTCCTCCACCTCCATGCGGATGGGGTGGCGGATATAGTCGGAGTATTTTTTGATGAGGGACTGGAGGCGGGAGGTGTCCAGGTATTCGTCATAGTGCTCGTCCTCGGTGTCGGGCTTCAGGTGCATGATCACGTCGGTGCCGGGCTCGTCCTTCTCGCACTGGGTGATGGTGTAGCCGTCCGCGCCGGAGGACTTCCAGCAGTGGGCGGTGTCCTCCCCGTGGCGGCGGGTGACCACCGTGACCTCGTCGGCCACCATGAAGGCGGAGTAGAAGCCCACGCCGAACTGGCCGATGAGGTCCGACGCGTCCTCCTCCTTCATGTCCCGCTTGAACTGGAGGGAGCCGCTGCGGGCGATGGTGCCCAGGTTCTGCTCCAGCTCCTGCTCCGTCATGCCCACGCCGTTGTCCGACACCGTCAGGGTGCGCGCCCCCTTGTCCGGGGTGACCGTGATGCGCATATCCCCCCGCTTTACCTTCACCGTGTCGTCGGTGAGGGAGAGGTAGGCCAGCTTGTCGATGGCGTCGCTGGCGTTGGAGATGATCTCCCGCAGGAAGATCTCCTTGTGGGTGTAGATGGAGTTGATCATCAGATCCATCAGACGTTTGGATTCCGCTTTGAACTGCTTCTTTGCCATGATTTTGCGCACCTCTATAACATAAAATTTTTGAAAACAACGTTTTAGCACTCCTGAAAGATGAGTGCTAACGATATGATAATACAGCTGTTTGGATTTTGCAAGGGGTATCGCAGAAAATTCACAAATTTCCCGGAATATCAGGGGCGCGGCAGGGCAAAATATGGTCGGTTGGGAGAATCGTCGCGGGCGGAAGGGAAAGATGAAAGTTTTGGTTGCCTTTGCGTACATGGAGTGCTATAATGCAGAGATGGGAATAGGCTCCTGGCCGTGCGTCCGGTTGAGCCGCCCGCATTGAAACCGATGCAACAGGGGGAAACGGCCCCCTTTCCGATTAAACCGGTACAGCCGGGAATCAGAGGTGCTGATTTGAAAAAGTATGTGATTCATGGCGGTCGTCCGCTGTATGGAAGCGTGGAGATCAGCGGCGCCAAAAATGCCGCCGTCGGGATCATTCCCGCCGCCCTGCTGGTGGAAGGGCCCTGCCGGATTGAAAATATTCCCGCCATCAGCGACGTGGACCTGCTTTTGAATATCCTGCGGGATCTGGGCGCCAGCGTGCGGATGATCAACCGCACCACGGTGGAGGTGGACTGCACCGGGGCGCGGTGTGTGACCGTGCCCTACGACGCGGGCCGGAAGCTGCGGGCCAGCTATTACCTGATGGGGGCCATGCTGGGCCGGTTCGGCCGGGCGGAGGTGCCCCTGCCCGGCGGGTGCGACTTTGGCAGCCGCCCCATCGACCAGCACCTGAAGGGCTTCGCCGCCCTGGGGGCCGAGGTCACGGTGGAGAAGGGCTATATGTGCGCCGAGGCCGACGGCGGGCGCATGAAGGGCAGCCAGATTTACCTGGACGTGGCCAGCGTGGGGGCCACCATGAACCTGATGCTGGCCGCCGTGCTGGCCCAGGGCACAACCATCATTGAAAACACGGCCAGGGAGCCCCATATTGTGGATCTGGCCAACTTCCTCAACTCCATGGGGGCGGACATCACCGGTGCGGGTACCGACATGATCAAGATCCGGGGCGTGGACAAGCTGCGGGGCGGGGAGTATTCCATCATCCCCGACCAGATTGAGGCGGGCACCTATATGGCCGCTGTCACCGCCGCCGGGGGCGAGGTGCGCATCTGCAACGTCATCCCCAAGCATCTCGAGTGCATCACCGCCAAGCTGGTGGAGATGGGCGCCGAGGTGGAGGAGGAGGGGGACAGCGTCGTCGTGCGGCGCCACGGCCCCCTGCAGCGCACCAACGTCAAGACCATGTTCTATCCCGGCTTTCCCACCGATATGCACCCCCAGATCGCGGCGGTGCTGTGCCTGGCCCGGGGCACCAGCGTGATCACCGAGGGGGTCTGGGACAACCGCTACCGCTACACCGAGGAGTTCCGCCGCCTGGGGGCCAAGATTCAGGTGGACGGCAAGATCGCCATTGTGGAGGGCGTGGAGAAGCTCACCGGCGCGCCCATGGAGGCCTGCGACCTGCGGGCCGGGGCGGGCATGATTATCGCCGGGCTGGCGGCCCAGGGCACCAGCGAGATCTCCAATGTGAAGCACATTGAGCGGGGATATGAGGACATCATCGGCAAGCTGTCCCGTATCGGCGCGGACATCCGGGTGGTGGAGGTGCCCGACCCGGAGCAGAAGAAGGCCGGCATTGCGGGATAGCAGGGAGCTTGGAGCGGAGCGAAAGCGGCCGCCTGCGCGGCGTGAATAGAGAACGGCGCGGGGACAAGCGCAATAGTTTATGATTTCGCCGGAAAGGGCTGTGTCCTTTCCGGCGTATTTGCGGGGAGGAGAAGAGGGATGGTATGCTGAGGGCGGCCACGCTGGCCAGCGGTTCGTCGGGCAACTGCGCGGTAGTGAGCGACGGGCGGGTACATATCCTCATCGACGCGGGCATATCGGCCCGGCGGATCACCCAGGGCCTGCGGGCGCTGGGAGTTGAGCCCCGGCACCTGTCCGGGATTCTGCTCACCCATGAGCACGCCGACCACGTGAACGGCCTGCCCGTGCTGTGCAGGCAGGTGGACGCGCCGCTGTATACGGCGGAGCCCACGGCTTTCGCCCTGTGCGCGAAGTGGGGCGGCCTGGCCGAGCGGTTCCGGGTGTTCGAGCCGGGGCAGCGCTTTGCCCTGGGGGGGCTGGAGGTGGGCGCCTTCGCCAACAGCCACGACTGCGCCTGCCCGGTGGGGTACTGCGTCGCCGACGGCAGGCGGAAGCTGGCGCTGTGCACCGACACCGGGGTGGTCACCCCAGGGGCCTGGGAGGGGGCGGCGGGAGCCGGCACCCTCATCGGCGAGTTCAACTATGACCCGGAGCTGCTGCGCACCGGGCCCTATCCCTACTATTTGAAGGAGCGCATCCGGGGGACCCGGGGGCACCTGTCCAACGAGATGGGGGCGGAGCTGGCGGCCTGGGCGGCGCAGCGGGGGGCGCGGCGGGTGGTGCTGGCCCACCTGTCCCAGGAGAACAACCGCCCGGAGCTGGCGCTGGCGGCGGCCCGGAAGGCCCTGGGGGAGCTGGGGCTGGGGGAGCGTGACGTGGAGCTGATCGCCGCGCCGCGCAATGAGGCGACGGGATGGTTTGAGGTATAGCGGGGCGCAGCCCCGCAGCGGCAGGCGGACCTCGCCTGAGACGGGGGGAAAGCGGCCCGCCGGGGCGTGAGTGGGAGGGAGCACAATGGTGGATGTTACGCTCATCTGCGTGGGAAAGCTGAAGGAAAAATTCTATCAGGATGGGGCGGCGGAGTACGCCAAACGGCTGAAGGGGTATTGCAAGCTGAACATCGTGGAGCTGGCGGAGCAGCGGCTGCCCAAAAATCCGTCTCTGGGGGAGATCCAGTCGGCGCTGGAAAAGGAGGGGGAGGCCATCCGGGCGAAGATCCCCCCCAACTCCAGCGTCATCGCGCTGGCCGTCGAGGGGGTGATGCGCTCCAGCGAGGAGCTGGCCGCCATGATCTCCACCTGGACCCACAACGCCGCCAAACATCTGGTGTTTGTCATCGGCGGCTCTTACGGGCTGCATCCCTCCGTCAAAGCGGGGGCGTGGGCCACGCTGTCCATGTCGCCCATGACCTTTCCCCACCATCTGGCCCGGGTGATGCTGCTGGAGCAGCTCTACCGGGCGTTCAAAATCCAGGAGGGCTCGGATTACCACAAATAGGGCGCATGGCGCCGGGTTGACAGGAGGAATGCCGCCATGGCGGAAAGCAGCGGAAAAACCTATCGAAGCCAGACCATTTACTCTGTTTTTGTGCGCAACCACACCCCGGAGGGCACCTTTGAGGGGGTGCGGCGGGACCTGCCCCGCATCAAGGCGCTGGGAGTGGACATCATCTGGCTGATGCCCATCCACCCCCTGGGGGTGAAGGCGAGAAAGGGCTCCTTGGGCAGCCCCTACGCCATTCGGGACTACCGGGCGGTGAATCCGGAGTTCGGGGATCTGGACGACTTCCGCCGGCTGGTGGACGCCATCCATGGGCTGGGGATGAAGTGCATCATCGACGTGGTGTACAACCACACCGCTCCTGACTCTGTGCTGGCGGGGGAGCACCCCGAATGGTTCTACCACAGGGAGGACGGCTCCTTTGGGAACCGGGTGGGGGAGTGGTCGGACATCATCGACCTGGACTATGCCCACCGGGGGCTGTGGGAATACCAGACCGACACGCTGAAATACTGGGCGTCCATGGTGGATGGGTTCCGGTGCGACGTGGCCTCCCTGGTGCCGCTGGAATTCTGGCGGGAGGCCCGCGCGGCGGTGGAGGCCGTCCGCCCCGGCTGCATCTGGCTGGCGGAGACGGTGGACCCGGGCTTTGTCGCGGCCATGCGGGCCGCGGGCTTCGGCTGCCTGTCCGACTGCGAGGCCTACGGGGCCTTCGACATCTGCTACGACTATGATATTTACCACCTGTTCCGGGATTACCTGGACGGCAAAATTCCGTTGAGCCGCTATGCCGAGGCAGTGAACCAGCAGGAGGTCATCTACCCTGCCGGCTACAGCAAGCTGCGCTTTCTGGAAAACCACGACCAGCTCCGGACAGCATTCCTCATTCCGGAGGCCGGGGCGCGGCTCAACTGGACGGCGTTCAGCTTTTTCCAGAAGGGGACAGGATTCCTCTACGCCGGACAGGAGGCGGGCTGCGCCCATCTGCCCAGCCTTTTTGACCGGGACCCGGTGGACTGGCCGGACGCCGGCCGGCCGGAGCTGTTCCAGCGGCTGTGCGCGCTCAAAAAGCACCCGCTGATGGCGGACAGCTCCTATGAGGTCAAGGCCCTGCCCGGGGATGTGCTGTACGCCGTCCACCGCAAAGGAGGGCGGCGGCTGGCTGGAGTGTTCAGCGTCCGGGGCGGCAGCGCCCTGGCGGCGGTGGACGAGCCGGACGGCTGGTACGAGAACCTGCTGGACGGCGGGCTGGTGGAGGTCCGGGAGGGACGGCTGAGCTGCCACGGACAGCCCATCGTGCTGGAGACCGGGCGGGACTGACATTTTAAAACAGGCCAGAAAAGGCAGGCTGCGGGAGCAGCCTGCCTTTTCTGATGCAGGAAAAGAGCGCCTGTTTGCCACCGCCCAGATGCGACGCCCGAAGCCTGTATATACTGCACAAAAATTTATGGTTGACAGAAGTGAAGTTGTGGTGTATGATAGAGAAAATGGTTTAAGAAAATGTTTTCTCTTGAGAGGGAGGAATCCCAATGAATATCAAGGATTTTGCCAAAGTGGCTGGCGTTTCGGTAGCCACCGTTTCAAAAATCATGAATGGGAAGGACTCCGGCATCAGCATGGAAACCAGGCAGCGGGTGCTGCGTCTGGCCAAGGAATACCAGTACACCCCGTATGCCAGCATTAAAAACAGCACAGCGCAGAACAGCTATACCGTGGCGCTGCTGGCTGACTTTTCCGACCCCGTTTATGACCCGGTCATGCGCGGAGCTGAACAGACGCTTGGCAGTTACGGCTACGCACTCATGGTAATGAACTATGAGGGCGCCCCGGACCGCCTCACCCAGGCACTGTATATCCTGGGCTCAAAAAACATAAACGCCCTGCTTCTGCTGGCGGCCCATGCGCTGCCGGAGGAGGCGCTGGATATTCTGAGAGAGTTCCACGTTCCGGTGATGCTCCTCAACGCAGGCCAGGCGGCCTCCTTCCCCCGGCTTGACATTGACTATATGGCCGCGGCGGATCTGGCGCTGCGTCAGATGCTGTCCTATGGCCATACAAGAATTGGGTGCATTTTGGAGCGGGACAGCTTTCAGGGAACGCAGATCGCGGAGGCGTATACCCATTTCTGCTATGAAAATGATATCCGGTTTGACAGAAAGTATATTTATGACGCCCGCTCAGGCATTGAGGGCGGGCAGATGGGCTTCCAGCAGCTGAGCCATCTCGGGGCTACGGCCGTCCTTTGCCAGAATGAGGAGATCGCCAAGGGGGCATACCTGGCGGCCGAGTCCTATGGAACAGCCATCCCGGACGACATATCGCTGGTGGGCCTTGCCTCCGGCCGGTCCCATGCCCTGCTCCACCCTAATCTAAGCGTTGTGCATATCTCCGCCTCAGGCCTGGGTGCCCGGGCCGCGCAGGCCGTGATTGACACCATCGAGCGGGGGGGCGCCCCCTCCGATGTGGAATCCCTGGGGGACCATTCCTTTATTTTGGGCAGCAGCCTCTCCGCCCCCCGGGAAAGCTTTCCCACAAAAAGCAAGGTGGTGGTGGTGGGGAGCCTGAACATGGACATTATGATCCACGTGCCCGGCTTTCCCCAGCCTGGGGAAACTGTCCTCTCGCCCCTGATTGCGGAAATTCCCGGCGGAAAGGGGGCAAACCAGGCCGCCGGCGTGGGAAAGCTGGGGGGAAACGTCTACATGATCGGCCGGCTGGGGAATGACCGCGAGGGAAAGCAGCTGTATCAATCGCTCTATGAGAACAACGTCAACCTGGATGGCGTGACCATTGAAGATGACTGCGCCACCGGAAAAGCCTATATCCATGTGGCAAGCTCCGGCGAGAGCACGATTGTGGTGTACCCCGGCGCAAACCGGAAGCTTTCACCGATGCATATCCGTCAGAGCGCCAGCCTGTTTCAGGATGCGGAATACTGCCTCATCTCTACGGAGACCCTTCCGGAGACCGTATATGCCGTGGTGAAAACAGCCCGGCAGCATGGGGTGCGCATTGTGCTCAAACCGTCGGCAGTAGCGGAAATTTCGCCGCAGGTCCTGGATGGGCTGTACCTGCTGATTCCCAATGAGAAGGAGATCAACTATCTGCTGCCGGACCAGGGAATCACGCTGGAAGAAAAAGCCCGGCATTTTCTGTCCCAGGGGGTGCAGCACGTCATCGTCACACTGGGGGAAAATGGCGCAATGCTGTGCTCGAAATCGGAGACCGTTTATTTCCCTGCTGCGGATTTCCAGCCCGTAGATACCACCGGCGCTGCAGACTCGTTTATCAGCGCGCTGGTAGTCGCCCTCACGGAGGCAAATGACCTGCACCACGCAATCCGTTTTGCCACATACGCAGCTGGAATTACGGTAACCCGCCAAGGCGTGCAGCCGGCGCTTCCAGACCGCATGACGATGCGCCTTTATGCAGATAAAATCACAAGCTGACCACGAGGAACACAAAACAACCGGTTATTGAAAAGGAGGAGCTGCCATGAGGTCGAAAAGAGCTATGTCCCTGGTGCTGGCGTTTGGGTTGACGGTTTTGCTGTGCGCGTGCTCAACCAAAGGCGAGAACAAGCCAGGCGGCGATCAGACGGAAGACACCGGCGGGAAGGCCATCACCTGCCTGTTCTACTCGGACGTGTGGGCGGATTATCTCTATGAGGTGAACGATGCCTTTACAAAGGAGACCGGTATCAAAGTAAACATGGAGTACTACCCCTTTGACCAATTCTTTGAGCTGGTGGAGGTAAAGCTGGGTTCCGGCAGCAGCGACTATGACGTCATCCATGTGGACGTGCCCATGGTGGCGGCCTACACACAGCGGGAATACCTGCTGTCCATGGACGATGCCTATACCAGCGCGGAAAAGGAGATGTTCATCGACAGCTCCCTGACGGCGGGCACTTGGGACGGCAGGCTGATGGCGCCTCCCATGGAGACCTCCTCCCAGGTTCTGTATTATAACAAAACCCTGCTGGATGAGGCGGGTGTTTCCTATCCCTCCCCGGCCCTGGAGGACAGGCTGACCTATGAGGAGCTCTACGAGCTGGCAGCGCAGGTGCAGGCGGCGGTGGACCCGGATGGGTCCAAGGCGGTCTCCGGGTTCATGTTTGAACAGGTGAACCGGCCTTATCAGATCCTGTGTATGCCAAACGGCCTGGGCGCACCCTCAATCGGCGACGATGGCCTGACGGTGCGCGGTATTTTGGATTCCCCGGCCTGGGTGGAGGCCATGACAGTGTACCAGCAGGCTTTCAGCGACGGCATTTCCCTCCGGGGCATTACTGCGGACGAGGTCCTGAGCAATTTCTCCAGCGGGAAGGTGGCGTTTATGATAGGCGGCTCCTGGGTGATTGACGTGCTGAAGGAAGCCGGCATCGAAAACTTTGGCTACGCGCCCCACCCCTGTTTCGAGGGGCACGAGCCAGCCACGCCCACAGGAAGCTGGCACTACGGGATTCCCGCGAAGGCGAAAAACGTGGACGCCGCCACCCAGTATATCCGCTATATGACCATCGGGGCGGGCCATGATATGCTCATGGAAAACTTCCCGGCCCTGCCGGCCACAACCCACCAACTGGACCGCCTGATCAATGAGCCGGCATCAGACGACTTTACCACCGAGGTCATGCGCCTTCAGGCATATGAGGCGCTGAATACCGGTGTTTCCCGCCCCGTGACCCCTGGGTATACGGAGTACGAGAACATTGTGGGGACCGCCATGGAGGACATTTCCAACGGCGCAGACGTGCGGGAGACGCTGGAGAGCGCGGTGGATCAAATTGAGACGGCGTTCAAAAAGTACCGGTAAAGCCTGCCGTGATGAGGAGAAGGGACTCCTGTCCGGCGGGAAGGGGGGAAACCTGTCAATGGAAAAGCTGATACTTTGTGCGGATGTGGAGTGGGAGGCCGCGGCGGCGTTGGCGCTGCTGGCCGGGTCAAAGCAGTGGGAGCTTCTGGGGATTGTGGCGGGCAACGGTCGTGTGCAGCCGAGGATATCCGCGGAAAACGCGGCGTGCGTTATGGCGCGTCTGCGCCGCAGTGTTCCCGTATTCTGCGGGACAGACTGCGCGATGGTCGCCGACATCTCCCCGCTGCGCAAAAGCTGGGAGCCTTCCGCCCGAAAGGGGCCCGCCTTTGGGCGGCTCCCCGATGAGCTGTCCAGCCCGGACCCGGCGCCGCCTGCCCCAAGCGGCGGCGTCCTCTGGCTGGCGGAGACGCTTTCGAAAAGCGGGGAAAAGATCACCGTTCTGACCCTGGGGCCGCTGACTGATCTGGCGCTGGCCCTCCGGCTCCGGCCGCAAATCGTGGAACATATTCGGGAGATCCTGATCGTTGGGGGCGGGCACCGGTATGCGGACGCAACCCCCTGTGCAGAGTTCAATATACGATGCGACCCGGAGGCCGCGGCGATTGTCATGGGATGCTCCTGCCCAAAGACGCTGGTGCCCCTTGACTGCGCATACAGTGTGCTGATGGATTGGGAGCCGCTCTCCCAAGCCTTTCCGCCGGGGGGGCGGGGGGCGCTGGCCGGACGTCTGCTGGAACTGCTTTTTACCCGGGACGGCGGAGCGGTCCCGCTTCCGGCGCTGGTGGGTGTGTGCGCGCTGTGCAATTCGAAGGTGCTGCGGGGAACGCTTCCCTACAGTGTGGATGTGGATTTCAGCGGAGGCTATGCCGACGGCCAAACCGTGTTTGACACGCGGCGAATCTTTGAGGACTACAACTGCAAGACTGCGTTTGAGGCGGATGAAGAGCAGTATTTGAGCACGCTGCGCTCACTTGCGGCGGAAGCCTGAGGGAGAAAGACGACTGGGCGGACAAGAGGGGGGCTTTATGAAAAAAAGGAAATTGATTCTGGACGTGGACACTGGCACGGACGACGCCATTGCCCTGATGGCGGCCATCCTGTCCCCGGAGTTCGAGGTGATCGGCGTGACAACGGTGGCCGGCAACCTGCCGCTCCCGCAGACGACCGCCAACACCCTCCGGGTAGTGGGCCTGCTGGCGCCGGAAATACCGGTCGTCCGGGGGTGCGCGGGGCCGCTGGTCCGGGATCTGGACCCGCGCAGGAAATACTGCGACAATGAGGAGTCCATCATAGACGAAAACGGGGATTGCATTGCCTTCCATGTGGAGGAATTCGATATGCTTCCACCCGCCTCCATCCGGGAGAGGGAGACCAACGCGGTGTGCTGGCTGGTGGAAACGCTCAAAAGCAGCAGGGAGCGGATCACCCTTGTGCTGGTGGGCCCTCAGACAAATTTTGCCGCCGCGCTCAGGGCGGACCCCTCCATTGTGGAGCACGTGGAGCAGATTGTCATCATGGGGGGCGGCTTTGAGGAGCGGAACTCTTCCTCCGCGGCGGAGTTCAACTTTTTCATGGACCCGGAGGCCGCCCAGATTGTGCTGGGCTGCGGCGCAGACATCATACTGATCCCCCTGGACGCCACGCACCACGCTGTGCTCTCGGCAGGGGATGTGGCCGAAATGCGCAGCTGGAATACCCTGGTGGGCAGCTTTGTGGCGCAGATCACGGAGGAGCGCATCAAGGCGTACAACACCTTTCAGCCCCTGTTCAAGCCGGACAGCGCCTCGATGCACGACGCGCTGTGCATTATCTACCTGCTTGATCCCTCCGTAATCACCAAAAGCCAACGCGGGCATGTGGAGATTGCCTTCGGCGGCGGTGCGTCCGACGGGCAGTCCGTTCTGGACAGAAGAAGCTGCGCACAGCCTGCTAACTGCCTGGTCTGCCTGAGTACGGATGATGAGAAGTTTTCCAGAACGCTGTTGACAATCCTCAAAAGGGCGAAATGACCGGACGGCTGGGAGCCCCGCCCCGGCCTTCCGCAGGTGCAAGTAAACGAGGTAATCATGAAAACAAAACGACTGGCGGCAAAAACGCTTCCCTACTGGCTGATTGCGCCCGCCATTGTGCTCATCGCACTGTTTAAACTCTACCCCATTATGAATACCCTTTGGGGGAGCATGAATGTGGATGGAGGACTGTCTGCTGCGCATTTTCAAGCGCTGTTTCGTGATAAATATTTCTGGGAATCCTTTTGGGTTACGGTCAAGTTCAACGTCATTCTGACCCCGCTCCAGATTTTTCTCTCCCTTCTGCTCGCCCTGCTGGTAAACGCGAATGTGCCGGGCATCGGCGTATTCCGGACCATCTATTATCTGCCCGCCACCATGTCCACAGCGGTAGCGGCCATCATATGGAGCACCATGCTCAACCCGAATAACGGCGTCATCAACAGCCTGCTCTCCTTTTTTGGGATAGACAGGCAGCCGTTTTTGACCAGCGACAAACAGGCGCTGTTTTGCATTATGGCCATCACAACCTGGATTGGCGTGGGCTATTGGATGATGTTTATTTTGGCGGGGCTGAAGGGCGTGGACGCGGAGGTCTACAGCGCAGCCAAGATTGACGGCGCCGGCTGGCTGCAAACCACATTGAAAATCACCGTACCCATGATCCGCAGGACGCTGGCTTTTGTGCTCATCTCTGATACCACCATCAACCTGCTGATGTTCGCGCCGATGCAGATCATCACCGCTGGCGGGCCCAGGCGGAGCACCAACGTATTGATGTACGAGGCATACAAATCCTACTTTGTATATGCGGACAAGGGCCGCGGCGACGCCATTGTCTCGGTGCTGCTGGTGATGATCGCGCTGGTTGTCTTTTTGCAGTATATCCTGGTCAACGGGAGGGACGACCGCCCGGCCAGAAAAAAGAGAACGGGAGGGAACGCGCCATGAAGGCAAACAAGAGGGGGACATACGCGCTCATCTATCTTGCCCTGGCCGCCAATGTGGTGCTGACGCTGTTTCCTCTGATCTACGCAATCGCATCCTCCCTGCGCAGCGACACAGAGATATTCCAGTACGCAATGCCCTTCAGCTGGAGGACTTTTATCCCCGTCGAGGTAACGTTTGACGCCTACCGGAGCATTTTTGGGGAGTATGCGTTTTGGCGGCCCATTCTGAACACGTTCATCGTTTCCGGCGCTGCCATTTTCTTTGGCTGCCTTGTTAACGCGGTGGCGGCCTACAGCTTTGCCTGCTATGAGTTCCGGGGGAAAAAAGTGCTTTACCTGATTGTGCTGTTTTCGTTCATGATACCGTTTGAATCCATCACCATTCCCCTCTACTCGGTGGTGGACCAGTTCGGCTGGGTGAACAGCTTCGCGGGGATCATCATCCCCAGCATTGCCGACGGTATGGTGCTGTTCCTCTTCACCCAATTCTTTTCTGAATTTCCCAAAAGCCTGTTTGAGGCGGCGCGTATGGACGGGGCGTCTTGGGCGCAGCAGTTTTTTCGAATTCTGCTCCCGCTCTCCCTGCCCGTTTTCGTGACGGCGGGGCTGATGATTTTTATGACCCACTGGAACTCTTACCTGTGGCCCCTGCTGATCGCAAGATCGCCGGACATCCGCACCATTCAGGTGGCGCTGTCCGATTTCCGGGGAGCTCATACGACCGAGTGGGCCAGGCTGTACGCGGCCTCAACCATTTCGGCTGTGCTCCCGCTGCTGTTCTTCTTCCCCTTTCAGAAACAGTTTGTCCAGGGGATTACCAGTACCGGAATCAAGGGGTGAGCGCCATGACATATACCAACGCCTATCCGGAGGAGAGAGTCCCCGTTGTGCTGGATACGGACGCGTTTAACGAGGTGGACGACCAATTCGCGATCGCCTATGCCCTTTTTTCCCAGGACCGCATCGCGCTCCAGGTCATTTATGCCGCTCCCTTCCTGAACAGCCGGGTCGCTACCCCGGAGGAGGGGATGGAACAAAGCTATGACGAGATTCTGCATATCCTGCGCCTGTGCGGGCGGGAAGGCACAGTCCCCGTCTGCCGGGGGGCGCGGACGTTCCTTGCCGGCCAGGACGCCGGCGGGGAGAATCCGGCTGCGGAGGACCTGGCCCGCAGGGCTATGGAATATTCCCCCCATAGGCCGCTTTATGTGGCGGCCATCGGGACGCCGGTGAATGTGTCCTCCGCAATCGCGCGCCACCCGGAGATCACGGATCGGATCGTGGTGCTCTGGCTGGGCGGAAACGCGCTGGAGCGGACAGACGCCCGGGAGTTCAATTTGGAGCAGGACGTCCTCTCCTCGCAAATTCTCTTTGACAGCGCTGTGCCTTTGGTTTTGTTTCCCTGCGGCGGCGTTACCGACCGCTTCCGCATAACGGTGGCGGGGCTCAGGCGAAATCTGGGCAGCGGGCCGCTGACGGACTATTTGATCAAAATTGTGGATCAGTACCAGGAGAAGGAATTTGGCGGCGAGAAAGTGATCTGGGATGTGGTCCCCATTGCCTGGCTGCTTGAGAATGCCTGGGTTCCCACGCAGCGCGTGGCCGCGCCTGTTTTGACTGAGGCGTGTACGTGGCAGCGGGCTGCCGGCAGGAAAACCATCCGCTGTGCCGTGGAGATTGACGCGCAGGCTGTCTTTGATGACCTGTTCAGAAAGCTCAGGGGCAGATAGGAGGGCATGATGAAAATTACAAACTTTGGATCGCTCAACATTGACTATGTATATGGGGTGGACCATATTGTGCGGGAGGGGGAGACGCTGGAAACAACCGGGAGATCCTTTTTTCCCGGGGGAAAAGGGCTCAATCAATCCATTGCGCTGGCCCGCGCAGGGGCCCGGGTTTCCCATGCCGGACGGGTGGGGCTGGCCGACGGGCAGTTTCTCATTGACTACCTGAAGCAAAGCGGCGTGGACGTTTCCCATATACTGACTGGCGGCGGGGCCACCGGGCACGCGGTCATACAGGTTGACAGCAAGGGCCAGAACAGCATTTTTCTCTACGGCGGTGAGAACCATTCCATCACCCGGGAAGACATTGACGCTGTCCTGTCCACACTGGAGCCGGGAGACTTCCTCCTGCTGCAAAACGAGATATCGGAGGTGGGATATCTCATACGGCGTGCGGGCGAGCTGGGGCTTAAGACTGCGTTCAATCCGGCTCCGTTTACAGATGCCGTGCTGGGGTACGCGCTGGAGAACGTATCGTACATTTTTGTGAACAGGATCGAGGCGGCCGCCCTGGCGGGAATTCCAGGGGAGCCGGATGCAGGGCGTATCCTGCCCCGCTTGGAGGCGGCCTTTCCGGATGCCGCGGTTGTGCTGACGCTGGGAAGCGGCGGATCAATCTTGCTGGAACGCGGCGAGAGAATATATCAAGACGCGGTGCCTGCAGACGCGCTGGACACAACCGGCGCGGGGGATACCTTTGTAGGGTATTTTTTAAGCGGCATTCTGAGGGGGGAAAGTTCGGCCCAGGCGCTGAAGCTTGCCGCCGCCGCCGCGGGCGTTGCGGTGTCCCGCCTGGGCGCCGCGCCGGCAATTCCCTTTCTGGACGAACTCCGGGAGCTCGTTTAGCGCGGCGCGGCCCTGCAATCATGGGGACAGGCGCCATAGTGAGAGAAACAGGACGGCACGCCCGCGGGCGTGCCGTCCCGCTTCTTTTGCAGCCCTCTGCGCGGGCCGCAATGCGGGACATATTCGGCCGGAATAAGCATTGTGTTTTTCCCGGGGCTCTGGTAAAATACTGCCAGGAAAAATGACCGGCCAAGCCGTTCGCCGCCAAACAGACAGCGGCTATTGAGAAATGAAAACCACTATGGTACAATGGACACCAAAGACCAAAGGAGATGTGGAACAATATGAAATTAGGAATCGTCGGCCTGCCCAACGTGGGCAAGTCCACCCTGTTCAACGCCATCACCAACGCCGGCGCGGAGAGCGCCAACTACCCCTTCTGCACCATCGACCCCAACGTGGGCACGGTGGCCGTGCCCGACAGCCGGCTGGACTGGCTCAGCGATTTCTACAAGCCCAAAAAGACCACCCCCGCCGTGGTGGAGTTCGTGGACATCGCCGGACTGGTGAAGGGGGCCAGCCGGGGGGAGGGCCTGGGAAACAAGTTCCTGGCCAACATCCGGGAGTGCGCCGCCATCGTCCATGTGGTGCGCTGCTTCGACGACGAGAACGTCATCCATGTGGAGGGTTCCACCGACCCCATCCGGGACATGGACATCATCGACCTGGAGCTCATCATGGCCGACGTGGAGATGGCCGACCGGCGCATCGACAAAGCCCGCAAGGCCGCCAAGGCGGACAAGAAGTTCAACCACGAGGCTGAGGTGTTTGAGGGTCTGCGGGACTGGCTCAACGACGGGAAGTCCGCCCGCTCCTACCTGCCCGAGGTGGACGGGGAGGACGCTGCCCTCATCGCCACCAGTGAGCTTTTGTCCCTCAAGCCGGTGATCTACGCCGCCAACCTGGATGAGGACGGCTTTGTTGACCCGTCCGGCGTGCCCTATTACGGTCAGGTGTCGGAGCGGGCGGCGGCCGAGGGCGCCCAGGTCATCCCCGTATGCGCCAAGCTGGAGGCGGAGATCGCCGAGCTGCCCAGCGACGAGAAAGCCATGTTCCTGGAGGATCTGGGAATCAAAGAGAGCGGCCTGGACCGGCTCATTAAGGCCAGCTACACCCTGCTGGGGCTGATCTCCTTCCTCACCTCCGGCGAGGACGAGTGCCGGGCCTGGACCATCACCCGGGGCACCAAGGCGCCCCAGGCGGCGGGCAAGATTCACACCGACTTCGAGCGGGGCTTCATCCGGGCGGAGACGGTGGCCTTTGAGGACCTGAAGGGCTGCGGCTCCATGGCCGCCGCCCGGGAGAAGGGTTTGATCCGATCCGAGGGCAAGGAGTACGTGGTGCAGGACGGGGATATCATTTTGTTCCGCTTCAATGTGTAACAGGGGGCGGGGGTTTCCTTGAGAATCACGATCATTCACGGCCAGAGCCATCAGGGCTCCACCTGCCATATCGCGCGGTCATTGGCGGAAAAGCTGGACGGTGAGGTCACAGAGTTCTTTTTGCCGAGAGACTTTGGGGAGTTTTGCACGGGCTGTACCGCCTGTTTCGTTGAATCCGAGAGAAAATGCCCCCATTTTGAAAAGCTTGCCCCGATTACCGAGGCGATGGATCGCGCCGACGTGCTGATTTTGGCCAGCCCCGTCTACGTCTATCACGCGACGGGGGCCATGAAGGCCTTTCTCGACCACTACGGCTGGCGGTGGATGGTGCATCGTCCCGAAGAAAAAATGTTTTCGAAACAGGCTGTCTGCATCTCCACAGCGGCGGGGGCCGGAATGAAAAGCACCAACCGGGATATGGCAGACAGTATGTTCTTCTGGGGTGTTGCCAAAACCTATCAATATGGGGTTGCGGTTATGGAAACCTCGTGGGAACGGGTCAGTGAGAAAAAGAAGAAAAGCGTGGAAAAGAAGCTGGGCAGCATGGCCCGGAAAATCAAGGCGGGTCAGGGCTGCGTCAAACCCTCGGTCAAAACAAGATTCCTGTTTTCCGTGATGCGCCAAATGCAGAAGCGCGGGTGGAACCAGGCGGACGCGGGCTACTGGCGCGGCAAGGGGTGGACGGAGAAAAAACGCCCGTGGAGGGCATAGGGGGGACCAGAAGGAAAGAAGGGCAGGGGAGCCTTCCTACATCCCCGCCCCGTCCAAGCGCTGCGGACGCCTGGGCTTGAACATCCCCGGCCGGACGCACCAATAAGGAGGCACTCCTTTTATATCCGACGAAACGCAACAGGGTTCCGCGGGAAGCGTGAAAAGCAGCCAGGCAGGGATGCCTGGCTGCTTTTTAATGGGCAGATTAGTGCAATACAGCTTTATACCCATTTGCCGCATCGCCGGTAATCGTAATAAAATATGATTCCCCAAAGCGCGCGTTCCATGAGATAGGAGTATCAATGCGTTTGGTGATGCTTTCCGGATATATGTTCTCATAGTTGGGATCTGCATATTCTGTTATGATTCTAAATTGTATGGATAGCGCCACCGTATCAGCAGAGCATTGCAATGTTTCCCTATCCCAAACATTGATCAGCCGTTCGTCATGCTTCATCAGCGATTTATCTGCGTTCGACATACCTCCGCTCTGCTTGGAGCCATCTGCGCTGTAATCAAACACCAATAAGCCGATATCCTCCTTTGTGTCCAATTGTATATACAGTGCGATTTCATCATCGGCGGGCGCATAGCCGCCGGGGATCGGTTGATAGAATGATATGAAGCCAAATCCCAATACAGCCACGATTGCGATCCCGATTCCGATCCCAATTCCGATTCCGATTCCGATTCCCTTTTTCTTCATGTTAGAAAAGCCTCCTGTCTGCCGGTTTTATTCTTTCTTCCGCGTCAAGAAAATTCCAATGGCAGCGCCGATGAGGACAACCGGCGCTGCTCTGACAAGCAGCCATTCAAACGAATGAACTGCCGTTCCGAGAACGGCGGTTTCAGGATCACCGTAATCCCAACCCAGGTAGGGACTTTCCAGGGACAGCAGGACTGCAAAAATTGCTGCTGTGGCTGCACACAATGCGATAAGAAGCCAATGAAGAACCCGTTTCCTCGTGGTTTTTCTCTGTGCAAGCTGCAAGTTTATCACCTCCAGCTTTGCGGAAATCGCCTTCAGGTCGTCCGCGCTCGGCTCAGTGACGTTTTCGCCGAGCAGTGTACTCACGGATGTTTCAAGTGCTTCCGATATGGAGATCAACATATCAGAATCGGGGACCGACAATTCTTGCTCCCACTTAGAAACTGTTTGCCGCACCACGTTCAGTTTGACAGCAAGCTCCTGCTGCGAAAGTCCTTTTGACTTTCTGATGGTTTTTATATTTTCGCTGAGCATTGGGGGCAGCCTCCTTTCTTTTATCTGCCACTATTATAGGCAGAACTGTCCGTTGCCACAAGCAACGAATGTTAACATCGGGAATTTTGCCGCCTTTCAAAACTGGATTTGCCGCCCCGCCCTTGACGTTCCCTGCCATTTTGCGGTATACTATATTGTTAGCGGCCCTTGAACCGGAACCGGCCCCCAGAGGGGCGGTTTTCGCCGGGGGCCGCCCCAATTCGACGGTTTCCTCCCATCCGGGGAGAAGAAATAAGAGGTGCAGCTATGGCAAGGTCCACTCCGAAACAACAGTACGGCAACGACTCCATCTCCTCCCTCAAGGGGGCCGACCGGGTGCGCAAGCGCCCCGGCGTCATCTTCGGCTCCGACGGGCTGGAGGGGTGCGAGCACGCGGTGTTCGAAATTCTCTCCAACGCCATCGACGAGGCCCGGGAGGGCTACGGCGATCTGATCACCGTCACCCGGTACGAGGACAAATCCATTGAGGTGGAGGACTTCGGACGGGGCTGCCCGGTGGACTGGAACGAGGCGGAGGGCCGCTACAACTGGGAGCTGGTGTTCTGCGAGCTGTACGCCGGCGGCAAGTACAAGGAGGACGGCGGGGACAACTACGAGTACTCCCTGGGGCTCAACGGCCTGGGCTCCTGCGCCACCCAGTACGCCAGCGAGTACTTCGACGCGGTCATTTACCGGGACGGCTTCCAATACACCCTCCACTTCGAGAAGGGCGAGATTGTGGGCGAGATGAAAAAGGAGCCCGCCGGCCGGAAAAAGACCGGCTCCAAATTCCACTGGAAGCCGGACCTGGACGTGTTTACCGACATTGACATCCCGGTGGAGTATTATACCGACGTGCTGAAACGGCAGGCGGTGGTCAACGCCGGGGTGACCTTCCGCTTCCGCAATCAGGCGGGGGGAACGTTCGAGACCGCCGAGTTCCGCTACGAGAACGGGATCGTGGATTACGTCCGCGAGCTGGCGGGGGAGGACGCCCTCACCGCCCCCGTGTTCTGGCAGGGGGAGCGCCGGGGCCGCGACCGGGAGGACAAGGGCGAGTACAAGGTGAAGCTCTCGGTGTCCTTCTGCTTTTCCAACCGGGTGCAGGTCGTCGAGCACTACCACAACTCCTCCTGGCTGGAGCACGGCGGGTCCCCGGAAAAGGCCATGCGCTCCGCCTTTGTGTCCGCCATCGACGGCTGGCTCAAGCAGAACGGCAAGTACCAGAAGAACGAGAGCAAGGTGACCTTCAACGACATCCAGGACGCCCTGGTGCTGGTGAGCAGCAACTTCTCCACCCAGACCAGCTACGAGAACCAGACCAAGAAGTCCATCACCAACCGCTTTGTCCAGGAGGCCATGACCGACTTTCTCCGCGCCCAATTGGAGGTCTACTTCATCGAGAACCCCATGGACGCGGAGCGGATCGCCGGCCAGGTGCTGGTGAACAAGCGCTCCCGGGAGACGGCGGAAAAGACCCGGCTGGGCATCAAGAAGAAGCTGTCCGGGTCGGTGGACATCTCCAACCGGGTGCAGAAGTTCGTGGACTGCAGGACCCGGGATGTGGACAAGCGGGAGCTGTATATCGTGGAGGGCGACTCCGCCCTGGGCAGCGTGAAGCTGGGCCGGGACGCGGAGTTCCAGGGCATCATGCCCATCCGGGGTAAGATTCTCAACTGCCTGAAAGCGGACTATGCCCGCATCTTCAAGAGCGAGATCATCACCGACCTGCTGAAAGTCATTGGCTGCGGGGTGGAGGTCAGGGACAAGCACGTGAAGGATCTGAACGCCTTCGACCTGGACAACCTGCGCTGGAACAAGATCGTCATCTGTACCGACGGCGACGAGGACGGCTTCCAGATCCGCACCCTGCTGCTGGCCATGCTGTACCGCCTCACCCCCACCCTGATCCAGGAGGGGTATGTGTATATCGCGGAGTCCCCCCTGTATGAGATCACCTGCAAGGAGAAGACCTGGTTCGCCTACTCCGACCGGGAGCGCAATGAGATCACGGCCTCCCTGGAGGGGAAGAAATTTGACGTGCAGCGTTCCAAGGGCCTGGGTGAGAACGAGCCGGACATGATGTGGCTGACCACCATGAGCCCGGACACCAGAAGGCTCATCAAGGTGATGCCCGAGGACGTGGAGCGCACGGCGCAAATCTTTGAGATGTTCCTGGGCAACGACCTCCAGGCCCGCAAGGACCACATCGCCGACAGCGGATATAAGTACCTTGATATGGCGGACATTTCCTAATCAGCCTTCCCCCCAGAGGGGGGAAGGTGCCCCAGTGCGCACACTGGGGCGGATGAGGGGGGCGGATGGGGATGCTCCTGATAGACACCCTCATCCGTCACGGCTTCGCCATGCCACCTTCCCCCTTCAAGGGGGAAGGCTTAAACGTCTCCCACGCCGCAAGCGCGGCGTAAAATAGAAGCAGCCTGTACTTGCGTGAAAAGGAGGAACCTATCATGAAGAAACTGTTGGCAACCCTGCTGGCCATGGTCATGGCCCTGTCCCTGGCGGCGCCCGCCTTCGCGGACGGCCCCGACGGCCCGGCCTCAGACCCCTCCGGCATTTACACGGTGAACGGCGAGGCTGTGCCCGTCTACAAGCCCGGAGACGCCATACCCATCAACGCCATTTTGGGCGAGTCCCTGGGCATCATCGGCGGCGCGGACGGCCCCACCGCGATTTTTACTGCCTTCCCCGGCCTGGGGGAGCTGGACTTCACCGATCTTGAATCCGCGCTGCTGGATGTGGACCAGTATCTGGCCGATCACCCCGGCCTGGAGGAGCAGCTGAAGGCCAGCGCCTATGTCTACTTCGCGAAACAGTACGCCGATACCTGGACCGCGGAGGAGTACATGGAGCTCATGGGGCAGACCGAGGAGGAGTTCCTGAATGAAATGGTCTGGGCCCAGGCGTGGGATCTGATGAGCAAGGAGGCGTGGAATACCGCCGCCGATGCCTTGAAGGAGTCCCTGGGCGGCGTGCCCGGACAGGTGGGCGTGATGGTCAACGGCACGTATGTCCAGTTCTCCGACGCCTCCCCCGAGGTGCGGGACGGCACCACCATGGCGCCCGTCCGCGCTCTGGCGGAGGCCCTGGGCGGCGAAGTGGAGGCCAAGAACAACAAGGTGATCTGCACCTTTGACGGCATGGCCGTGGCCTTCGAGATGAACGGCTTTGACGTGGAGATAGAGCACCGGTACCCCGGCAGCCCGCCCAAGACCCAGTTTGTGACCATGCCCGTGGCCGCCTATGTAAAGGGCGGGCGTACCTATGTCCCCGTGCGCTTCCTGGCCGAGACCCTGGGCTATGAGGTGGGCTGGGACGGGCTGTACCAGACCGTGGTGCTGCTGGACCGGGAGGCCCTGGCCGCGGAGATTGACAAGGACTTCACCATCATAAACAGGGTCCAGGCAAACCAGGGCCCCGCGCTGGGGGAGGGGGAGAGCCTTCAGGCGGACGCCAAGGGCAAGATCAGCATCACCGCATTTGACACCCTTCATGGCAACAAGACCTACGAGGCTGATTTCACCAGCAGGCTTCTGAAAAATGCCGAGGCCGCCAGCGGAACTTATTCCCTCAAAATGTCCGACAACATCGCGGAGCTGCTGATTGGGCAGTATGAGGAGGATATGGACGAGGGGGTTCTGGCGCGGATGCGCCTGGTGCTGGACGCGCTGGAGGACGCGGAGGTTATCATGACCCGGGAAGGACTGCTGTGGACTCACGCCCCCGCCCTGGATGAACTGGGCGGCGAGGAAAATATCTGGTGCGGCATGGACATGGACCAGGGTGAACTCCAGACCATTTTTGGTGGGGAAAGCCAGGCCACGATGGGTCAGGCGCTGGCCGCCATGGCCCCCGTCAATTCCGTGGTTTGGCCCTCGGCCAGCGCCCCGGCCAGCGCCCTGGCTGAGCTGTGCAGGGACGAAAAGTTTACCACCGGCCACGGCGTGTCCACCCTCACCATTGGCGCGGAGGAGCTGAGCGCGCTGTACGGGAGCCTGGGGATGAGCGGCATTGAGGACGAGCTGGAGGAGTTCTCCCTCACCTTGAAGGTGGACAGCAAAGGAGAAGTCACCGCCGACTGCGTGATGGAGACCGCGGCCTGGTACGGTACGCCCGCGATGCGGATCACCATAAGCAGCACCCAGTCCGCCGGGACGGTCTCCCTGACCGTGAAGTACCACATCGCCAACCGGGGCGAGGCAGCGCTGACCTTTACCGTCAGCCAGAGCGCCGTCAGCGGCAAGCCCATGACCGAGCCCCCCGAGGGGGCCACAGTGGTGGACGCGCCGGAGCTGCTGAACGGGTACGGAGAATTCAGCGGCGAGGAATAACGGCCGCGGCGCAAGAAGGCGGTGCATGGCGTTCCCCGCAGGGGAACGCCATGCCAGCCAGATTTGCTATTTTTGAGTAAGGACTGATCCATTTGGCTAAGAAGAAGGCCCCCGAGCAGAAGGGCGCCAAAAAAGTGACCAACCCCAACGTCATGGGCCTGCGGGCCCAGGTGCTGGAGCAGCCCATCACCCAGACGCTGGAGCTCAACTATATGCCCTATGCCATGTCCGTCATCGTCTCCCGGGCCATCCCGGAGATCGACGGCTTCAAGCCCTCCCACCGCAAGCTGCTGTACACCATGTACCAGATGAAGCTGCTGGGCGGGGCGCGCACCAAGTCGGCCAACGTGGTGGGGGCCACCATGAAATTGAATCCCCACGGCGACGCGGCCATCTACGACACCCTGGTGCGCCTCTCCCGGGGATACGGGGCCCTTTTGCACCCCCTGGTGGACTCCAAGGGTAACTTTGGCAAGGTGTACTCCCGGGACATGGCCTGGGCGGCCTCCCGGTACACCGAGGTGCGGCTGGACCCCATCTGCCAGGAGCTGTTCCGGGACATCGACCAGGACGCGGTGGACTTTGTGCCCAACTACGACGGCAAGCTCACCGAGCCCACCCTGCTGCCCACCACCTTCCCCAACGTGCTGGTGAGCGCCAACCAGGGCATCGCCGTGGGCATGGCCTCCAACCTGTGCGGGTTTAATCTGGGCGAGGTGTGCGACGCCGCCATCGCCTATCTCAAGGACCCCGGGGTGGACCTGCTGGGCGTTTTGAAGGCCCCGGATTTTTCCACCGGAGGGCAGCTGCTGTACGACGGGGCGGCGCTGGCGGAGATCTACCGCACCGGCCGGGGGCCGGTGCGCCTGCGGGCCAGATGGCGCCACATCAAAGAGGACAACGTGGTCGAGATTTACGAGATCCCCTATTCCACCACCGTGGAGGCCATTCTGGACAAGGTGGCGGAGCTGGTGAAGGCGGGGAAGGTCAAGGAGATCTCCGATATGCGGGATGAGACCGACCTGAACGGCCTGAAGCTGGCCATCGACCTGAAACGGGGTACGGACCCGGACAAGCTGATGGCCCGCCTGTTCCAGCTCACCCCCCTTCAGGACACCTTTTCGTGCAATTTCAATATCCTCATCGCCGGGATGCCCCGGGTGATGGGGGTGGGCGAGATTCTGGAGGAGTGGACCGCGTGGCGGGCGGACGGGGTGCGCCGGCGCACTTACCACGTCTGCAAGAAGAAAGAGGAGAAGCTCCACCTGCTCAAGGGCCTGGGGCGCATCCTGCTGGACATCGACAAGGCCATCCGCATCATCCGGGAGACGGAGGAGGAGGCCGAGGTGGTGCCAAACCTCATCATCGGCTTCGGCATCGACCAGGTGCAGGCGGAGTATGTGGCGGATATCCGCCTGCGCAACATCAACAAGGAGTATATCCTCAAGCGGGTGGAGGAGACCGCCGCCCTGGAGGAGGAGATCGCCGACCTGAGGGATATCATCGGCTCCCCCGCCCGGATCAGGAAGATCATCACCGGCGAGCTGGAGAACGTGAAAAAGAAGTATGCCGTCCCCCGGCGCACCGAGATCGTCTATGAGTACCAGCAGGAGGCGGAGGTGCAGGCCGCCGCCGAGGAGGTCCCCGCCTATCCGGTGAATGTGTTCCTCTCCCGGGGGGGGTATTTCAAGAAGATCACCCCCCAGTCCCTGCGCATGAGCGGTGAGCAGAAGTACAAGGAGGGGGACGGGCCGTACCTCCAGTGGGAGGGGAACAACGCGGACGAGCTGCTGGTGTTCACCGACAAGCAGCAGTGCTACAAGACCCGGCTGGCCGATTTCGACGACACCAAGGCCAGTGTGCTGGGGGACTACCTGCCCACCAGGCTGGGGATGGACGCGGACGAGCGGTTCGTCTGGGCCTGCGCCCCGGGGGACTATTCCGCCCACCTGCTGTTCTTCTTCGACAACGGCAAGGCCGCCCGGGTGGAGCTGTCCGCCTACCAGACCCAGACCCGGCGGCGCAAGCTGACCGGGGCGTACTGCGGCAAGTTCCCCCTGGTGTCCGCCTGCCTGCTCACGGAGGACCAGGAGATGGCGGTGGGAGCCAGCGACGGGCGGTGCGTGGTGTTCCACACCGCCTCCCTCACCCCCAAGACCACGCGGAATACCCAGGGCGTGGGGGTCATGGCGGTGAAGGCAAAGCATAAGCTGGAGTGGGCGAGGCCCCTGTCGGCCACCCACATTGTCAACGCCGCCCGCTACCGGGCCCGCTCCCTGCCCGCCGCCGGGGCGCTCCTGCGCGAGGAGGACCGCGGGGAGGAACAGATGAGTATTTTGTAATGTGCCTCCGGCGGCCAGCTTTTTCTTTGAAAAGAAAAAGCCGGGCAAAAAGAAACTTTAAGCTATTTTCTATTGACGCGCTGTCTGTGAGCGGCAGCGCGGCGAGACAGCGCAGTTGAGAAAGAAGGCCGTCCTATGGCAATGCTGAAAAAGAACCTGATCCCCTTTCTGGTGATTACCCTGGGCTCCGCCTGCTATGCGCTGGGCTTCGTGTGGTGCTATGCCCCCAACGGAATCGCCTTTGGCGGCGTCACCGGCCTGGCGCAGATTATCAACTTCTTTATTCCCAAGGCCCCGGTGGGCGTCACGGTGATCGTGCTGAACATCCCCCTGTTTGCCCTGGGATGGAAGCTCATCGGCGGCCGGCTGCTGGTGTCGTCGCTGTACGCCATGTTCATCTCGTCGGTGTTCATTGACGTGCTCACCCCCCTGCGCAGCTGGCAGCCCATGGACCCCATGCTGGCGTGCATTTTCGGCGGGCTGCTGATGGGGCTGTCCCTGGGGCTCATCTTTCAGCAGGGCTCCACCACCGGGGGCACCGACCTGCTGGCAAGGCTTCTCAAGCTGAAGCTGGCGTGGCTGCCCATGGGGAAGCTGCTGATGGGCATTGACCTGGCGGTGATCCTGTCGGTGGCGGCGGCGTTCGGCACGCTGAATGCCGCCATGTACGGGCTGGTGGCGCTGTATATCACCTCCATTGTCATGGACGGGGTGCTCTACGGAATGGACAACGCCAAGGTGGCCTATATCATCAGCGACAAAAACCGGGAGATATCCGATGTGCTGGTGACGAAAATGGACCGGGGGGTGACCATCCTCCATGGCCAGGGAGCGTACACCGGGGCGGACAAGGACGTGCTGATGTGCGCCTTCAAGCAGCGGGAGATCGCCTCCATCAAGGCTGCCGTCAAGGACATCGACCCTGCCGCCTTCCTCATCGTGTGCGACGCCCACGAGGTGCTGGGCGAGGGGTTCCGGGACTATAAGAAGGACGATTTATAGAGAACATGGAGTAGGGCGGGACGACCCCGGCCCGCCGCCCTGTCAATGGGCATCACGGGGGCGAACGGCGCGCCGAGTCGTCGCGCCCTACAGATCCTGGGAGGCGCCTATGATGAAAAAACGCACTCTGTCCCTGGCCCTGTGCCTGGCCCTGCTGCCCCTCACCGGCTGCGCCGCCATGCTGGAGCGGGGCCACGAGACCATCACCACCCACGTGGATTACGCCGTCACCGAGGACGAGTCCATCGTCCGGACGGAGACCTACCAGGGACTGGTGAACGCCATGCTGTATTTTGTCAACAGCCACCGCATGGGGGGCACCATCCGGCTCTACAATTACACCGGGGACGTGGAGGCCGATCTGGCCAATGCCAGGGACGAGGTGATGTACGAGGACGCGCGGGGGGCCTTTTCGGTGCGCACCCTGGCCTATGAGGCCACCCGGGTGCTGACGTATTACGAGGTGGAGCTGCGCATCGCCTACTCCCGCACCACCCTGGAGGTGGAGAACATCCCGGAGGTCACGGGCCTTTCCGGCGTGCGGCAGGAGCTGGCCCGGATGGTGGACGGCCAGCAGGACCGCGCCACGTTCCTGGCGTGCTATTTTTCCGGCGACCAGGAGCTGGTAAGACAGCTTTTGTATCTGGCCTGCATGAACGCCCCGGAGCTTGCCGCCCACCACGATTGGAACTACTGGCCGATGTCGATTTCCCTCTACCCGGAGACGGGGACACGGCGCATTATTGAGATAAAGCTGCCTCAGCATATCGCGGAGAGGGCGGAAGACGAGAGCCAGTACGCCCTGGAGCTGGAGACCGCCGCCGCCGCGGCCCTGGAGGCGGCCCCCCCGGCGGGGGATGCCTATACGGTGGAGGAGCTGGCCGCCATCGTCCGCGGCGCCCACGGCGGGATTGACCCATATGGCAGCAATGACGCGCTGGCCGCCCTGACGGGGGAGCCGGTGGAGGCGCGGGGCGCGCTGCTGGCCATGGAGTACCTGTGCCAGCAGTGCGGGATCGAAGTGGAGTATGTGGCCGGCGACTGGCTCATTGTGAGCACGCCGGAGGGCTACCGCCACCTGCTGCCCCAGAGCCTATATCGCACGGAGGACGGGACAGAACCGGAGGAAACGGCCCCCTCCCTCCCGCTTTACACCGACCAGGAGTTGACCGAGATGGGTTATGAATGGCCGGAGGCGCTCCATCCGGCGTGCGAGGATTACGCCGGAAGCGCGCGGTCCGCTATAAACAGCGCGGAGCTGTCAGAACCCCCGCAGCCGGAAGAATAGCTTGCTTTTCCCCGCGGAAGCGTATATAATAATTGGGTTCCGGGCCTGCGCCCGGGACCCAATTCTAATTTTACCGAGGAGTGACAGGCATGGCAGAAGAGCTGAACGTTTCCATGAGCCAGAACTTTATCCACGACTTTATCGACGAGGACATCGCTCAGGGCGGGCAGTACCAGGGCATGGCTGTCCACACCCGCTTCCCCCCCGAGCCCAACGGTTACCTGCACATCGGCCACTGCAAGGCCCTGACCATCGACTTCGGCACCGCGGAGAAGTACGGCGGTATGTGCAATCTCCGCATGGACGACACCAACCCCTCCAAGGAGGACGTGGAGTACGTGGAGGCCATCCAGGAGGACATCCACTGGCTGGGCTTCGACTGGGGGGATCGGTTCTTCTACGCCTCCGACTACTTTCCCCAGATGTACGAGTACGCGGTGGAGCTGATTAAGAAGGGATTGGCCTACGTGTGCCAGCTGTCCCCCGAGGAGTTCAAGGAGCACCGGGGCACCATCGGCGTGCCCGCCACCTCCCCCTGGCGGGACCGGCCCGTGGAGGAGTCCCTGGACCTCTTTGAGCGGATGAAAAACGGGGAGTTCGAGAACGGCCAGTACACCCTCCGGGCCAAGATCGACCTGGCCAGCGGGAACTTCAATATGCGCGACCCGGTGATCTACCGGATCAACCACGCCCACCATCACCGCCAGGGGGACAAATGGTGCATCTACCCCATGTATGATTTCGCCCACCCCATTGAGGACGCCCTGGAGGGGATCACCCATTCCCTGTGCTCCCTGGAGTTCGAGGATCACCGGCCGTTGTACGACTGGGTCGCGGAGCATGTCTCCATTCCCTATCACAAGCCCCGGCAGATCGAATTCTCCCGCCTGGGCATCGACCACACCGTCATGTCCAAGCGGAAGCTGCGCCAGCTGGTGGAGGAGGGCCGGGTGTCCGGCTGGGACGACCCCCGTATGCCCACCCTGTGCGGTCTGCGCCGCCGGGGCTACACCCCCCGGGCCATCCGCAATTTCTGCGACCGGGTGGGGGTGACCAAGTCGGTGAACACCATCGAGTACGCTTTCCTGGAATACTGCCTGCGGGAGGATCTGAACGAGACCGCCCAGCGGGTGATGGCGGTGCTGCGCCCGGTCAAGCTGGTCATCACCAATTACCCGGCGGGGCAGTCCGAGACCTTTGAGGTGGAGAACAACCCCCTGCGGCCCGAGGAGGGGACGCACACCGTCACCTTCTCCCGGGAGCTGTGGATCGAGGGGGAGGACTTCCTCCCCGAGCCGGTGCCCAAGTACAAGCGGCTCTACCCCAACGGCCCGGAGTGCCGGCTGAAGGGGGCCTATCTCATCAAGTGCGTGGGCTACGAGACCGACGAAAACGGGAACGTCACCGAGATCGCCGCCGAGTACGACCCGGACAGCCGGGGCGGCAACCCCGCCGACGGGCGCAAGGTGAAGGGGGCCACCATCCACTGGGTGGACGCCGCCACCGCCGTGGACGCCGAGGTGCGGCTGTACGACAACCTGTTCTCCGACCCCGACCCGGACGCGGCGGGGAAGGATTTTCTTGCGTGCCTGAACCCCAATTCCCTGGAGGTGCTCACGGGCTGCAAGGTGGAGGCGGGGCTGGCGGATGCCCGGCCGTCCGACCATTTCCAGTTTTTGCGGCAGGGGTATTTCTGCGTGGATTCCAAGGATTCCAGGCCGGGGCATCTGGTGTTCAACCGCTCGGTGAGTTTGAAGGACAGCTACAAGCCGTGACGGACTGAAAAAGGATCGAAGAATGGCAAAGAAAATAGGCCGGGCTTTGCTGGCAGTTTTTGTGGTGTTTGTGCTGGCCGTGTCTGTGTTCGTCTATTTTGCGTCATTTGCAAAGACAAAAATCCTGACTTCCGCTTCGAATGATGGCGGCTATCACCTGACTGTCTATATGATCGGGGAACCCGATTGGCCTTTTGGCGCGACCCATTGCCGATTCGACCTGTTTCACGGCAGGAAGCGGTTAATAACGTATCCATTTTCAATTCAGGACGATGGCGCGGCCGCCCGAGAGGACAATTTTCACGTTGTTTGGGGCGAGGGCTGTGTGACGGTCACTGTATCAGGCTCAGAGCAGGCAGATCAATCGTATACACTGAATTTTGATGGAACAGTGGAACAATAACCACAAAAAAGCCCGGGCGGAGCGTGAAACCTCCGTCCGGGCTCTATTCTGTCAGCGCCTCCCGCAGATGGGCCACCGCCCGCCGCTCGATCCGGGACACCTGCACCTGGCTCACACCCAGCACCTTGGACACCCGGTCCTGGGTCAGGTTCTTGTAGAACCGCAGCAGGATCACCATCCGCTCCCGCTCGGAGAGCTGGTCGATGGCGTGGCGGAGGGCCAGCTTCTCCACCAACTCGTCCTCAATCCCCTCGTCCCCCAGAACCGCCTCCAGGGAGAACCCGTCCTCCCCCGTCTCCTCCTGCAAGGACGCCACGCTCAGCACCGCTGTGTCCGCCGCCGCGATGTCCTCCGGCTCCAGCCCCGTGGCGGCGGCCAGCTCCCCCACCGTGGGCTCCCGGCCCAGCCGCTGGGTGAGCTCCTGCCGCCGCAGGCGCAGGGCCATGGCCCGCTCCTTGGTGCCCCGGCTCACCTTCACCGCCCCGTCGTCCCGCAGAAACCGCCTGATTTCCCCCGCGATCTTGGGCACGGCGTAGGTGGAGAACTGGGTGCCGTAGCCGGCGTCAAACCCCCGGATGGCCTTGAGGAAGCCCAGGCAGCCCAGCTGGTACAGGTCCTCCGGGTCCACGCCGCGGCCGTAGTACCGCCGGGCCACCGACCAGATCAGGCCGCTGTTGTCGATGAGCAGGCGCTCACAGGCGTCGTTGTCGCCGGCCTGGGCCGCTTCCAGCAGGGCGGGGGCGTCCAGCCCCCTCACTTGGGGGCGCCCGCCCGGGGGGCAAGGCGCTTGCGCATGGTGACGGCGGTGCCCCGCCCGGGGTGGGAGCGCACCTTCAAACCGTCCATAAAGCTCTCCATGATGGTGAAACCCATGCCGGAGCGCTCCTCGCCGCCGGTGGTGAACAGGGGGGTGCGGGCCTTGTCCACGTCCGGGATGCCCACGCCGGAGTCCTTCACCTGAATCTCCAGCACGCCGCCGTCAAACTGCCGCAGGCGCATGACGATTTTACCCAGACGGTCCGGATAGGCGTGGACAATGGCGTTGGTCACCGCCTCGGACACGGCGGTTTTGATGTCGGCCAGCTCGTCCAGGGTGGGGTCCAGCTGGGCGGCGAAACAGGCCGCCACGCCGCGGGCAAAGCCCTCGTTGGCGGAGCGGGAGGTGAAGGCGACGGTCACCTGGTCAATGGCTTTCATCTTATGTAGCCCTCCTCAATCTAAGGTAATGAGCCGGCCCACCCCGGCGGCGTCCAGCACCCTTCTGGCCTGGGCGGGGATGTTGGCCACCCGCAGGGTGCCGCCGGTTCGCCCCATCTGCCGCAGGGCGCGCAGCAGCACGGCGATGCCCGAGCTGTCCATAAAGGTGACGCCGGACAGGTCCAGCACCAGGCGCTTTGGCAGGCGTTCGGCGATGATCAGGTCCAGCTGGGTCATCATCTCCCGGGCGCCGTGGTGGTCGATCTCGCCGGTCAGGGCTGCGGTCAGCGCGCTGTCCCGGCTGGTGACGGTGATGGGCATGGCTTGTCCCTTCTTTGCAAAAAAATGAGCGCGGTACGGGAAATTTCCCGTATCGCGCTCATTATACTGGATTTGTCAGGTCACAATTTGCCGAAGGGACAATTGCAGCTGGAAAAAATTACATGGTGGCAAGCTGATCCTGGAGCTTTTTCACCAGAACCTCCAGTTTCGCGGCCCGGTCACGCTCGGCGGCCACCACCTCCTCCGGGGCTTTGTTCAGGAACCCGGGGTTGGACAGCTTGGCGTTCAGTTTGTCCAGCTCTCCGGCGTTCTTTTTCAGCTCTTTTTCCACCCGGGCCCGCTCCTTTTCCATGTCCACCAGCTCGGCCAGGGGCAGGAAAATCCGCGCGGCGTAAGTCTGGAGCTCCACCAGACCCTTTTTCATCATCTCGTCGCTGCTGCCCGCCTCGCCGTGGCCGATGACGGACACCTCGCTGGCCCAGGCCAGCCGCTGGAGCAGGGGCGCGCCCTGGGCGAATGCCTCCTGCTCCATGGTGGCGATGGTGACGTGGGAGCGCTTGGAGGGGGGCACGTTCAGCTCCGCCCGCTTGCCCCGGATGGCCCGCACCGCGTCGATGATGAGGCCCACCGCCTTCTCCTCTTCCGGGAAGTCCAGCGCCTCCCGGTACACGGGCCACGCGTCCATCATCAAGAACTTGGCCTCGCAGCCCTCCTCGCGGGGCAGGGCCTGCCAGATTTCCTCGGTAATAAAGGGCATGAAGGGGTGCAGCAGCTTCAGTGTCTCGGTGAGCACATACACCAGCACCTGCTGGGCCTGCTCCTTGGCACCCTCGTCCTCCCCCTGGAGGCGGGCCTTGGTGAACTCGATATACCAGTCGCAGTAGTCGCTCCAGATGAAGTCGTACACCTTGGCGGAGGCCACCCCCAGCTCATAGGCGTCCATGTTCTCGGTGACCTCTTTCACCACCCGGTTGAGCCGGGACAGAATCCACTTGTCCTCCTGCTCCAGCTGATCGGGCAGGGCGCACCGGCCGATGGTCAGGTTCATCAGCACGAAGCGGCTGGCGTTCCAGATCTTGTTGGCGAAGTTGCGCATGGCCTCGCACTTCTCCACGAAGAAGCGGGTGTCGTTGCCCGGGGCGTTGCCGGTGATGAGGTTGAAGCGCAAAGCGTCCGCGCCGTATTTCTCCGCCATCTCCAGCGGGTCGATGCCGTTGCCCAGGGATTTGGACATCTTGCGGCCCTTGTCGTCCCGCACCAGGCCGTGGATGAGCACGGTGTGGAAGGGGGGCCTGCCGGTGTGCTCACAGCCGGAGAAGATCATCCGGGACACCCAGAAGAAGATGATGTCGTAGCCGGTGACCAGCACGTCGGTGGGGTAGAAGTACTTGAGGTCCTCGGTCTCCTCCGGCCAGCCCAGGGTGGAGAAGGGCCACAGGGCGGAGGAGAACCAGGTGTCCAGCACGTCGGGGTCCCGGGTGATGTCCTTGGAGCCGCAGTGCTCGCACTGGGCGGGGTCGGTCTCGGACACGGTCATTTTGCCGCAGTGGGCGCAGTACCACACCGGAATCTGGTGGCCCCACCACAGCTGGCGGGAGATGCACCAGTCGTGGACGTTTTCCATCCAGTTGGTGTAGGTCTTGGTGAACCGCTCGGGGACGAATTTGGTCTCGCCCTCGTTGACCACCCGCAGGGCCTCCTTTGCCAGCGGCTCCATCTTCACAAACCACTGGGCGGAGATGATGGGCTCCACGTCGTTGTGGCAGCGGTAGCAGGTGCCCACGTTGTGCTGGTGGGCCTCGATCTTTTCCAGCAGGCCCAGCGCCTCGAGATCGGCGATGACGGCCTTGCGGGCCTCGTAGCGGTCGAGCCCCTGGTACTTTCCGCCGTTCTCGTTGACCACGCCGTGGTCGTCCAGCACCCGGATGGTGTCCAGGTTGTGCCTTAAACCCACCTCGAAGTCGTTGGGGTCGTGGGCGGGGGTCATCTTCACGCAGCCGGTGCCGAACTCCAAATCCACGTACTCGTCCGCCACGATGGGAATTTCCCGGTCCATCAGGGGCAGCAGGCATTTCTTTCCGATGAGGTCCTGATAGCGTCCGTCATTGGGGTTGACGGCCACGCCGGTGTCGCCCAGCATGGTCTCGGGCCGGGTGGTGGCCACGATGACGTACCGCCCCGGCTCTCCCACAATGGGGTACTTGATGTGCCAGAGGTTTCCGGGCTTGTCCTGGTACTCCACCTCCGCGTCGGACAGCGCCGTGACGCAGTGGGGGCACCAGTTGACGATGCGGGAGCCCTTGTAGATCAGCCCCTTGTCATAGAGGCTGACGAACACGTGCCGGACGGCTTTACTCAGCCCCTCGTCCATGGTGAAGCGGGAGCGCTCCCAGTCGGCGGACACGCCCAGCTTCTTCTGCTGCTCCACGATGCGGTTGCCGTACTTGTGCTTCCAGTCCCAGACGCGCTCCAGGAACTTCTCCCGGCCCAGGTCGTGGCGGGTGAGGCCCTCCTTGGTGCGCAGCTCCTCCTCCACCTTGATCTGGGTGGCGATGCCCGCGTGGTCGGTGCCGGGCAGGTACAGCGCGGCGTAGCCCTGCATCCGCTTGTAGCGGATGAGCATATCCTGTATGGCGTCGTCCATGGCGTGGCCGATGTGGAGCTGGCCGGTGACGTTGGGGGGAGGCATGACGATGGTGAAGGGCTTCTTATCCGGGTCGCGCACGCCCTTGAAGCAGCCGTTTTCCTCCCAGGCGCGGTAGACGCGGCCCTCCACCTCCTGGGGCTCGTAGACCTTGGGTAATTCCTTGTTCATATCTGCTCACTGTCCTTTCATAAGATAACCGATCAAATCTGGATCAGCTGTTTTTCTGTTTTTTGGGCCAGCCAGGGGCCGAACTCCGCCGGGTCTCCCTGGGTAAAGGAGCTCTTGCGCAGCACGTAACCGGCTCCCGAGGGCAGCATCAGCACGAAGTGGCCGGTATCCTCATATATTTTCTCAATGCCCGCATAAGAAAAATCGCTGCTGCACGTGGGCACGGTGACGGTAAAGCCGTCCTCCGAAAAACAGAACTCCAGCTCGGTTCCCTTTTCCTTGTAGTTTTTCCAGACAGCCCTTTTCCAGAACCAGCCGCTGTTCGGTGCTGCCAGAGAGAGTCCCAAGGCGGCGGTGAAGATGATGCCAACGCGGACAAAGGCGTCCGGCCGATAGCCCCCGCCGGAAAAGGAGGCGGACAGCTCATGGGCGCAGGCCCTGAACCCGGCGGCAACGGCCATCGCGATCAAGAGGATGCCCACAACCAGCCCGGCCCTGCGCAGAATGGGATACCACCTCCCGCTCCTGCGGGGCCAGGTGGCGTGGAACAGCGCCATCATATCCTCTTGATCGTAAACGAGTTTTACCCTGAACACGATGATCCCTCCCAACGAAAAACGCCCCGAGCCGCTCATACCTCCTGGATGGAGCCGTCGAACTTCTCCGCCAGCTTGGCCCCCAGGGCGGCGGGGTCGCCCACGGCGATGGCCGCCTCAGGCAGGATGACGGCGTGCCTTTTGTCCAAAAAGAGGAAATAGCGCTCCCGGCTGTGGGCGCACCCGATAAAGCTGGCGTAGGGGTAAAAGCCCTCCCCCTTGCGGCCATGCTCCCGGACGCCGGTATCGTCCAGGGTGACGGTGAGCTCGCCCGCGTCCTTCAGCTGCAGCCGGGAGCTGTGCCACGCGCTGAGGCGGTAGTGGAAAACGGCCAGACACAGATAGACGACGCCCAGCACCACCAGCATGATCCCCAGCGGGATGGAGATGCCCCCGACCAGGACCAGACTGCTCATGGCCAGCATCAGAAGCCCCATGAAAAAGCGGACGGTCCGGGATGCCGCGGTGCGCCCCCGCCGGTAGAGCCTCGCCATGGCGCGGTTGAGAGCCATCAGGTCCTGGAAGGTGTAGCCGTCCAGCTTGAATTGATAATACATTCTCTCCCCTCCCAACAAAAAACGCCCCGAGCCAATATGGCTCGGGGCGGACAAAAATCCGCGGTACCACCCGAATTCCCCTTGACGGGGCGCTCGACTCCCTTAACGCGGGCGGACGGCGGGGCTTACTCAAAGTTCGGCGCCGCGGCTCGGGGACCACTTCGCCCTGCCTCCGCGCGGCCTTCCACCAACCGGCCGCTCTCTGAAGCGGAGGGGGAGGGGTACTGCTTCCCTTCCTCGCCTTTTGCCCCATCAGTATACGCAAAACGGGAAAGTTTGTCAAGGCCCCGTTTTTGACAGCGGTTGGCAAAATTGTATATTGTAATTTTCTCCAAAATCGTGTACACTAATACCATCCATATGAGGAGGGACAGCCTATGAAAATTGCCAGCTTTATTTTGAAGACCACGGCGGTCGCCCTGACGGCGGCGGCGGTGGCCTGCGCGGTGGTGGCCCACCTGTGCGCGTCCCTCCGGGACGCCGACTGACAAAGGAGGTACGGTTATGAAAAAGTCTGTGGGGCTCGTGTTGAAGATCGTGGCGGCGGTGATGGCGCTGGCCGCCGTAGTGTGCGCCGTGGTGGCGTTTTGGGACCATATCATGGATTTGATCGACAGCGTGGCGGACAAGGTGGAGGAGAAGCGGGCGGACCGCTGCTTCCAGCCCTCCGAGTTCGACGATTATGACGACAGCATCATGTGACGCAGAGAAATCCCTCCCGGCTTGGGCCGGGAGGGATTTTTCAACGTTTCAGCGGATTTTCCGCGCCTCCAGATAGAAGCGCTTGTCGTGGGCGCTTCCCATGGAAAAGGTCTTGCGGGGGAGCACCCCGTCGTGGATGAGGTCGGGGAACAGGGCCTCCTTGTCCATGGGGGGCAGCAGGAACGCGATGTTGCCGGACCGGGCGGCGAACTCCCGGGCCACGCTCTCGCCGTGGATGTAGTCCACCCGGCCGGGGTGGTCCATGAGGTAGCCGTCCAAAAAGTTTTGGAGGGCGCCCACAGGCAGGCGGGCGGCGGAGGCGGGCACGGTGACCACGCCTTCGCCCCCGGCGCACACATAGCGCAGGGGCAGGCCGTCCCCTGCCGCCGCCTTATCCCGGCGGGAGCCGGGGTAGGCCCGCACCAGGGCGTCCAGCAGGGCGGGGGGATCGGTGTGGAACACCACGCGGTGGATGGGCTCGAACTCCAGGCTGCCGTCGTGGAGGTTGACCAGCTCGCACAGGGCGTACCGGGCGGGGAGGGCGTCCCATTTTTCGGGGGGCGTAAGCCGCTTCTGCCGCTCATAGCACTCCTTGGCGGTGGCCAGGGAGTGGTTGCCGTCCCCCATGGCGAAGAGCATCACAGGCTCATGCTCCGTGCCGTACCGGGCGTTGAAGGCGGCGGGCTCCGCCAGGGCGGACAGGGCGGCGGCAACCTGGGCAAGCTGCCCTTCCCCCAGCAGCCAGCCCTTCACGTGGCCGCCCCGCTCCATCAGGTCGAAATCGTACAGCAGCTCCATACGCGCTGTCTGGGCGGACAGGGGCTCGATGACGGTACAGTCCGGGTCGTCGGCCAGCAGCATGGCGTGGGGCAGCTCAATGGGGGCGTTTTTGCGCACGGCGATCCGGGGCGGGATGCGGGACATGACCACCCCCTCGGTGGCCCGGACCAGGGCGTCTGAACCCGGCTCGTAGTCGTACTCCTTCAGGTCCGCCATACCCACCAGTCCCCGGCGCACCCTGCCGTTCCAGAGGGTGCGCTCCACGTACACCATGGCGTTGGGCAGGGTTTTGAACCGGCCTTCCCGCAAGTAGGCCGCCATGGTGGCGTTGATGTCGGTGATGTCCATCTCCACCTGGGGGCCGTCCAGGCTGCTCTCGGGCAGGATCAGCCGCAGGGCGGAGGGGGCGCGGCCCACCCGCTCCTCCACCCGCTCCCAGTACTCGGGCTGGGAGGTGTACTGGTCGCAGGCCACCACGGCCCACTTGTCGTAGTCGCAGTCCCGGGGCAGGAGGATGTCGGCGGGCTTGAAGGGGAGATGTTCAAATAAACCGTCCATATTCATACCTCTTTTCGAGGGAGATGTGGGGTGTAGGGCGGGACGACCTCGGCCCGCCGTGTTTTGGAAAAATCCGGCGGCGCGCCGGGGCGATGAGCGCCGGTGGCGCTCGTCCATCGCCGACCGAGCCGAAGGCGAGACCGTCGCGCCCTACAGGGCCTTTTTAATAGCCGCCAGCAGGTCGTCGAACTCTTCGAAGGCGGGAATGTCCGGGTAGTCCGCCTTGATCTGGTCGGTGGACTTGAACAGGAAGCCCGCCTTGCCCGCCTGGATCATGGCCAAATCGTTGAAGCTGTCCCCGGCGGCGATGGTGTCAAACCCGCAGGACTGGAGGGCCTTCACCGTGGTGAGCTTGGATTTGGGGCAGCGCATCTGGTAGCCGGTGATTCCGCCGTCCGGGGCGACTTCCAGGGTGTTGCAGAACAGGGCGGGCCAGCCCAGCTTGGCCATGAGGGGCTTGGCAAACTGCTCGAAGGTGTCGGAGAGGATCACCACCTGGGTGAGGGTGCGCAGCTCGTCCAGAAACTCCTTCGCGCCGGGGAGGGGGTCGATGGTGGCGATAACCGCCTGAATCTCCTTCAGGCCCAGGCCATGCTCTTTGAGCACGCCCAGCCGCCAGCGCATCAGCTTGTCGTAGTCCGGCTCGTCCCGGGTGGTGCGGCGCAGCTCCGGGATGCCGCTGGCCTGGGCAAAGGCGATCCAGATCTCGGGGACCAGCACACCCTCCATATCCAAACAGACGATGTTCATTTCACAGCTTCCTCTCTATTGTGGGCCTTCCCCCTGGAAGGGGGAAGGTGGCGCCGCCGCAGGCGGTGACGGATGAGGGTGCCCCAAGGGGCATCCGCTGTCCGCCCCCTCATCAGTCACGGCTTCGCCGTGCCAGCTTCCCCCCTCAGGGGGGAAGCCTTTCTGCTCTTATAATGTTCCCAAAAACCGCTCCAGCCGGCCCAGCGCCTCCGCCAAATCCTTCATGGACGCGGCGTAGGTGGCCCGGACGTAGCCCTCCCCGCCGGGGCCGAAGGCGGAGCCGGGTATGACCGCCACCTTCTCCGCCGCCAGGAAGCGGTCGCAGAATTCCTCGCTGGTCAGGCCGGTGGATTGGATGCAGGGGAAGGTGTAGAACGCGCCCCGCGGCTCGAAGCAGGACAATCCCAGCTTGCGGAAGCCGTCCACCAGGAAGCGGCGGCGGCCGTCGTATTCCTCCCGCATGGCCTCAATGTCGCCGTCTCCGTGGTCCAGCGCCTCGATGGCGGCGTACTGGCTGGTGGTGGGGGCGGACATGATGCCGTACTGGTGGAGCTTGGTCATGGCGGAGAGGATGGGCTTGGGGCCGCACACGTAGCCCAGCCGCCAGCCGGTCATGGAATAGGCCTTGGAGAAGCCGCTCACCACCATGGTGCGCTCGGCCATATCGGGCAGGTTGGCCATGGACACGTGCCGTCCGCCGTAGGTGAGTTCGGCATAAATTTCGTCGGAGATCACCATAATATCCGTGCCCCGGAGGACGTCGGCCAGGGCCTCCAGGTCCTCCCGGCCCATGACGCCGCCGGTGGGATTGCAGGGGAAAGGCAGCACCAGGGCCTTTGTTTTGGGAGTGATGGCCCCGCGCAGCTCCTCCGGGGTGAGGCGGAACTCGTGCTCCGCGCGGGTCTCCACCAGCACGGGCACGCCGTGGGCCATGGACACCAGGGGGCCGTAGCACACGAAGGAGGGGGTGGGGATGATGACCTCGTCCCCCGGCTCCAGCAGGGCCCGGAAGGTGAGGTCCAGCCCCTCGCTGCCCCCCACGGTCACCAGAATCTGGCCCATCGGGGCGTATTCCAGGTCAAACCGGCGCTTGAGGTAGCGGGAGATGGCGGCGCGCAGGTCGGACAGGCCGGCGTTGGGGGTGTATTTGGTGAAGCCCTTTTCCAGAGAGAAGATGCCCGCGTCCCGGATGTGCCAGGGGGTGGGGAAGTCTGGCTCCCCGATGCCCAGGGAGATGCCTCCCTCCATGCCCTGCAAAAGATCAAAATATTTCCGGATGCCAGAGGGCTGAATATCCTGCACCCGCCGGCACATAATCTTGCTGTAATCCATTATTCAAACACGAACCTTTCCTCCTGGACCTCCTGCACGGGGAAGATCAGGTGCTTCTCCTTATACTTCTTCAAAATGAAGTGGGTGGCGGTGCCGGTGACCCCCTCGATGGGGGCCAGCTTCTCGCCCACGAACTGGGCCACTTCCTTTAAGGTGCGCCCGGAGATGGTCACCGTCATATCGTAGGCCCCGCCGGACATGAGGTAGAGGGATTCCACCTCGTCGTACTGGTAGATGCGCTGGGCCACCCGGTCAAAGCCCTCCCCCCGCTGGGGAGTGACGCTCACCTCAATGAGGGCGGTGACGGACTCCTGGTGGGTGCGGTCCCAGTCCACAATGGTCTTATAGCCCAGAATCACGCGGTCCTTTTCATACTGGGCCACCAACCCGGCCACCTCCGCCTCGGTGGAGCCGGTCATGGCGGCCAGCTGGGCGCAGGTCAGGGTGCTGTCGTTTTCCAGAAGATGAAGCAGGTCTTTCATGGGGCGCCTCCTATCAATAGTTGTGAGTGGATTTTTATTATTATATACTGAATGCGGGGGAATGGCAATCCCCTTTTCCGCGTCGGGGGAGAATCCGCAAAACCTCTTGCAATCCGCCATGATATGCGGTATAATACATTGACTAATTTCTGAGAAAACGATAAATTTTCAATATTGGAGGGCAATACCAATGGCAATGATTACAGCAGGCGATTTTCGCAACGGCGTGACCTTCGAGATGGAAGGCAAAGTGATGCAGGTGGTGGAGTTCCAGCACGTCAAGCCCGGCAAGGGCGCGGCTTTCGTGCGCACCAAGATGAAGAACGTCATCACCGGCGCCGTCACCGAGACCTCCTTCAACCCCACGGCCAAGTTTGAGCAGGCTTTTGTGGACCGCAAGGATATGGAGTACAGCTACAACGACGGCGATTTGTACTACTTCATGGACAACGAGACCTATGAGCTGACCCCCATCAACAAGGACGTGCTGGGCGACAACTTCCGGTTCGTCAAGGAGAACATGACCTGCAAGATCATGTCCTACAAGGGCAGCGTGTTCGGTGTGGAGCCCCCCAACTTTGTGGAGCTGGAGGTCACCGAGACCGACCCGGGCTTCAAGGGCGACACCGCCACCAACGTCACCAAGCCCGCCACCCTGGAGACCGGCACGGAGATCAAGGTGCCCCTGTTCATCAACCCCGGGGACAAGATCCGCATCGACACCCGCACCGGCGAATACCTGGAGCGCTGCAAGGGCTGAGCGCTGAGCCGTTGTGAGCAGCGTGACAAGGAAAGGGAGCATATTATGACCATTACCGAGAAAGTGGCCTACATCCAGGGCCTGCTTGAGGGCATGGAGCTGGATAAGTCCGAGGCGAAGACAGGGCGCATCCTGTCCGAGATGCTGGACGTGCTGCGGGAGGTGGGCCAGCAGCTGGACGGCATGGACGCCGCCATGGACGAGTTCGACGAGGAGCTGGACGCCCTGGGCGACAGCGTGGCCGATCTGGAGGAGGCGGTGTTCGACGGCGGGGAGGACGAAGACGAGGACTTCGGCGGCCTCGACGAGGAGGACGAGGACTTTTTCGAAATCCCGTGTCCCACCTGCGGCAGGGACCTGGTGGTGGACGACGAGGCCCTGAATGCAGGGATTGTGGACTGCCCCGCCTGCGGCGGCAAGTTCGCCCTGTCCTTTGAGGATGAGGGAGACAATGGGGAGAACGAAGGGCCCGATGCCGAATAGATGATTCTGGATACAAAAACGCCCGCCGGTAATCCGGCGGGCGTTTTCCCTGAAGCGGGCTCTATCCCGACGACGGCGGCAGCTTCCGGTACACGGTTCCATTTTCCGGCGTCTTGCCCCGGACGGCAAAAAGCTGTTCCACCGTGACAAAGTGAAAACCTTTGGCCATCAGCGCGTCCACCACCTGAAGGGCGGTCTCCACGCTGGCGGGGTAGATGTCGTGGAGGAGGATGATGTCCCCGTCCTGGGCCTTGTCCACAATGGCGGCGACCTGACGGGCGGTGTCCCGGTCGGACCAGTCCTCCGGATCCACCGACCAGAGGATGATGGGGGCGGCGGCCCTGGCCTGGGTGGCGGCGTTCATCATGCCGTAAGGGGGGCGGAGCATGAACGCCTCGCGGCCTACCAGGGCGGTGAGGGTGGCGCGCAGCTGGTCCACCTCGGCGTAAAACCCGGCGGCGTTGAGCCGGTCCAGGGATTTGTGGTGATAGGTGTGCAGGCCGATCTGGTGGCCCTCCCCCTCCATGCGCTGGAGGAGCAGCTCGTTGCCCTCCACATTTTCCCCGATGACAAAAAAGGTGGCGTGGACGCCCCGCCGGGCCAGCCCGTCCAGCAGCACCGGGGTGGTGGAATCTTTGGGCCCGTCGTCGAAGGTGAGGGCCACGTAGGGCCCTGCGGGGATTTTTGCCCCGCCCAGCGCCTGCCGCTGTGCGCCGCCCTCCGGCTTGGGAGAGTATGGGACAGCGGCCAGGGCCAGCGCCGCCAGCGCCAGCGCCCCCGCCTTCAGGCGCTTTTTCCAGTTTGACAAGCCCGTCGCCGCCTTTCATCCGCTAATGTGGTCAGTATGCGCGGCGGTGTTGGTTTTATCCCTGGAAAAAATCTGAAAAATGGCCGTCTCAAAAGAGACGGCCATTTTGTTCGGTTTACAGGATGATGAGCTGCTTGGGGGAGCGGGTGATGTCGATGCAGCCCTCCTCGGTGAGCATGATGACATCCTCAATGCGCACGCCGAATTTTCCCGGCAGATAGATGCCCGGTTCGGCGCTCAGCAGCGCCCCGGCGGGAATGGGCTTATCCCACAGGCCGCTGAACCGGGGATTCTCGTGGATTTCAATGCCCAGGGAGTGGCCGAAGCCGTGGCCGAAGTAGTCCCCGTAGCCCGCGTCGGCGATGACCTTGGCCCCCGCCTCGTGGACTTCCTTCCCGGTGACCCCCGCGTGGGCCGCGGCGATGCCGGCCAGCTGGGCTTTGAGCACGGTGCTGTACACCAGCTCCATCTCCTCGGACGGCCGCCCCACGGCCACGGTGCGGGTCATGTCGGAGCAGTAGCCGCCCACGACACAGCCAAAGTCCATGGTGACAAACTGGCCCTTCTGGATCACGTCGGGGCCGGGGACGGCGTGGGGCTTGGAGCCGTTGGCGCCGCAGGCCACGATGGGGTCGAAGGAGTTGCGCTCCGCGCCCTTCCGGGCCATGATATAGGTGAGCCGGGCGGCCACCTCGCTCTCCGTGAGGCCGGGCTTGACGAAATTGAGGATTTCCAGCAGGGCCTCGTCGGTGACCCGCTGGGCCTCCCGCATGGCGGCCAGCTCGTTTTCGTCCTTCACCATGCGCAGGTCGGTGAGCAGGGAGGAGGCGGGGACAAACTCGGCCTCCACTTCCTTCGTCCAGGCGGTGTGGGAGGCCACGGACATATACTCCTCCTCAAAGCCCAGCCTGACCACGCCATGGGCCTTGACGAGCTGCGCAATCTGTCCGCGGTAGCTGTTGTCCGGCGTCCACAGGGTGACCTCCGCCCCGGCGATGAGCTGCCGGGCGGCCTCAATGTACCGGGAGTCGGTGTAATACCAGGTCTTGTCCGGGGTGATGAGGGCCGCGCCCTCCCCGTGGAAGCCCACGGCGTAGAACTCGCCGGGGGCGCTGGTGACCAGCATGGCGTCCAGGCCGCGGGCCTTCAATTCTGCGGCGATTTTTTCAAAATGGGTCATGGGTAAGCATCTCCTTTATAAAATGTTCAGCATCAGGGATTCAGTATGGCAAGCACCAGCCCGATCAGAACCATCATCACTCCGCACGCCCTGCACAAAAGCAGGTTCAGGCGTCCAGGCTCTTTCTGATCCAGCAGCCAGCCCCAGCGCAACCACCACAGAGCGCGGGGCCAAAACGCAAAAAGTACACCCAACGCCACGAATATCAGGCCAACGATTATGTTCATCACAGGGTTCATCTTGACACACCCCGCTCAAACTCCTGATAGACCCGCTTCATTTCCAGCGCGTCCTGGGCCTGGGTGCCCGCGCTCTCGCAGATGAAGGAGGGGCTCCACCCACGCCTTGCCACCGCCTGGGCCAGCGGCGCCCAGTCCGGGCCGTAGCCCCCGTCGTCTGCGAAGGTGCGGTGGCACTTCTCGCCCCCATTGGGGGTGAACTCAATGTGGGAAAAGTGGCTGTGGAAGCGGGCGGCCCGCTCCTCGCCTAAAACCTCCTCCATACGGTCGAGCATCCGCTCCATGGCCTCCGCCCCGTCGTCCGCCCCCAGGGAGCGGGCGTACAGGTGGCCGAAATCCACGCAGGGGATGAGCCGCTCGTCCAGGGTGCACAGCTCCAGCACCTCATCCAGGTCCCCCAGCTGATTGATTTTGCCCATGGTCTCGGGGCACAGGGCGATGTGGCCGAAGCCCGCGCCGTCGCAGGCTTGGATGACCTCCCCCAGGGAGCGCCGCGCGATATCCAGCGCCTCCCGGCGGGCGCGGCCCATCAGCGCGCCGGAGTGGATCACCACCCGCTTCGCCCCCATCCAGTCCGCCACCAGACAGGCCCCGGTGATGTAGCCGACGGTCTTCTGCAAAGCGCCCGGGTCTGGGTTTGCCAGATTGATGAAGTAGGGCGCGTGGAGGGACAGGGCAATCCCGTGCTCCGCCGCGGCGAGGCCCACCTTGCGGGCGGTGGCCTCCCCCACGTGGACGCCCTTGCCGCACTGGTACTCGTAGCAGTCCAGGCCGATCTCCCTGAGCCAGCGGGGCGCGTCCGCCGAAGACTTGTAGGGAAAATTTTCCGCGTTTCCCGCGGGGCCGAAGATGGCGCTCACAGCCGCCCCCCCTTTCCTGACAGAAGCCGGAAGGGCCACTCCGCGGCGTAGCGCAGGTAGCGCCCCGGATTGCCCGCCAGCCGGATGGGCTCCACCAGAATGGTGGACACACCCGCCCGGCTTCCGCCCAGAATGTCGGTGAAAATCTGGTCGCCCACGATGGCGGTCTGCTCTTTTGTGACGCCCATTTGATCCATGGCCTGGAGGAAGGAGGGGGTCTTGGGCTTGCCCGCGTGGCCGATATAGGGCACGCCCAGCGCCTCGGAAAAAATCCGGGGGCGGCTCTCATGGCGGTTGTTGGAGAGGACAAACAGCGTCACCCCGTGGGCGGACAGGCCGTCCCGCCACGCCTTCAATTCTTCATGCGGCAGGGGCGCGCCGTAGGGGACCAGGGTGTTGTCCAGATCAGCCAGCAGCAGTTTGATCCCCCGGCGCGCCAGGGCCTCGCCGGTGATCTCATAGATGTCGTGACAGGTATAACAGGCCCGGAACAATGTCATGCCCCACCTTCTATTCCGCCCGGGACGGGCATAGGATATGATACAAACGGTATCTTATCACAATTTTTTGCCGTCCACAAGGGGGAACGTCCCATGAAGGAACTGCTGCTGGCCCTGCCCGCGGGGCGGGAGACCAGGGCGCGGGAATTCGGCCTCGTCCCCGCCCACATGGCCTACCGGGTGGGGCCGGGGCCCAGGCTGCTGGGCATCCAGCTGCCCCAGGGACTGCGGGGCGGGCTGATGCAGGTGGACTGCGCGGGCTTTGACGGCGGGGGCGACCCGGTGGGCTGCTGCCGCCAGATCCTGGGGGAGTGCCGCCGCCGGTCCTTCCGGGGCATTGTATGCGACTTCGAGGGGCCGCCCGCGGGCTGCCTGCCCAGGCTGGCGGAGATTCTGGACCGCAACTGCGCCGCCCAGGGCTGGGCGCTGTACGTGCCGGAGGCATACGCTGCCTGCGCGCCAAACGCCCGGGTGCTCATCCCCTCCGCCCTCACCCACGGCACCCTGGAGCGGAGGGTGCGGGCCGCGCAGGAGCGGTATGGCCGGGAGCGGGCCGCGCTGGCGGTGGAGTGGGTGCGGGAGGAGTTTCCCCTGCCCGCCCGGGGCCGGGGGGAGCCCATTGCGGGGGAAATGCTGGAGGAGATGCTGCGCCGCCTGGAGCCCGCGGTATTTTTTGACCGGGGGCTGTGCGCCCACTATTTTACGTATATGAGGGGGCCGCAGGCCCACTTCGTGCTCTTCGACACCCCCCGGTCCATCCGGGAGAAGCTGGATCTGGCCCAGCGGCTGGGGGTGGGGGCCGCGCTGCTGCCGGGGCCGGAGGTGGAAGGGAACCTGGAGGAGATTTTCGGCCCCGGCGCGTAGAGAAGCGGCCCCCTGCCCATCCGGCAGGAGGCCGCTTCTCTGTGTGCTGGAAAGGGGGCCGAGCGGGCCGCCCGCCCTTACTCCCGCTCGGACAGCAGGAGCATCAGATTTGTCTTTCCCGCCGCCAGCACCGACAGGGCGCAGCCAGACAGGTAGCAGGCCAGGAAGCCCGCCCCGGCCAGCCAGACTGCGCCGCCGGGATAGAGCAGGGCCATGACCAGCACCCCGGCCAGACAGCCGGCCAGGCACAGCGCCGCCTGCTCCAGGAAGAAGGAGGCGAAGGCGCGGCCGGGGGACGCCCCCAGCCCGCGCATCACCGCAATCTCCATCCGGCGGCTGCCCACCATCAGCCAGGAGATGATGAAGCCCAGCAGGCCCACCACCAGAAACAGCACGGGGAACAGGATGCGGCTGAAGCTGATATAGCGGCCCAGGCCGCCCACCGCGTCCACAAAGCTCTCGTCCCGCAGCAGGATGGTGACCCGGTTGCGGTTGGTTTTCCCCACCTGGCTGTACTGCTGCTGCGCCAGCCAGCTTCGGAAGCCCTCCAGCCCGCGGGCGGATTTCAGGGTGAAGCGGCAGGTCTCAAAGCGGGTGTTGAAATACGCCCACCGTTTCAGGCTGTCCGCGCCCTCTACCCGGTCCGATTCCCGCAGGGCCAGCTCCAGGGCGCCATCCCCGCGGAGCCACTCCTGGCCGCACCACAGGGACAGGGGCGCGTAAAGGTTGTCCGCCGTCCCGGTGGAGGTAAAGCTGCCCACCACCCGGAAGCAGACGGGCCACTCCACCATCAGCTTGCCGCTTTGCACGACGGGCGGATTGCCGCCCACATACAGGGGCACATACAGCACAAC
>CAJUOT010000009.1 GCA_910588135.1 uncultured Oscillospiraceae bacterium | reverse complement strand
AAAATGCTTGTACCGCAACAAGTTTCAGAAATAGTAGTTTTGCCACATGAAGCCAGCGCCAGCGCTGGAATCGCAACGGTTCCAGCGCTTTTTGCTGTCCTTTAACCCTTACGCTGACCCTTGGATCTTTTCCGTCCCTCGTCCTCCTTTGGTTTGTCCCATCCCCCTGCCATCTGGCGAGGGAATCCTCTTCCGCCAGATTGTTGGGATGTGGCCAGTCTCAACTGTAAAACGTCTCGAACTGCTGTTTTTTTGCCTGAACTGTACTTGACACAGCCAGGCCCATCGGATATTCTAGACAAAAGCGTTTGCCATTCCGGCACGATATCCAACACTTATTAAAGAAAGGGATATGAACATGAAACAGTTTAAACCGAGGATGCTCATCATGGCGTTGGCCCTGCTGCTGGCTATGTTGCTGAACGTCTGGGCTTTCGCGTCCAACTTCACGGATATGCCTGACGACTGGTCCCGGCCTGCCCTGGAGGCGGCGGTGGACAACGGCCTGTTGATGGGCGATGGACACGGCCAGATTAACGCCCACGCTCCCCTCACCCGGGCGGAGCTGGCAGCTATCCTTGTCCGGGCCTACGGCGCGGCCAGCCCCGCCGACCTGTCCGCCTATACCGATCTGGTTTCCGGCGCCTGGTACTATGACAGCGTGGCCCAGGCGGTGCGCATGGGGGCGCTCACCGGGGCCGGCGCCCTGATGGAGCCCAACCGTCCGGTCACCCGGCAGGAAGCGTTTACCGCCCTGGCCCGCGCCCTGGACCTGGCGGACGGGACCATGGAGGACTTGGAGGTCTTTGAGGACGGGTCCGATGTGGCGCTCTGGGCCGTTGGCCCGGTGGCCGCCATGGTGAGGGAGGGATACGTCAGCGGCGAAAGCGGCAGGCTGGAGCCTGCCGGGACCATCACCCGGGCACAGTTCGCCCAGGTGATGGATAACACCTTCGCCTTCTACATCCGGGAGCCCGGGGTGGTGTCGGAGGTGCCCGAGGGGAACGTCATCATCAACGTGGACGGCGTGACCCTGAAGGACGTGACCGTCACCGGCGACCTCATCATCGGCGACGGCGTGGGGGAGGGCGAGGCCATCCTGGACGGCGTGACGGTGGAGGGGAACACCCTCGTCCGGGGCGGCGGCGAGAACACCGTCATCCTGCGGCAGTGCAGCGTGAACAGGATCACCGTGAAGAAAAAAGTGCCCATCACCAACAACTCCATCAAGCCCCTGCACATCAAACTTGAAGCGGGCGTCAAGGTGGAGAAGGAGATCGTAGCCGGAGAGGGGAATGTAAACATTGAGGTGGCGGATCCGGCGATCACCGTCCCGCTGATCACCGCCAACGCACCTGTCATGGTGTGGGGCGAAGGGAATGTCACACAGATCAACGTGCCCAAAAACGTCAGTGTCACCGTCAAAGTCAACGTGGAGACGGTATTGATCAGCAAAGACGGAGGCGGCGCGAAGATCGTGGTGCCCCTGGGCGGCAAGGTGGAAAAGGTGGAGGGCGAGGGGAAGGATACCGCCACGATCACCGATGAGGAGGGGAACGAATACAAACCCCAGCCCCCCGCCACCCCTGCGCCCGTGGTGCCGGATGAGCCCTATTACCCGTCGCCGACACCCTCCGTGCCGCCCACCGAAACCATTCCGCCTACTGAAACTACTCCGCCCACCGAGACCACTCCACCCACCGAGACCGCTCCGCCTACTGAAACCACTCCGTCCAGCGAATCCTGAGGGCAATTGGCGTAGAGGTGCAGACAAGGTCACAAAGGCCCGCCGGACCGATAAGCCGGCGGGTCTTTTGCGTATAGGACCGTTCTGGTTTAAAGAATATGGCGGCGTGTGATGGAATGTGATATGATACCTGTATGGGCTGTTTAAGGGGGAGAAAAATCTGCCATGCGGTATTCCTTATCTGCGGCGTATTTCGGAGCGCAGACCATACGCCCGCATGAAACGCAGAACCGTTTTCCCGTTGAGACAGATTTTTACGGTTCGGTGCAAGACTGCCCCTGACCCAAAATATTATATCACAGCTAAAACAGAAAGGGACTGCAATATGAACACCTACACCACCGCAGAATTGACCGAAGCCCGGCGCTCCATCGACTCAACGCTGCACAAATGCGAAAAGGCCCTGCTGAAGCTGACGCCGGGCAAGCCTCAGCACACCTTGACCGCGCGGCGGATCAAGGCGTTTCAAATTGCGCTGGAGCTCATTGATCGTGAATTAGAACCGGCAAACAATTCGTAGCCAGTACTGCTCAAACCAGGCTCCATCATAATTCCCCTCTCAACTTCTTTTAGGATCATCTCATCTGCCGGACAGAATTCATATTGTGAAATTTCCCCCGGTGTAATCCAGCGGATGTCGTTATGCTCCAGCATCTGCGGCACCCCCTCGCAGATGGCGATCCTGAACAGCGTCAGATGCACCCCCAAATCCGGATACTCGCGGTCCACCTTTATAAATACCCGGTCCACCGAAATTGCAATGGCCAACTCCTCGTGGTACTCCCGGATCAGGGTCTGTTCCTTCGTCTCTCCCGGCCTCACCTTGCCGCCCACAAACTCACACAACAGACCCCGGGCTTTGCGCACGGGGCGCTGACAGATATGCGACCCCTGGTTTTAAAGGACATTGTGGCGGCGCTCCAAAATCATAGGCAGAATGGAGGCAAATCATGCGGATCATCATCTCGCCCGCCAAGAAAATGGTGACGGACACGGACAGCTTCGCCGCGGATGGGCTGCCCGTCTTTCTGGAGCGGACGGAACGGCTGAAAGCCGTTCTCCAGGAAATGTCCCCGGCGGAATTGCAGACCCTCTGGAAGTACAACGACGCCATTGCCAAGCTGAACGTGGAACGGCTGTCCGCCATGGAACTGCGCCGCCGCCTCACCCCCGCCATTCTCTCCTACGAGGGCATCCAGTACCGGTACATGGCCCCGAGGGTGATGGAAACGGCCCAGCTGGACTATCTCCGGGAACATCTGTGTATCCTGTCCGGCTTCTACGGCCTGCTGCGGCCCTTCGACGGCGTGACTCCCTACCGGCTGGAGATGCAGGCCAGACTGCCGGTGGACGGGCACCGCGATTTGTACGGCTTCTGGGGCGATGCCCTGGCCCGTCGGCTGACCGCCGAAACGGACTTCGTGCTGAACCTGGCCTCCAAGGAATACAGCCGCGGAGTGGGCCCCCATCTGCCCAAACACGTCCGCTTCCTCACCTGCACCTTCGGCGAATGGAAGGACGGCAGGGTGGTGGAAAAGGGCACCATGTGCAAAATGGCCCGGGGCCAGATGGTGCGCTGGCTGGCGGAGAACAACGTTACAAACCCGGCGGATATCCGGGCCTTTGACCAACTGGGGTATCGGTTCCAGCCGGAGTTGTCCGCTGAAGATCACAATGTATTCCTGAAAGCTGCGCATAAAACAAGCGCCCGCAGTTGATGCGGACGCCTGGGCCGTATTCATTTGAGATCAGCCGGAACCTCCGCCTTACAGGTACAGCTCCCTGCTGGAACAAAAATTTCGGTAAAAATATGCCCGCCAAACTATCCCCGGTGTTTTAATCGCCCCTTTTTCGGTAAAATAGGAATACCACGTTTTACAGAAAGGGGCCGAAGTATGGCAGAGACAACTTACGGCTATGTCCGGGTATCCACCCAGGAGCAGAATGAGGTCCGCCAGCTTGCCGCCATGCGGGAATTTGGGGTGGACGGAGAAAATATTGTTGTCGAAAAGCTGTCCGGAAAAGACTTTCACCGTCCGCGTTACCGGCAGCTGGTGAGGGCGCTGCGGCCAGGGGACGTGCTGGTTGTCAAAAGCATTGACCGGCTGGGCCGGAATTATGATGAAATTTTGGAGCAATGGGGCGTGATTACCAAAAAACGGAAAGCCGCCATTGTGGTGCTGGATATGCCCCTGCTGGACACCCGGCAGGGGCGCGACCTGACCGGAACGCTGATCGCAGACATTGTGCTCCAGCTTCTCAGCTATGTGGCCCAGACGGAGCGGGAAAATATCCGCCAGCGTCAGGCAGAGGGCATTGCGGCGGCAAAGGCGCGGGGGGTGCATTTCGGCCCTCCGCCCAAGACACTGCCGGACAACTTCGAACAGCTGCGGCAGGCATGGCGCAGCAAGCAAATGTCACTGCGGACAGCCGCGGAAACCTGCGGCGTCCCAAGGTCCACATTTTATGACGCCGCCCTCCGTGCGGAGACGGCGGGCGGGTGCACAGGGGCAAAATAAAATCCTGTCCGGGGTTTCATACTTCTCCGGTCAGGAAATTTTGAGGAACCTTGTCTCCGTTCTGTACTACATATCGGCGTGATTGCGCGGAAATTAAGACTTCAAGATAAAAATTTTTTAAGTCCGGGGTTGTATACAACCCCGGACTTAATTTGTTGTCCGCGCGGGTGGGAAGGGGGCTATCTGATGGATTTCATGGCTGCAGATTTCAACCAGGACTGCCTCCGGCAGCTGGCACAGGATGTCCTGTCCGAGATTTCAAAGCTGGACCCGTCTCACAGCAAAGAGCTGCTGGGCGCTTTTGTTTCAGAGCTGTTTCTTTCCGTCGCGGAGGAGGAGCGCCGGGAATACCGCCGCCAGAAGCAGGCGGAGGGGATCGCGGCGGCAAAGGCGCGGGGCGTCCGGTTCGGCGCGCGGCGCAAGCCCCTGCCGGACAACTTCGAGGCGTGCCGTGAGGCGTGGCAAGGCGGGCAAATGACCCTGCGGCAAGCGGCAGGAGCCTGCGGGATGCCTCACGCGACTTTCCGTGACGCGGTGATGCGGGCAGAACGCATGGGATCACCGGCCCGGGAGTGAACGGAGCGGGCCGGAATGCCGGGAGCGCCGGAAACCCAGGCCCAGGCTAAAATTTGAAAACACTTCCGGCCGCTCCCGCCGCATCCAGAGCCATACCCCGCCGCTATATGGAAAAAGGGAGTCGCGCTTTATGCTCAGCTTAAATTTAAAGCCGGGGGAGTATATGACCATCGGCGATGACGTGGTGGTTCAGCTTGACCGTATGTCCGGCGACCGCTGCAAGCTGTTGATTGATGCCCCAAAGGAGCTCACCATTCTGCGGGGCGAAGTGCTGGAGCGCACCGGAGGGCAGCGCCCGGACTGCGTGCTCGACACGCCCCGCTGGCACCGGCGGGAGATCCCCTGGGACCGCAGCAAAGCCCAGACGCTGGAAGCCATGCGGACCCTGCTGGCCCAGATGGACGGCAGGGACGGCGATGTGCGGACCCTGCGCCGACAGCTGGAGCGTATGTTCCCCAGCGAGGCAAAGCAGGCAGTGAGCGGCCCGGAGGGCCGCCCCGAGCCACAGCCCGGCGAAGCGGGTCTGGCTCGGAGAGGAGAAACAGCGCAATGAGCGGGCGTTCCCGCCCGCGGGGAAGCTCGGAATATGGAGCTTGCTTCAATGAGGTTTCAAACGGCTGACGAGCCGGTTGAAATATTGTCCCGTACCAATCAGGCCAACCGCTGTGCGCACAGCAAATCGCCGAACGGTACTCCACCCAGCGTTGGGACACGGACGTCCCGGCGCGCCGGAACCGCAAAACCCCAACATCATTTTATTTGAGAGGAAGATTTATAAAATGAGGATTCAGCACAATATCATGGCCATGAGCGCCTACCGGAACTACACCAACAACGTCTCCGCGATGAAGAAGAACCTGGAGAAGCTCTCCTCCGGCTACAAGATCAACCGCGCCGGCGACGACGCCGCCGGTCTGGCCATTTCCGAGAAGATGCGCGCCCAGATCACCGGCCTGGAGACCGCCCAGAAGAACGCCAAGGACGGCATCACCCTGGTGCAGACCGCCGAGGGCGCTCTGACCGAGGTCCACGATATGCTCAACCGTATGGTGGAGCTGGCGACCATGTCCGCCAACGGCACCTACGATAACGACGTTGACCGCGCCCAGCTCCAGAAGGAGATGGACCAGCTCACCAGCGAAATCGACCGTATCGCCGATTCCGCCAACTTCAACGGCATCAAGCTGCTCAACGGCGAGATGGACGGCAGCGCCAAGCTGGGTGACCTGACCGGCGTGGGCTCCGCCGCGGCCGTGGCTGACGGCGTGCAGGGCGGCGGCAACGGCACCAAGGGCGTCTACTCCCTGGACCTGAAGGATCTGACCCTGAAGCTGGGACAGACAACCATTTCTTCTGTGGCCTCGAAGGTCACTACTATAACGACTTCCAACGGTGCCGGCGGTACTACTACAACCCAAGTGACCATTCCCGGTACGCCGGGCGGCGTGCAGGACAAGACCTTGACCGCTGGCAGCATCGAGTTCACCGTGGGCGGCGCCAAGTTCCAGAAGAACGGCACGGATGTCGATTTCTCCGCCGCTATTACCGACGCCAGCAAGGCCGGCGAGCAGATTGCCGCCGAGCTGGACGGCAGCACCATTGAGATCGACGGCATCACCTATGATGTGACCAACGCCGCCGGCAAGCTGACCCTGACTGCCCAGACCGTCCCCACCACCGCCGACGAGCTGGCGAGCACCTTCGACGTGTCGTTCGAGGTCGATGGCGACACTGTGGTGGACAAGAACAACGGCCACGACCTGTCCGTCCACGTGGAGACCGCTCCCACTATGGCGGGCGACGAGAAGCTGGCCCAGGGCACGTTCACCCTGACCAACGCCATGATCCAGCAGGGCAGTGTCCTGAAGATCGGCAACGAGGCCTACGTGTTCCAGGTGGGCGATGACAACCCCATCACCGCCGGGGCGGGCCAGACCGTCATCAAGCTGACCAAGGGCCTGAGCGACGCCGACGCGCTGAAGGAGGCCGCCGACAAGCTGAGCCAGCAGGACAACGAGCACTTCCACATCAACACCAACCGGGACGGTTCCACCATCCACCTGACCGAGAAGAAGGGCGCGGTGGACTACAAGACGGATTGGGATCTGCACGGCACGGACGGCAATGACGCGGATGCTGATTGGAAGAAGGTTGTGCAGTCCGCCACGATCCAAAAGAGCGTGACCGCCGACGGCAAGACGGGCAAGGCCTTGAAGCTCCAGATTGGCGATACCGCTGACACCTTCAACCAGCTGTCCGTGAACATCCAGGATATGCACGCAACGTCCCTGGGCATTGACAGCAAGAGCATCAACATCAAGGATCAGGACGCCGCCGCTGTGGCCATCAAGAAGATCAAAGAGGCCATCAACACGGTCTCCGATGTCCGCGGCACCCTGGGCGCCACCCAGAACCGCCTGGATCACACCATCAACAACCTGTCCGTCATGACCGAGAACATCCAGGACGCCGAGAGCACCATCCGCGACGTGGACGTGGCCGAGGAAATGATGGCCTACACCAAGAACAACATCCTGATTCAGTCCGCCCAGGCCATGCTGGCCCAGGCCAATCAGGTGCCCCAGGGTGTGTTGCAGCTCCTCCAGTAATCGCGCACGTTGTTTTTGGAACAAACAGCATAGACCCAACTCCGGGGGCGGGCTTCGGCCCGCCCCCTTCTTTAATATGTGAAACAAGGAAAGGAATCCTGTTTATGACCGCAATCGAAATTGCCCGCCGCATGGCGGAGCTGAACCGCCCCCAGGAGGCGCAGAACGCCTACCGCCTGGCCATCTATGAAAATAAGGGCCAAGACCCCGCTCAGGACATGGAGGCGGCGGTCTATATCCTGCAATCCGGGGGAGACTACCGGCTCCCCTACACCATTTTTCAGCGGCTGTATAACCAAGGGCAGTTCCAGGAGGATTGCCTGTCCATTGTCACAGAGGCCTTTTACCAGCCAAACATTAAAATGCTGCGGGCCGCGTATGCCCAGAACTGCAAGCTGCTGAAGCAGTATCCCTATCTGTTTCGGAAGGATTTCCCCGCCTTCGAGAAGCTTCCGATCCGCTTCTACCCCTATGACGACAACGGCTATACGCCCTTCTATGTAGAACAAAGGCGCTTTGGCGATTACATAAATTTCAAGCGGCAGGTCATCAGCCGAAACTTCTTCAAAAACCTGGACAACCCTATTTTGGCGGCGGATGTGTACTCCCAATATGAGCTGGAGTACCTGGTGGACAACGTGCGCAAAAGCGAATGGGTGGGCCGCGAGAACCACATTTATCTCCACTATGCCGATTGGGGGACGTTCTGCGCCCACCTCCAATGCCTCAGCATGAAGCCCCTGCTGGAGGATGAAAAAATTGTTTTCCTGATCGGCGATGAGCTTTCCCAATATCCCATTGACTTCAAGGAACGGTTTGGCATTGACTACAGCGTCTACCCCGTCAGGCCCATCGGCATCCGGGAGGTCAAGCGGATGATTTGGCACACCCAGTTGTCCAGCCATAACGGCGGCGATTTCTTCAACGAGATTTTTGACGGCCACCCAAACCTGATCGCCATGCCCTCCATCATGATGGAAAACGTGGAAAAGAAAGTGCTGGAGCTGCGGGGACTGATGGAGGCCAGCGCCGATATGGATACCGCTTCGCTGATTTTCAGGGCATGGGACCGCCGCATCGTGCAGGAGCTGTATGATTTGAAGGACCGGACTGACCGGGATTTTTTTGCCGCGGTCTACCTGGGCAGCAGAAGATATACGAAAAACCTGGACCGCGCGTCCCGGATTGTCCCCGCGCTGTTTTTCCAGCCCCATTTCGGCTCTCTCGCCTACAACCTGTCGGCGGATGAGGCAGGTCACACAATTCTATCCTCCAAGGAGTACGACGCCGTCGCCAACTCCCCCATTTTTCGGTACTTCAAGTATATCAAAACCTTTACCCCCATGCGGCGCATTACCACCAGCTACGGGGCCACGATGCGCTTTATGTGGGCGTTTCCCGGCTGGGATGACTTCAAGGGAAAGACCGTGGGCGACCAAATTTGCGGAAAGGTGCTCAACCGCAGCTTCATGATTGATCCCAGCGACCGGCTGTATATGGACAGCGTCCTGGTACGCCTTGAGGACGGAAAGCTGAACCCCAAAGCCACCTTCACCGCGTTGGCGGCGTTTCTGGATCTGCCCTATACCGAGAGCATGACCTACTGCTCGCTTCAAGGAAAGCGCAACCCGGAATCGCTGAAGGGGAATGACATCGGCTTTGATCCGGGCGCTATTTTGCGTACTTATGATGAATACGCCAACGACGCGGAGCGGTATTTCATCGAATATTTCATGCGGGATGCCTACGAGTATTACGGTTACGGGTTCAAGTATTATGACGGAAAGCCTGTGGACGAGGCCCGCGCCATGGAATTGATCGAGCAATTCACTACCTCAAACTACTATATCCGGGAGAGCTGGAGAAAAAACGTGCTTGCCGATGTGACGGTCGAAAAGGACGGGCAGCCCGTTCCCGATGAGGAGCAGGAAAAGGGCAAGGAGGAGTATCTGGAGCAAAGGCTGGAAAAAATCAGGCAGCGGCGAATCAACATGGCCAAATCGCTTCTGCGGAACCTGCACTTCGTCAACAAAAAGGGCCAGCCCCTGCAGATGATGCCCCTGCTGGAGCTGAATCCGGCGCTGCTGGAGCAGCCGCTGTACCACTGAGGAGGAGACTATGAGCGAAAAGGGAACCGTATATTTTTTCACCGGCCTGTCCGGGGCGGGCAAAACTACCATCGGCGGGCTGTTCCACCAGCGGCTGAAGACTACCAAGCCCAACGTGGTAATGCTGGACGGAGACGAAATCCGGGTAGCTTTCGGTGAAGACGTGGGCTACACCCACGATGAGCGGCTGCGCTGGGCGCAGCGCATTTTCCGGGTGTGCAGGCTGCTGTCCGTCCAGGGGATCGACGTGGTGGTGTGCTCCATCGCCATGTATGACAGCGTGCGGCGGTGGAACCGGGAGAACATCCCCAATTACAAGGAGATCTACATCAAGGTCAGCCGGGACACCCTGCTCCGGCGCAACCAGAAGGGGTTGTACACCACGGGGAAAAACGTGGTAGGCATCGACCTGCCTTTCGACGAACCCCAAACCCCTGATATCGTGGTGGCCAACGACGGCGAACGTGCGCCGCTGGAATTGGTGGAGCAGCTGGAACGGGAGCTGTATCCCAACATCGTGGAGGATACGGTGGACAACACCGCCTACTGGAACCAATACTACAAAAACCGGGTGTGCTCCGAGGAGCCCTCCCCCTTTGCCCAGTATGTGGCTACCCTGGTGGAGCCAGGGAAACGGATGGTGGAGCTGGGCTGCGGCAACGGGCGGGACGCCGTGTTTTTTGCCGCCCAGGGGCTGGAGATCACAGCGCTGGATATGTCGCAGGCGGCGGTCTCCCAGCTGCAAAGCCGGGGAATTGCCAACGCCGAATTTATCTGCGGTGATTTCGTCAACTCGGACGTTCACCAGCCGGACAGCTACGACTACGCCTACAGCCGGTTTACCATCCATTCCATCAACCGCAACCAGGAGCAGGTGCTGCTGAACAACCTGTTCCGGGGGCTGCGCCCCGAGGGCAAGCTGTTCATTGAGGTGCGCGGGGTGAACGACCCGCTGTTCGGCAAGGGAAAGCAGGTAGAACACAACGCCTATTTCTATGACAACCACTATCGCCGCTTCATCGTGCTGGACGAGCTGGTGGAATCGTTGGAGCAGCGGGGATTCCGGGTGGAATATGCCCAGGAGCGCACCGGTTTCGCGCCCTATGGCAACGACGATCCACCGGTGATCCGCATTGTGGCGGCAAAGCTGAGCGGCAAATAGTGTGGCTGTTCCGGCTGGTTTACATATCCATGCCGCATCCCAAGCTGCGCTTTCCAGGACAGTGACCCGGAATTGTCCCGCCTCTGCATTCACTTGTCCCCCTTGAGATAAGTCAGAGCCTCTGCCGCACTGGTGTCCAGACTATATGGGCCCAGGATAAAGCACTGCCGGACTGTGTTCAGCCCCGAAAATGCCGTCGCTTCAGGCATTTTCGGGGCTCTCTTTTGTGTCGGAAAGCCTTTCTCCAAATTAAATCATGAGCGCTGTGGCCCCCGCTGCCAACGTTTACCAGTTTGATCTGGTGAAATGTACTAAAAATCCGCCCCCATTTTTGTGACCTGTTCTGATCGAAAATGATTGACTTTGATTTTTTCATGTGTTATCATTCAAACAACAGAAATCAATCAAAACCAATCAAACAAAATCAGGAAAGGAAGTCACGACCATGCGCATCACCGATCTGCTCAGCCCCAACGGCATCCAACTCCACGCCGCCCCGGCGGACAAGAGCGCCGCCATCGACCTGCTGGCCGACCTCCAGGAGAGGGCCGGGAACATCACCGACAAGGTCGCCTACAAAAAGGAGATCTGGGCCAGGGAGGAGCTGGACTCCACCGCCGTGGAGAACGGCGTGGCCGTCCCCCATGCCCGCTGCGCCGCCGTCAAGCGGGCGGGGCTGGCCGCCATGACCGCCCCCGCCGGGGTGGACTACGGCGCGGAGGACGGAGAGCCCTCCACCCTGTTCTTCATGATCGCGGCCCCGGAGGGGGGCGGCGAGGTACATATGGAGATGCTGTCCCACCTGATGGTGATGCTGATGGACGAGGAATTCTGCCAAAAGCTGCTGGACGCGGAAAAGGTGGAGGACTTTCTGGCCCTCATCGATGCCCAGGAGCGGGTGAAATTCCCGGACGAGGCGCCCGCCGAACCGAAGAAGCCGGACGGCTCCCTGCGGGTGCTGGCCATCACCGCCTGCCCCACCGGCATCGCCCACACCTACATGGCCGCCGAGGCCTTGGAGAAAAAGGGCCGGGAGCTGGGCATCGGCGTGAAGGCCGAGACCCAGGGCTCCGGCGGGGCCAAGAACATCCTCACAAAAGAGGAAATCGCCGCCTGTGACGGCGTCATTATCGCCGCCGACAAGAACGTGGATCTGGCCCGGTTCGACGGCAGGCCCCTGCTGCGGGTGCCCGTGTCCGACGGCATCAACAGGCCCCAGGAGCTCATCGAGAAGATCGTCAGCGGCCAGGCTCCCGTCTATCACCACCAGGGCGGCGGGGCCGCGGAGGACACCGGAGACGGCGAGAAGCTGGGCCGCCGGCTCTACAAGCACCTGATGAACGGCGTGTCCCATATGCTCCCCTTCGTCATCGGCGGCGGCATCATCATGGCCCTGTCCTTCCTGCTGGACGGCGGCGCGGCGGGCACCTCCGCTTTCGGCTCCTCCACCCCCCTGGCGGCGTTCTTCAATAAAGCGGGCAGCATCGCCTTCGGCTTCATGGTTCCTATCCTTGCCGCTTTTATCGCCCAGTCCATCGCCGACCGGCCGGGGCTGATGGTGGGCTTTGTGGGCGGCTCCCTGGCGGCCACCGGCGCCACCTTCGCCTACTTCGCCGACCCCACCGTGCCCATCGTCCCCGCCGGCTTTCTGGGCGGGCTGCTGGCCGGTTTTGTGGGCGGCTGGTTCATGAAGACCCTGCGCCGTGCCTGTGACAAGCTGCCCCAGTCTCTGGAGGGCCTGAAGCCCATCCTCATCTATCCCGTGGTGGGCCTGCTGTTCATCGGGGCGTTCATGTGCCTGGTCAACCCTGTGGTGGGCATGATCAATAACGCCCTCATCGACGCGCTCAACTCCATGGGCGGCACCTCCGCCGTCCTGCTGGGCGCGCTGGTGGCCGGGATGCAGGCCACCGACATGGGCGGCCCCATCAACAAGGCGGCCTACGTGTTCGGCACCGCCTCCATTGCCATGGCGGAGGGCGGCTTCTCCCCGGTGATGGCCGCCGTCATGGCGGGCGGCATGGTGCCCCCCATCGCCATCGCCCTGGCCACCATCTTCTTCAAGAACCGCTTTACCGCCGAGGAGCGCAAGTCCGGCCCGGTGAACTTCATCATGGGCCTGTCCTTCATTACCGAGGGCGCCATCCCCTTCGCCGCCTCCGACCCCCTCCACGTCCTGCCCTCCTGTATCGTGGGCTCCGCCGTGGCGGGCGCCCTGTCCATGGCCTTCGGCTGCGCCTCCCCGGCGCCCCACGGCGGGCTGTTTGTCTTCCCCGTGATGCACAACCCCCTGGGCTACGCCGCCGCCATCGCCATCGGCTCCGTGGCAGGTATGTTCCTGCTGGGCCTGTTGAAAAAGAAAAAAGTATGATATACTGACAATAAATTGCGAAAGGCAGAGATTTGCCATGGAGGAAAACAGACCGATCCGCTGGGCCGTGCTGGGCACCGGAGTCATCGCCAACGAAATGGCGGCGGCCCTCCAGGCCATGGGCCGCACCCTGGACGCGGTGGGCAACCGCACCTATGAGAAGGCGGTGGCCTTCGCGGACAAGTACGGGGTCAAAAAGGTCTACACGGACTACCACGAGATGTTCACTGACCCGGACATCGACGTGATTTACCTCACCACCCCACACAACACTCACATGGCCTACCTGGAGCAGGCCCTGTCCCACGGCAAGCACGTGCTGTGCGAGAAGTCCATCACCCTGAACAGCGAAGAGCTGGACCGGGCGGCAAAGCTGGCGGAGGAAAACCACGTGGTGCTGGCGGAGGCCATGACCATCTACCATATGCCCCTGTACCGGGCTCTGCGGGAGCGGGTAGCCTCCGGGGCGCTGGGAAAGGTGAACCTGATCCAGCTCAACTTCGGCAGCTTCAAGGATTACGATATGTCCAACCGCTTCTTCAACCGGAATCTGGCGGGGGGCGCCATGCTGGACATCGGCGTGTACGCCCTGTCCCTGGCCCGGCTGTTCCTGGATTCCAACCCGGATCAGGTGAAGTCCTTCGTCCGCAAGGCCCCCACCGGGGTGGACGAGAGCGCCGTCCTGGTCATGACCAACCGGGAGGGGCAGCTGGTGTCCGCCGCCCTGTCCCTCCACTCCAAGCAGCCCAAGCGGGCGGTAATCTCCTGCGAGCGGGGCTACATCGAGATCATGGAATACCCCCGGGCGGAGGAGGCGGTCCTTGTGGACGCGGCCACCGGCAGCCGGGAGGTCCTCCGTGCGGGGAGCACCGCCAGCGCCCTGGTATACGAGCTGGAGGACATGGAGAAGGCTGTCCGGGGGGAGGGCGATATGCTGCTGCCCTATACCATGGACGTGATGGCGCTGATGACCGCTCTGCGCCGGGAGTGGGGCGTGGTCTACCCGGAGGAGGAGGCTTGAGCGAATTCGCTTGACCCTGCTTGTTTTTGATGATATGATGGGGATATCAAACAACGGAGAGGAGCCTGCGGTATGCTGGCGGAAGTGCGGATGGAGGCCATTCTGGCCGAGCTGGAAAAGGAACAGGCGGTGAGCGTGGCCCAGCTGTGCCAGGTGACCGGCGCGTCCGAGGCCACCATCCGCCGGGACCTGAACGAGCTGGCCCGCCGGGGCAAGCTGAACAAGGTCCACGGCGGGGCCCTCCCCGTCCGGGAGGAGTTCCACAGCGAGGAGCCGGACATGGACACCAAGCGTCAGCTCCACACGCCGGAGAAAATGCGCATCGCCCGGTATGCCGCCGGCCTCATCACCGACGACGACGTGGTATACCTGGACGCGGGCTCCACCGTGATGCATATGTCCGACTACATCCAGGCCACCCGGGCCACCTTCGTCACCAACAGCGTGGAGTGCGTCCAGCGCCTGCCCCGGCGGGGCCTGCGCTCCTATGTGCTGGGGGGCGTGCTCAAGCCGGGCACCCTGGCCATCATCGGCGGCGAGGCCATGGAGGGGCTGAAAAAGTACCATTTCACCAAGGCGTTCCTGGGCGCCAACGGCATTGCCCCCGGCCCCGGCTTCACCACCCCCGACCCGGAGGAAGCCATGGTGAAAGCCATGGCCGCCGCCCACGCCCGGGAAACCTGGGTGCTGGCCGATTCCAGCAAGTTCGGCGCCATTACCGCCGCCACCTTCCTCTCCCTGGACGGGGCCCGGATCGTCACCGACCAGCTGGACGACCGAAGATATTTGGAATACACCGACATCAAGGAGGTTTGACCGGATATGGTTTATACCGTTACCTTTAACCCGGCCCTGGACTATGTGGTGCGCATGGGCGATTTCCGGGCCGGCGAGACCAACCGCACCGAGAGCGACGAGCTCCAGTGGGGCGGCAAGGGCATCAACGTGTCTACCGTGCTGCGCAGCCTGGGGATTGACAACGTGGCCCTGGGCTTCCTGGCCGGGTTCACAGGGCAGGCGCTGGATCAGGGCCTGCGGAAGGCGGGCATCGCCACCGACTTTATCTGGCTTCCGGAGGGGCTGACCCGGATCAACGTGAAGATCAAGGCGGGCCAGGAAACCGAGATCAACGGCGTGGGCCCCTCCATCCCCGCCGCTGCCTTGGAGGAGCTGTTCGCCAAGCTGGACCGCCTCCAGTCCGGGGACGTGCTGGTGCTGGCCGGGTCCATCCCCGCCTCCCTGCCCGACGACGTGTACCAGCGCATACTTGCCCGGCTGGAGGGCCGGGACATCCTCACCGTGGTGGACGCCACCCGGGACCTGCTGTGCGCCGTCCTCCCTTACCGACCCTTCCTCATCAAGCCCAACAACCACGAGCTGGGGGAGATTTTCGGCAGAACGCTGGCCACCGACGGCGAGATCGAGGACTGCGCCCGGCTTCTCCAGGAGCGGGGCGCCCGGAACGTGCTGGTGTCCATGGCGGGGGACGGTTCCCTGCTGCTGGACGAGACGGGAGAGGTTCACCGTCTGGGCGTGCCCCACGGGAAGGTGGTCAACTCCGTGGGCGCGGGGGACTCCATGGTGGCCGGGTTTTTGGCCGGCTGGCTGGAGCACCGCGACTACGCCATGGCCCACAAGCTGGGCGCGGCCACCGGCTCCGCCACCGCGTTCTCCGATGGATTGGCAGCAAGGGATCAAGTTTTAAAGCTGTTGAGTACATTTTGAGTAAGGAAGCCCATCATAAAGCCCCCGCGGATACCCGGCCACGGCCGCCGCGGCTGGCAGACGGGTGCACCGGAATGAAGCAGGGCCAGACCGAAAAACGGTCTGGCCCTGCTCCTTTTTTCTTCAAAGCTCAACATACAAACACTCTCAGCAAACAGACCGCGGAGCCGTTCCCTGCGCTGTATCGCGTTGAAAAAGGCTCTGCCGGAACTCCTTAAACGTCTCCAGGCTCCGCGCACTGAATCACCACATCGCATAAGGGAAAACTGCAGCAGGGATGAATTTTACGCTTCTCCCGCTCTCTGCCGCTTCTGCCGTCCAACGCCGCCGGAACGTAGACCTCTCCCTCCAGAAGCGTGCTCAGGCAGTACCCGCAGACGCCGCAGCGGCACCGCGACTCGGGATGCAGGCCAGCCCGCTCCAGCGCCTTCAGCAGCGTCTCCCGGGTGCGCGCGGGCACGGTATGCCGCCGGCCACCCCGCAGGACGGTGCAAAGCACCTGTCTGTCCTCCAGCTGCGGACCATCCGGCATATGCATCTCCCCAGGTATCTCCTCGTGCCACCGTTCAGGAGGTATCTTCCAGGGCGACAGTTCCCGCTCCAGAAAGCGGTACATCTCCTGAGGGCCGCAGAGAAAAACAGACGCGTCTGTCCCTGTCACAAAACGTTCCGCCATTCCCCGGTCCACATAGCCGCGCAGCATACCGGGGCAGTCCTCCTTTGCCGACGCGAACACGGCGCGGAAGCGGGAGCACTCCCTCTCGTACTGGCGGAATTCCTCCCGGAAGAGCGCATCCTTGCCGTCATCCCATCCGCAGAAAACCGTAAGCTCGGCGTCCAGGCTGCCCTCCGCCACCGCCCGCGCAAAAGACCGCAGGGGCGTGACGCTCATTCCGCCGGAAAATGCGATCAGCTTATGGGAATCCCTCAACGGGTCAACGCAGAACCCCCCCTCCGGATAAGAGCTGTCCAGCACGCTGCCCACCTGGACGTTTTGGAAGAGCCAGGGGGAAGTAAAGCTTCCGCCGCCATGGATCATCAGCTCATAATACCCCTTTTCCCGGTCCCCGGGGGACGATGCGATGGAATACGGGCGTGAGGTCGTGGCGCCGTCTATCTCGTAAAAGAGGTTCAGATACTGCCCAGGGCGGAAGGGCGCCAGCGGTTCCCCCGGCGCGGCGGCTTCCAGACGGTAGCACCGCACCCATGGGTCCACCTGCTGAATCCGGGTTACGCGAAGGGTTTGACGCCGCCTATTCACCGCCTGCCACCTCCGCCAGGGCCTCCAGAGCGGCGAGGATTTCCGCCCGTTCCCCTGCCGCTGCCAGCTTTTCGCCCTCCTCATAGGCGTTGATCCCTTCCACGGAGTCGTCCCGGTAACGCACCACATTGTTCAGGATCGACCCGGTTTTCATCCCGCGAAGCATTCCAACCGTAAACAGCGCCGCGGTTTCCATATCAGCGGCCAGCACCCCATACGCGGACCATTGATCGCAGATCTGCTCCTCCCTGTCCGTATAAAAACTGTCGTGGCTGCGGACAATCCCCATATGGTGCCGGCAGCCCTGCTCCCGCGCCGCGCGAAGGCACGCCTGCAGGAGGTCCGGGTCCGGCACAGCGGGATAACACTCCGGGACATAGGCTCTGGAGGCCCCGTCGTCCCGCACCGCTCCGCTGGCAATCACCAGATCGCCAAGCCCCACCTTTTCCTGCAGGGCTCCGGAGCTTCCAATCCGCACGGCCCACCGGATGCCGACGCGCCGCATCTCCTCCACCGCGATACCCATGGATGCGCCGCCGATTCCCGTGGACAGCGCCAGTATTTTGACGCCCTTGTAATACCCCGCCGCGCTTCGGTACTCCCGGTGAAGCGCAAGCTCCCGGGCCCCCTCCAGAAAAGGCAGAATCCGGTCAATCCGCGCCGGGTCCCCGGGCAGAATGGCGCAGCGCAGCTCAGGGTCAGGGGTCAGCCGGATATGGGGCTGTGGTATCTGCATGGCATGATCCTCCCTCTCTTATTTTACATCCTCGCAGCGGTCAAAAAACTGCATCAGCTCCACGCGGACCCCATCCGGGTCCAGCGCATGGACCCATGTAATCTTCAGTTCCGGCACAATCATGCGCTCGCTCGCCATCCGGACGCCCTGCTTTTCCAGCTGGCCGATCAGCGGCACCAGGTCCTTCACTGTGAAAGAGATGTGTCCTACGCCGGTCTGGCGGGGCGACAAAGGCGTATCAATTCCCGGCACGTCAATAAAGCGGGCAACCTCCAGCATAACGCCGTAGCCCACCATCTGGGCAAGCTCCAGGGAGGAGCCCGGAACTCCCATTCCCACGTCGCACTGCTCCGCCGTCTCAATCCAGCGCATCTTCAGCTCCATTCCCAGCTTGTTGACATAAAAATCAATGGACCGGTCCAGGTCTTTCACAATAAATCCCATGTGGTGGACCGCTTGGATATTTTCTTTTACTGAGTTTTCCATATACTTTTCTCCTCTGATCCGTTGAAAACTGCCAGATTTCTCCGGCGGTCACCTGTCCTCAAATCCCTTGTTTCGATAGAACTCCATGATCTCCACCCGGATGCCGTCCGGATCATAGAACATGACCCAGCTGCTGTTGGGCAGAACCACAGGTTCACTGCAGAACTCCACTCCCACCGACTTGAGATGCTCCATCACAGCCGGCAGGTCCTTGACAAGGAAGGAGACATGTCCGGTTCCGATATGGTTGGACAGAAACTTTTCCTCCGACCCCTCGCCGGTGGCGAACCGGATGAATTCCAGCATACATCCGTAGCCCGTCACCTGTGCCAGCTCCAGGGACGCCCCCGGAACGCACATACCGCTCTCCACCTCTTCCACCGGCTCCGTCCAGCGGCTGTAAAACTCGAACCCCAGCTTTTCCGTATAGAACGCCAGGGAGCGGTCAATGTCTTTCACAATAAATCCGACATGGTGCAGGGGGAGAATGTGATCCTTCAACGAAAATTCCATGGTAAACCTCCTCATATATGTTTGAACTTCTGTGGTCAAACTGCCGCCGTCATATTCCCTCCCGGTTTTTCCGGGCCTTTGCCTGCTTGTTTGCGGACATAATCACCAACCCGATCACAGTGGCGAGATAGGGGATCATGCTGACGATCTCCGCTTTCATGTTCAGCGTCGCCAGCGTAATGGACACCGCCTCCGCCGCGCCAAAGCCCAGAGACGCCAGAAGCGACCCGAGCACCCTCCCGTCGGCCAGGTTGGTGGCGGACATTCCGATAAAGCCCCGGCCCGCCATCATGTCCCGCGAGAAATTGGACAGGTATCCCATGGACATGAAGGCCCCGCCCAGGGAGGCAAACAGGCCGGAATAGAGAAATGCCTGAAACTTGATCCTGTTGACATTGATACCAACCGACGCCGCCGCGTCAGGGTTGAAGCCCACCGCCCGGATGCGCAGTCCCGTGCCGCTCTTGAAAATCAAGACGTAGGTCAACGCCGCAAACACAAAGGCGATGTAGGTCAGCGCGTTATGCCCGGACAAAACCTCCCCGAGAATGGGGATGTCCTTGACAAGCGGTATCTCCCACTTGGGCACCACCAGGCTGTTCAGCAGTCTGGACGTGCCCTTCTCCCCGGTGAGCAGGAACAGCAGGTACACGGTCCCGCCGGAAGCCAGCGTGTTCAGGGCGATGCCGGTGAGAACCAGTTCCGACTGCTTCACAAGGTGCATATACGCCAGGACGAAGGAAATCAGAAGCCCGCCCAAAACGGCGCCCACCATGCCGAAAAACACCGTATGGGTGGCGGCGCTGAATGCCACCGCAAGGAGGGACGCGGTCAGCATAATACCCTCCAGCGCCATATTGAGAGCCCCCGACTGCCTGGAGATCAGCGCCCCCATGGCGCAGTAGACCAGCGGCGTGGACATGCGGATAATGGAGTAGAAGAAATCAACCAGATACTCCTGGGTAAAAAACTGAGCAAACATCACGCCACCCCCGTTTCCTCGGTGGAGGCTTTGATGACAGCGCGCCTGTGCAGGCTGTCCATAAACATGGTGGCCGCCACCAGAATGATGATGATGGACTGAATAACCTTGATAAATTCCAGGGGAACATCCGTTGTCGCGCCGGAAATGTTGGCCCCTGTTTTCAAATAGGCCATGAAAAACGCCGCCAGCGGAACGAGGGCAGGATTCTTTTTCGCAATGACCGCAATCATCATTCCGTCGAAGCCGTAGCCTGTCTGCTCCATCCAGAGAAAGCGGTCATAGCGCCCCAGGATTTCCACCGCGCCGCCCATTCCGGCCAGCGCCCCGCCCAGCATCTGCGCCGCCAGCATGGAGCCCACCACATTGATGCCGACATACTTGGCAAAGGACTGGTTGTGCCCCGTAAGGCGGATCTCATAGCCCTTGGTCGTCCTGAACAGGAACCACCACACCACCAGCACCGCCGCCGCGGCGATCCATACGCCCGTGTGCAGCTTGGTGCCGCGGATCAGGGTGGTCAGCTTCGCATTTTCCGCGAATTTGTAGGAGCCGAGATAGGTCACCTTTGTATCCCGCATCCAGTAGCGCAGCATATACGTGGCAAAAAAGACCAGCACATAGTTCAGCATGATGGTGACCACCACAATGTTGGCGTTCCACTTGATCCGCAGGAGCGCCGGGATGGCCGCCATCAGCGCCCCCAGAACCGCGCCAAACAGGATCAAGAGCGTGGGGAACACCACCGGCGGGATGGACGCCGGCAAGAGCCTGCAGGCAAAATAGGCCGTAAACGCCCCGGCCAGTCCAAAAATACCTTCCCCCAGGAGGTTGAACTCGCCCACCTGGAGCATCAGGCACATCCCCAGGGCGGTAAATGTCAGCGGGATCATCAGCTCAATGATATTGAAAAAGCGCCTCGGGCTGGAAAACGGGCCGAGCATGAAGGACCGCACCGCGTTCAACGGGTCCTTGCTCACGAAAAAGAGCAGCACCAGCGTCAGGGCAAACCCGATGAGAATGGCGGCGACCGTCCGGATCAGGTCAAAGTATTTGATGAATATTTTCCTCGCGTTCATCCCAGTGCCCTCCCGATCTGCTCGTCTGTCATCCGCTTGATCCCCAGCATATATTCGCCCAGCTCCATCTCGTTGACAGCGGACGCGTCCTCAAAATAGGCGGTGATCCGGCCCCCGGACATCACGATAATGCTGTCGCTCACCTCCAAAACCTCCGTCAGATCCGCGGAGATCAGAAGCACCGCCACACCTTTGTCCCGTGCCAGCCGGATCAGCTGGTTGCGGATAAACTCCGTGGAACCCACGTCAATCCCCCGGGTGGGCTGGTTGGCTACGATAACCTTGGAATTGCTGGTGAACTCCCGCGCCACAATCATTTTCTGGATATTGCCCCCGGACAGCATCCCCGCCAGGGCATCCCGGGCGGGGCAGTCCACCTTGAACTGCCGGATCAGCTCGTCCACATCGCTCCGGATGGCCTTCCGGTCCAGCCGGATTCCCTTGCTGTAGCGCCCGGTAAAATAGCGGTCGGCAATGATGTTTTCCTCCACGGACATCGTCAACGCGCTGCCATATTTCATCCGGTCTTCCGAAATGTTGCTCACGCCCGCCTTGCGGATGCTCCGCACGTTTTTCCCCTTGATGGAGACGCCATCCACCAGAACATCCCCATGGGTAATCCTGCGAAGGCCGGTCATCAGCTCACCCAGCTGGCTCTGGCCGTTTCCCTCCACTCCGGCCACGCCCAGGATTCTGTGCTTGTGGAGGGAGAAGGATACATCGTCCAGAAGCTTCTTCCCGGTGTGGCTGGTATAGCCCAGGCTGCGCACCTCAACAACCTGTTCCCTGCCGCCCTCCGGCTTTTCTTTTTTGACCACCAGCTCCACATTCCGGCCAACCATCATATTGGACAGCTGCTGTTCCGTGTAGTCGCCGGTGTCCCCCACCGCCACAGTCCTCCCGGAGCGCAGCACTGTGAAGTCGTCGCACAGCTCCTTGACCTCGTTCAGCTTGTGGGAGATAAAGACAATGGTATGTCCCATATCCCGGAGCTTCTTCAGCTCCACAAACAGTTCTTTGGTCTCCTGCGGCGTGAGCACCGCCGTTGGCTCGTCCAGAATCAGGATTTCCGCCCCCCGCAGCAGCGCCTTCAGGATTTCAATCTTCTGCTTGACACCCACCGAGCACTCCTGCACCAAGGCTCTGGGGTTCAGGTCAAAATTATACTTCCGCGCCAGCTCATCGGTCACAGACACCGCCTTGTTCATGTCGAACAGACCGTGCCGCAGCGGTTCCATCCCAAGCACCACGTTTTCCGCCACGCTCAGCTCGTCCACAAGCATGAAATGCTGGTGCACCATGCCTACGCCGTGGCTGATCGCGTCCTGTGGGTCCTTGAACGCCACCGGCTGGCCCTTGACCAGGATGCGGCCCTCATCCGGAATCAGAAACCCGAACAGGATTTTCATCAGCGTGGTTTTTCCCGCCCCGTTTTCCCCGAGGAGCGCATGGATCGTTCCCTTTTTGCATGAGAAACTCACATTCCGGTTGGCGACAAAGCCGTTCGGATACACCTTTGTGATATTTTCCATGGACAGGATCGTGTCGGACATACCTGCCTCACCCTCCCTTCTTAATCGTTGCGGGGCGCAGCAGCACAGCTGGCCTACGCCCCGCACAGGACAGACAGGGAATTACTTCACCATGACGGACTCCTTCAGCGCCACATACTCTTCCTCAGTCATGTCAAAGTAAGTGGGACAATCAATCTTTCCGTCCGCGATATCCTTGATGAGCTGTTCCATTTCGGCCTTGATCTCATCCGGAACCTGCTTTTCGTAAATTTCATTCTGGATAATCTTGCAGCCGCCCTCGGCAATGCCGGTCAGCTCCACCGTCCCCCAGGGGATGGAGTCGATGTCCTCCAGGCAGGTCTTGATCCAGTCATAGGAGACCTGGCCCCAGTCCTTGTACGCAGAGGTGATAATGCAGTCCGCCTGCTCGTCGTCAATGCCGATGAACTGGGCGGCCAGGTCCGTGTCGCAGCCAATGCCCCAGACACCCTGCTCCTTGCACGCCTCCAGGCTGCCGAACGAGGACGCCGCGCCCACGCAGTAGATCACGTCGCAGCCCTGGCGGATCTGCGCAAGGGCCGTCTCTTTTGCCGCGCCCTGGTCCACCCAGTCGCCGGAGGCGGACGCCGCGATCTGCGTGTCGGGATTAGCGGCCCGTGCGCCGCTGATAAAGCCGGTGATAAAGTCACACAGCACCGGGTACTCCACGCCTACCACAACCCCGACCTTGCCGGTCTTGCTCATCCGCTGCGCCAGATAGCCCGTCAGGTAAGAGACCTCGTTCTGCGCGCAGAGGATTCCATAAAAGTTATCCATGTCCTGGATGCCCTCCTGGTCGATGGGGGTGTCCAGCACCATGAACTTCTTGTCGGGATATTGGGGGGCCAGCTCAATCACAATGTCAATCATGCCGCTTCCCGCGGATGTGAAAACCAGCTTGGCGTCCGTCTCGCAGGCCTCCAGCAGCGTGGCGCGGTAGTCCGCCTTGTCCGCCGGCAGCTCAATATATTCCCCGTAAATAGGCAGCTCTTTCAGCGCCCGGTCAAAGCCCTCGTACGTGGCGTCGGCGATGCCGGCGTCCCCCCGGGTCCCGCCCACGTATACCACATGGGTTTTCCCCTCGTTGGGATCAGTGGCATCAGGTTCTTTCCCGCTGTCGGCGCAGGCCGTCATGGACACGATAAAGAGAACCGCCAGAACAATACTCATGAGCTTTTTCATCTTTCTTCATCCTTTCAGTTGTTTTATATACACGCTTTTATGCGGCGCGCTTTCCTTACCCAAAGCAGCAGACCGAAAACTCCGCTGTTTCCCTCCCGCTGTACCCAGCGGCGCAGACCGTCTCCTCCGGTCCCAGGAGGGGCCTGCCGTCCAGAATAATCAGTTCCAGCGCCTGTCCTCCCACTGAGGCCTTCACACATGGGCCAAACACACCGTCAAAGAGGCGGGCATAGTCCTCCCAAAGGTCCTGCCTCGCCTGCGCGTCTTTCGGGCCGTGAATCAGTCCAACCCCCGGCTCCAAAGCCCGTATCACGCAAATACCGCTGGCCAGCCCGCTGCCGGCGACCGCTTCCTCCAGCAGACAGCCAATGTCCACAAATCCGCTCCCCGGCATATCCTGTCTGATCCGTATCCGCATAGTCCCACCTATACCAGCTCAATCCGGCTTGTCTGAATCGTGTTGACCCCCGGCTCGCCCCAGCGGCCGCCCCGGAAATAGGTCTCTCCCCTCAGCACGCTGTCATAGCTGGCCAAAAGCGCGCCCGGCAGAAAATCATACATCGGCTCCACAAACCGGTATCCCGCCGGGGCCGGTGGAAGCTCTATATGCGTCACGCCGGCGCAAGGCCCATCCGTCTCCAGGCCATTGGAAAGCAGGAGCACCTTTCTCCCCCCGGCTACGGCCTGGGCCAGCGTCTCCCGGACCCGGCCGGCATCCGGGGCGTCCCGGTCCGCGGATATGATGAGCCCCACCTGGTCCGCCTGCCGCAGGAAGAAATTGACATGGCACCAGTCCTCCGCGTCCGTGGTCGCGGCCGCGATGCCGGAGGCCTCCACAAATTTCGCCGCAATAAACGCAGCCGTAGAATAGGCTCCCCCATCTCCAACGGTTTCAACCGCGCACATTCCATTCCAGCTTTTTGCCAGGGCCAGCATTTTCTCGTCCAGCGCCGGAAGCGCCTGCGCGTATTTCCCGTTCAGGCTTTCTATAGCGTCCAGCAGCCCCCCGACGCTGCCCTGCGCCAACGTCCCCCGCGCGATCCCCAGCTGCGCCGCCAGCACGAACAGCCCAAAGAGAGACGCATAGTAGTTCCGAAGCCCCGGAGAGGCATAGGGGAAGCCGGGGGTATGTACCACTAAGCGGAACTGCGCCGCCTGGGCCGCCGGGGAATCGCCGTCATTGGTCAGCGCCAGCGTCCTGCAGCCGTACTTCTTTGCCCGCAGCAGCGCCTCACACACCCTGGCCGGACGTCCGGACGCGCTCACCCCCACCACCAGGATGTTTCCATTGTCCCGCTGGGGGTACTGCAAAAACCGCGCGGTGTCCAGGCAGGTACGGGCTTCAAAGGCGGAGCCAAACCCTCCGGCGTACCTTTGAAATGCGGGTACGGCAGCCCGGGAGGCAAAATAGCTGTCCCCGCAGCCGGTTAAAATCACCCGTGTGATGTCCTTGAGGCAGTCCCCCAGCCCCGACTCGTCAAATCCCCGGCAGACGCCCTGCGCCTGCTCCGCGTACAGGGCCGGAATGCTCAGGCACTGCCGGCGCAGGGGATTGTCGAAAGTCTTGTTCTCCATGTTGTTTCACCTCACATCCCGGCGCGGGAATTCCCAGGCTCCCCGCAGACGCCGATTAAGTATTTTCGTTTCCTGGGCCCGTCGAACTCGGTAAAGAACAGCGCCAGGCCGTCTCCCAGCACCGCCTCTCCGTCCTGAATGGCAAAGGTCTGCTGGCTTCCAGTGAATACCGTCTTCACATGGCCTGCCGCGTCCCATGGCGTCTCGTCGTGCAGAAAGTCCGCCCTTGTGGGGACGAGCCGTTCCAGGCAGTCCCACAGCAGAGGGGCATCGGCGGGTCTGCCCACCGCCAGCCCCGCCGTGGAGTGGGGCATGGACACGTGGCAGACCCCCTGGCGGACCCCGCTGGCGCGGACCGCTTTTTGCAGCTCCAAGGTGATGTCATGCATCCCCATATGCCGGGTTGTCAGACTCGCGGTGGACAAGGCAAGGGGCATTTCCTCAATGCAGAGCACCACCCGCCGAGGACGCGGGCCGTCATATTCCATCAGGCAGACCCCCTGGGAAGATCCCAGCAGGAGCTTGCCCTCATGAATCATCAGCGTCACGCTGGCTCCCCCCATGGCGGACTTCCCTCGGGCGGCCGAGGACACCGGGGAGCCCTCCTGGCGATAGCTCATTCGGGCGGGAAAGCTGCGCTCCCACTCGTGGAACAAATCCGCCATTCCCCTGGGGTCCCAGAAGGACGTGATCCCCAGTCCGGCGCTGGTGTGCGGAACCTGGACCACCGCCAGCCCCTCCCGCACGCCGCTGTCCGCAGCCGCCTTGCGCAGGCGGCCGGTGATATCGGCGTACTGCCCCTGCGCTGTCACCTGAAATTCAAAAATCATTGGCACCGCCCCTCACTCTCTCCACCACCGCCCGAACCGCGGACGTCGCAAACGGCGCGAACATCCAGGAAAACCCCTCCGGCGGCGCGGGGAGCCGCAATACCTCCGCGCCCGGAAGCCCGCAGCCGTCCGTGTCCGTCACAAGCCCTACCCTTCGCCCAACCTTCAGCGCCATCTCCAGGCTTTCCCGTTCCCTTGCCCAGGCGCTTGAGCCAGACTGGCCAAAAAACAGCGTCCCAATCGTTCCCGGCTTCCTCCGGAAAAAGGGGATATGGCACCAGTCCTCCCCATCGTATGTACAGGTGGGAACGCCTCTTTTTTTCAGCACCTCCCAGGCCGCGTACCGGGCGGCGCCGGCGCAGCCGCCGTCGCCCACCGCCTCAAAGGCGCCACATTCCGACCACTGGGCCGCAAGACCCTCCAGCTCCCTCTCTTGTCGGGAGAGCGCTTCCTCCACCTGCCCGGCATACCCCCGCCAGGCCCCGCTCCACCGGGAAAAGGCCAGAGGCGCGGTCCTCCTCTTTACGTCCGCAATCCGGCAGGCCGCGCCCGCCGTCTCAGCGCACAGGGCAAGCAGCGCACCCGCCTCCCGCTCCGGTTCCACTGTGAAAACCCTGTTCGCCGCCTTTGCCGCCAGCGGATCTGGCTCGCAGGCGGCAAGCACCGTGAAAGCCCCCAGCGCCGCCGCTCTTTCCAGCGCCTGTGTCAGGCAGCTGTCCGCGCCGCCCCCGCTGACCGCCAAGACCCAGGGGCTGTCCGGCTCGCCCGTCCCCAGGCTGGACGCTGTGGCATACACCGCCAGTTCCAGGGGAGGCATCACGCGGCACCCCATAAAGATTCCGCACTGCTCCTGAAACAGCGGAAGCAGCATCTGGGCCGCCGCAAGCCCCAGCGTGTCACCTGTGAGGATCAGGGACCGGGCATTGAATATTTCCCGCTTCCCAAGCTGGGCGGTCAGCCGTTTTTCGTCAAGATTAACCATTTCTCATCCTCATTTCGTGATCGCGCCGCTTCAAATCCTTTGTACGGTCTCCGCCGTCCGGTCCACCAAGGCCAGAGCCCGCTCCGTCACCTCCTGCGTGACCAGCGGCACCGGCCCGTATTGGGCGGCGTTGAAGCCTGCCGCAACATTTGCCGCCGCCAGGGCCTTCTCAGGCTCCATCCTGGAGACGATCCCATACAGCATGGCCCCGGTGGAACAGTTTCCGCAGCCCAGGGGATCAACGCAGCGCTCCACCGTGACCGCCGGACAGAAATACGCCCGGTCCGGCATGACCAGGTACGCCCCCCGTTTTCCCACCCGGAAAAAGGTGAACCGAACCGGCAGCTCCTGCAGGCGGCGGATGATCGCAATCTCCCGGTCCTTTTCCATGTCGAACAGGTACCCCGCTTCCGTGCTGTTAAGCGACCAGATATCCACCATGGGCAAAACCCGCGCAACCCGCTGAAGCTTGTCCTCCGGGATTCCGTCATCCGGCTGGGGAACCTCCAGCTCCCACATCAGACGAAAACCATTTTCTTTTTTGATCCGGGCCAGTTCCTCCCAAAAAACCGGGTCCGTGTTTTGAGCCAGGTACACCCCGCGGGTTTCCATGCTGCACGCCTCGCCGATATGGGCGGGCGTGGTTTTCAGATAGCCCAGAAGCTGCGTTCCAAACCGGGAACGCCAGGTGTAGCTGCCGTCCCTCTGATGGCGGATCAGATGCTGGGAGGTATACTGGGCGGCAACGCGCACAGACTGCCGGGTGATTCCGTTGTTATCCAGCCAGACACCGTAGCTTTCGCCATAGTCTGCGCCGGCCTGACACACCAGCCGGCAGTCCCGGGTAAACAGCCGGATGCCGGACAAGGCATACAGCGCCGGCCCCCCGATTTTAAGCTCGCTCAGGCTGCCGTCATCTCTCTCGACCACATCGCTCATGATGTTTCCGCAGGATAAGAAAGCTGTGCCGTTCATGTCCACCTCCGCAATTATATTACAAGTTTACGAAAGATATAACAAGCTTGGACTCCCTTTCTTTTTCTTAATTATATTCTGGAAGTCTCAGTCTGTCAATATGATATTATTGCACCAATTATTAGGTCCATTTTTATGCTATATGCACATATTTCTTTTCTTCTATGTGTCGAATTTCCCGGATTGACAACCGCTCAGACTTGTGACATAATATTATAACAAGATTACAGAGGAGCGTGATTTTAATGGACAAGCCCTATTTTTCTGTGCCTGCCGCCACCGTACTGACCCTGCTGGCCGCCGCAATGTGGGGAAGCTGGATGCAAGTGGTCAAGCACCGGAAATCCTATCCAATCACCGGCATCGTCTTTCTGCTCTACTCGTTTTCCCTGGTTCTGGTGTGGGGCGTAACGCTGGTTCTGGCTCCGGTCCTGCTCCCCGCCGGAATCATCAGCGCCACCACGGCCAATCCCGCCGTAGTGGCGGAGATTCTCCTTGGCGGGGCCATGATGTCCATGGGGCTGTTTATCTCTCTGCAGGTGATGGGGAAAGTTGGACTCCTGCTTTTTACCGCCATCAGCGGCGCAGTGGGCAACATCTTGGGCATCTTGACCTCTTTGATGAAAGAGGGCCTTTCCGACAGCCCTTATGCCCTGCCCCTTGTTCTGGGCTGCACCGCCATTTTTATTGCGGCCGCCTTTACCTGCAATTACGCCGCGGCCCTGCGGGATCAGGACCGCCGCAGTTCCGCAGCCCAAGCGGGGAAGGGGCCGATCACTGCAAAAATTGTCCTGCTGATGCTTCTCAGCGCTTTCCTCACCAACGGCTGGTCCATCGGCACCGCCTCCGGCACCGCTTCCGGCTTCCCTCCCGTTCTCACCTGCGCGTACATGGCCACTGGCTCCTTTCTCAGCGTATTTCTGACGTGCGGCGTCATTTTCACCAGGAAAAAGCAGTGGAGGCAGGTTTTGTGCGTCGGCTCCTCCAAGCAGCCGCTGCTTCTGGGTGCCGTCTCCGCCTTCTGCCACTACGGCGGCAATCTCATCTCCATCTACGCCATGCCCGTTCTGAGCGCCACGCTGTCTTTCCTATTCGGCCGGACCTCCAACGTGTGGACCTACCTGTGGGGCCTTTTCTACGGGGAATTTGCCGGCTCCAGACGCAAGACAATGCTCATCCTCTCTTTCGGGATTTTCCTCTACATCGCGGGGACGCTGCTGCTCGCAGTGTTCAACTACAACGGCTGACCGCTCATATCTTTCCCAAAATAAAAGCCGGGAAACGCGCAGAGCGCGTTTCCCGGGTAAATCAAGGCCGGCGCTGTGCGCCGGCCTTGGAAAACCGTTACAGATATTCCGCGTCAATGGGAATAATGTCCGTCCTGGCATACGCCACCGCGCACTCAAAGGGGCGGAGCGCCGCGTTGTCATGGACATTCGAGAGATAGGTCAAGCGCAAAACCGGGTCGCTTTCTTCCACCTCCAAATACGGGGCCGCCTCGCCCGCCTTGGTGGACTGGATCGCCCTGTTTTTTCGGTATACCGTGCCGCCGTATACCTGCCGGATCAGGGCGGACAGGGAGATGAACGAATAGTCAAAGTTCTCCACTCCCACCATGTTGTGGTGGTTTATGTAGCTTTCCACATACAACAGGGGGATTCCATCTGCAAAATATATCCGGCTGTAATACAGGCAGTCCTCCCGGGGGTCCAGCTCCAGCTGCCCGGAAAAGCTCCCCGCAGGGCGAAAATCCTTTTGAAGCTGCCGGATGGTGCACACCCGCCCGGCACTTTTTATCATCGCGCTGAACCCCTGGTTATACCGCCTGTACACACTTTCGTTCACCCGGTTCCGGTTGACAAACGTGCCCTTTCCCTGCTTCCGGTAAATATACTTCTGCGTCTCCATTTCGTTCAGGGCGCGGCGGACAGTGATCCGGCTGACATTGTACTCTTTAATCAGCTCATTTTCCGAAGGAAGCTTGTAGCCCGGCGCAAACTCGTTGTTATTGATGCGCTCAATCAACGACATCATTACGATACTGTATTTCGAGACATGAGAATCCGTGGCCCCCGGCATACCGACACCTCCTTGCTCGTTTGCAGGAATCCGCCGCTCCGTTTCCCTGGTGCGTCATTTTCTGCTGGATATGCCAAATGTAAATTCTCAAATTTAATTACAGTATACAATTCTTTTTCCAACAATGCAACTGTTTTTTTGCAAAACCGTACAATGCGGCTGGGCATTGCCTAGCGGCAAGATATGTCAAAATCCCACATCAAAAGACCAAGCAGATCAAATAAACAGGAGGAATCTCACAATGCTACAGCCAAAAAACTCTCACGAAAAAATGATTATCGGCCTTGTCCACCTGCATCCCCTGCCCGGCACCCCCCTGTACCAGCAGGGCGGCCTGGCTCGGTCAAAGGAAAAGGTCAAGCGGGATGTATCCGCCTTGATCGAGGGCGGTGCCTCCGGCTGTCTGGTGCAGTCCGTGGACAAAATTTATCCCTCCACGGACGACACCGATTACGCCCGCGTCGCCGGCATGGCGCTTTTAGTGGAAACAGCTCGGCAGACCGCCGGCCCCGGCTTTCTCATCGGCGCTCAGCTCATGTGGAACTGCATCACCCCCTCGCTGGCCGTCGCCAAAGTCTGCGGCGCAGATTTTACCCGCTGCTCCGTCCTGGTGGGCCAATCCCCCTCCCCCTTCGGCATGATCCAGGCCGATCCGTTGAAGGTGATGTCCTACCGGCAGAAAATCGGCGCCCAGGACATCGCAATGGTTGCAGAAATATCCGGCTACCACTTCCTGCAAAACGGCGCCTACGATCCGGAGGCGCTGAAAGCAACGGCGAAAAGCGCCCTCACCGTGGGCGCTTCCGCCATCGAAGTCTATAACCCCGATCCCGCTCTGAACGACCGGATGGTTCGAGATATCAAAAGCGCCTTCCCCGAAGCCCCGGTCATTCTCGGCGGCGGCACCAATGTAGAAAACGCCGCCCAGCGGCTGGCCCTCGCGGATGGAGCCTTTGTGGGAAGCTGCTTTGAGAACGGAAACTGGGGCGGCGGCATTTGCCCGCAGACTGTGCGCGCCTATATGGATCAGGTTCAGAGCCTGTAGCTTCGGTTCTCCTCCCCGGCGGCAGGCCGTCACTCCCCCAGGGACACTGTCAGGCTCACGCCGCCCTCTCCGAGAATCTCCCGCAATTCCTGCCCGGTCACACCGTCAACCTTCCCCAACCGGGTAAGGCTCCAGGAGTTTGCGGCATAGTAGAGCACCAGCTTATTCCCCTGGTAAAGGATCAGGTCGCCGGGCCCGGTGGTGATTGGTTCGTCATTTCGGGGCAGGTCGGCCCCCAAAGGCCCCACCTTCTCCATGCCGCCGTAGTCGCTCATCTCAATGGTCAGCGCCCCTGCGGCAAGCAGCTCCGCCAGCGCCCGCGCAGACGGGTTGTCCGCCAGCGCCGCGGTCAGCCGGCGTCCGTTTACGTCCAGAAAAAGGGTGCTGCCTGCGGCTTCCTGCCCTCCATCCAGCTCCAAGGTCTCCAGCCAGGCGGCGACAGCCTCCCGGCCCGTTCCGGCTGCAAAGCGCCGCCCCTCCAGCCATACGGCGTCCGGCTCGTACCCCCGGATCGTGGCATCCTCATGCCCACTGCCGCCGGACGTGGAAAAGGTGACAATGGTTTTGCCGCCCAGATCATAGCGTTCCAAAAAAGTGTGGATGATTTTGGGCGCCCGCGCCCACCAAATGGGGTAGCCGATGACCACTGTGTCATACTGATCCATATCCTCAACCGCGCCATCAATCGCCGGACGGGCTTCGTCATCGTTCTGTTCACCGTTGGCCCGGCAGTCCTTATTGTAGTTCAAATCATCGGCGGTGTAGGGCTGGGCGGGCACGATCTCATAGAGGTCGGCGTCAAGAATGTCGGCGGCATATTCCGCCAAGGGGCGGGTATTCCCCGTGGCGGAGAAATAGGCCACCAGCACCTTTCCCTTCCTTGGGGCGGAGGGCTTTGCAGAGGCGGTTTCCTCCGGGGCGGGGGTATTGGAGGCCGCAGGCGCAGGGGTCTCCTCCGGCACCGGGCCGGACGGGAACCCGCCGTCCCTGCCGGCACAGGAGGCAGAGCCCAAAAGCATCGCGGCGGCAAGAAAGCCCGTAATCCAGTTTCGTTTCATGGGCGCCTACCTCAGCTTTCCATACTGTTCGCCGTCCACCGGCTCCAGCCACTCGTTGGCGCACTCCTCCCCGGGGGCTTCCAGCGCGATGTGGCTGAACCAGCTGTCCCCGGCGGCGCCATGCCAGTGCTTCACCCCGGCGGGGATATAAACCACGTCGCCGGGGTGGAGCTCCCGGGCGTCTTTGCCCCACTCCTGATACCAGCCCCGGCCGTCGGTGCACAGCAGAATCTGTCCTCCCCCTTTTGCGGCGTGGTGAATGTGCCAGTTGTTGCGGCACCCCGGCTCAAAGGTAACATTGGCGAGAAACACAGTTTCTTCCGGGTTGGTAAGCGGATTCAGGTAACTGTTTCCAGTGAAATACCGGGCAAATGCCTCGTTAGGCCGGCCCAGGCCGAACATCCCGCCATTTGTGCCGGGGTCGTCTCCGTAAACCTCCACCGCCGCGCGAAAGGCGGCCCAGGCGTTGGGCCAGCCGGCGTAGAAGGCCACATGGGTGAGAATCTCCGCCATCTCAGCCTTGGCCACCCCGTTTTTCCTGGCGTTCTGGAGGTGGAACCGGAACGAGCTGTCCACCATCCCCTTGCTCACCAGCACCGTGACCGTAAGGATCGAGCGCATTTTGAGGGACAGCCCGCCGCCGCTCCACACCTCGCCAAACAGCACATCGTCGTTGAGCTGGGCAAATTTAGGGGCGAAACCTCCCAGCTGATCCCGCCCCGCAGTCTGCTGAATTTTCATGGTACATCCTCCTTGCAGATTCGTTTTCCTGGCTGCCGGCGCTCTTCCGGAGTTTGAGCCGTTCTCTTCGCACCGGCCTGCCGTTGGTTCTTTCGCAGCTGATAGCGCAGATAGTCCAGGCAGCTCAGCTTTTTCTCTTCGCCGTGTATCCTGTCCAGCAGCGCTCTCCGCCTGTCCTCCAAAAGTCTGGCGCACCTCTGCCCATCGCCCGCTTTCACCGCCTCCATGCAGCGCGCAATCATCTGATTGCCGCACCCCGCATCCTTCAGGTTTTGCCGGATCTCGTCCTCCGTTCTCCCGGGAATCATTGCCTCACCCCCTCTGTTCCAATTATAAGCCCCCCGCCAGTTGATCGCAAATACTTATGCTGGATATGGCAATATACTTGACAGGTATATCTGTGCCGTGATACTATAGGTCAAAGGAGGGATGATTTGCATGGAATTGCGGGTTTTGCGGTACTTTTTAGCGGTGGCACGGGAAGAGAGCATTTCCCGGGCGGCGGAAGCCCTGCACACCGCGCAGCCGTCCCTCTCCCGCCAGCTCAGGGATCTGGAGGATGAGCTGGGCAAAACCCTGTTCCTCCGGGGCCGGCGGAAGATCACCCTCACCGAAGAGGGGATGTACCTGCGCAAGCGGGCCGAGGAGATCATCGACCTGGTGGACAAAACCTCCGGGGAGGTGTCCGCCTACGGAGCGTCTGTCAGCGGCGATGTGTCCATCGGAGCAGGCGAAACAGAGGGAATGCGGCTGGTCGCCCGGACCGCAGAGGCTCTGAAAGCGGTTTCCGGAAAGGTCCATCTGCATATTGTCAGCGGAGACCGGGTGGATATTGTGGAGCAGCTGGACCGGGGGCTGCTTGACTTTGCGCTGCTGGTGGGGGACGCGGACATGGGCAAGTATGAGCACATACTCCTTCCGCACCGGGATACATGGGGCGTCCTCATGCCCAAGTCCCATCCCCTGGCGGAAAAGAGCGCCGTCGAACCGGCCGATCTGGCCCGTGAGCCGCTGCTGCTCTCCCGGCAGATCAGGGACGGCAGCCCTTTCCTGGCCTGGATGGGCCGGCGCCTGTCCCAATTGAATGTGGTCGGCACCCACAACTTAATTTACAATGCCTCCCTCATGGTGGAAGAGGGGCTCGGTCTGGCGGTCACCCTGGACGGTCTCATCAACACATCCGGAAACAGTTCCCTCTGTTACCGCCCCCTGGCGCCCGCTCTCACCGTGGAGCTCCGTCTGGTTTGGAAGCGGTATCAGCTCCTCTCCCCCGCAGCCGGGGCCTTTTTGGACTTGATGCGGACGGAAATGGCCCGACCGTAGCCAGCGGCGGAAACCGGGGGCCTGCCCCGCCTGCCTAGGGCGGCGCTTTCGCCCCGGTATGAACGCAAACACGGTGTGCACCTGAACATTTTTGCTGGAGGGAAGCCGGTATGGAGCAAACGTTATATCGCGCCTGCGTGGATATTCTGCGGGAGGAGCTGGTGCCCGCCATGGGCTGCACCGAGCCCATCGCCGTGGCCTACGCCGCCGCCCTGGCCCGCCAGACCCTGGGCCTGCTGCCGGAACAAGTGGATATCCGGGTGAGCGCCAACATCATCAAGAACGTGAAAAGCGTGGTGGTCCCCCACACCGGAGGCCTGCGGGGCATTGCAGCCGCCGCGGCCGCAGGCATTGCGGCGGGGGACGCGGGGCGGGAGCTGGAGGTGCTGTCCGCCGTGGAGGACAGACAGCTCCCGGATATCAAATCCTATCTGGATAACACCCCTATCTCCGTGGTCCCCGCCGACAGCGGGTTCATCTTCGACATCCAGATCGCTGTGGCGGCGGCGGGGCACACCGCCTCCGTGCGCATTGCCGGGGGCCACACCAATGTGGTCCGGGTGGAGCGGGACGGGGAAGCCCTTCAGGCGCGAGCCTGCGCAGAAGGCGCCGGAACGGCAGGGCCAAACCGCGCCTTGCTCACTGTGGAGGGCATTGTGGAATTTGCCGACACAGTGGAGGTTTCCCACATCAAAGCGGTTCTGGACCGCCAGATCAGCCTGAACCGGGCCATCGCGGAAGAGGGACTGCGGGGCGCGTGGGGCGCGGGGATCGGGAAGATTCTGCTGGATGCTTACGGGGACGCCCCCCACAACCGGGCCAAAGCTTACGCCGCAGCCGGGTCCGACGCCCGGATGAGCGGCTGTGAGCTACCGGTGGTCATCAATTCGGGCAGCGGCAACCAGGGGATGACCGCCTCTCTTCCGGTGATCGTGTACGCAGAGGAGCTGGGCGTCAGACAGGATACTCTGTACCGGGCGCTGGCAGTGGCCAACCTGGTGACCATCCACCTGAAAACAGGCATCGGGCGGCTGTCCGCCTACTGCGGGGCCACCAGCGCCGGGTGCGGCGCCGGGGCGGGCATTGCCTACCTCTACGGCGGAAAGGCGGATGAGATCGCCCACACCATCGTCAACGCGGTGGCCATCAACTCCGGCATGATCTGCGACGGGGCCAAGGCCAGCTGCGCGGCCAAGATCGCCTCTGCCGTGGAGGCCGGGCTGCTGGGCTGGCAGATGCAGCGCCACGGCGCCCAGTTCTATGGCGGGGACGGAATTGTGGTGAAGGGCGTGGAGAACACCATCCGCAACGTGGGCCGCCTAGCCCGGGACGGCATGGCGGGCACTGACCGGGAGATCATCAGCATCATGGTGGAGGGCTGCTGACGCTCTTCTCTGAAAAAAGAGGTCTGAAAAAGCGTGCAGCACCGGCGGAAAAGCCGGTACTGCGCGCTTTTTGCATCCTGTCCTTCGTTACCTCTCCCGGACCGTATGCGCAATATAGGTCAGATGGTCCCCAAGCCTCTCCAGATTGGACACCAGATTGATGAACACCCCGCTGGACTCAGCCCTGTACGCACCCGCGTTCAGCCGCTGGATATGGCGGTCAATAAGCTGCCGGCGCAGGCCGTCAATCTCCTCCTCCACCCGGTCGATCTCGGGCACCAGGGCCGCATCCTGCCCCAGCACCGCCCGCTTGGTGAGGCCGTACAGCTCCTCCACCCTGGCCGCCATACCGTCCAGCTCCTCCCGCACGCCTCCGGAAAAATCCAGGCCGGCATCTATGGAGCGCCGGGTATACTTGGTCAGATTGTCCGCGATCTCAGCGATGCGCATGATATCCCCCAAATTACTGTGAAGATCGGAGATGGGGCGCTCGTCTGCCAGCTTGCTCTGTGCGGACAGCCGGATGAGGTAATTCACCATCTCCTGGCTGATGCTCCCCGCCCGGTCAATGAGCCGGTGCGTGGGCGCAATGAGAGTTTCGTCCTTCTCCCGGAAAGAGCGGTAGCCGGTGCGGAAAGCCTCCATGGCGGTGTCGGACAGCCGGACCAGCTCCTTTTCCAGCTGGGAGATGGCCAGCGAGGCGGAGGAGAGCATACGCTCGTCCAGGCAGGTTCCCGCAACCGGAGGCTGTTTTCCCCGGACCAGCAGTTCCGCCGTCTTGACAAACCACCCGCACAAAGGCAGGAAAAGCACCGTACACGTAACGTTAAAAAAGGTGTGGAACATGGCGATCTGGGTGGCGGGAGCGGAAAACCACCGGCGAAACGTGATGTCCATGAACCCAGGCCAGAACAGCAGCACCGCGAAAAAGATGGCGGAACCTATCGTGTTGAACATCAAATGAATCAGCCCCGCCCGCCGGGCGCTCACCCCGGCGGTGGCCGAGGACATGAGGGCGGTGACGCAGGAGCCGATGTTGGTTCCCAAAATGATATACAGCACCTCGTTTCCGCCGGAGCCAATGGTAAGTCCCGCCACCGACATGGCAATGATGACCGAGGTGGTCGCCGAGCTGGACTGCACCAGGGCCGTGAGAAAGACGCCTGTGAGCAGCAGCAGGAGCGGGTTGGTCACCGACTCAAAAATGTGCTGGATGGCGTCCCGGTTTGCCTTCATGACATCGGACATGAGCGCCAGCCCGATGAAAATGAGCCCCAGACCCGCCAGGATAAGGCCGGTTTTCTTCAAGCTGTCCCGCTTGCACACCATAGAGATCATGATGCCGGCAAACACCAGCCCCTGGAGGTACGTGGTGACGGGAAACGCGCTGAGGGCGGCGATCTGGGCGGTGACGGTGGTGCCGATGTTGGCGCCCATAATCATGGCGGCGGCCTGATAGAGATTGACCACCCCTACGTTGACAAAGCCAACGATGAGCACGGTGGTCACGCCGGAGCTCTGAATCAGCGCGGTGGCGGCAGCGCCAATCCCCACATTGACCAGCCGCCTGCCGGCAGTCCGGCTGAACAGCTCCTTGATTCTCTCCGTGGCCAGCTGCTCAATGTTGGCCGTGAGCAGGTGAACCCCTACCAGAAACACTCCCGTACCGGCCAGAAGCCGGGCAATAAACAGGGATAGCTGCGCGATGGTCATTCTGATCTCCTCTTTTCCGAAGTGGTGTGACAGGGCCAAAGCAGCGCGCCGCACAGGGAGTATATGGCAGCAGGCAGAAAAAAGCGAGGCTTTGCTGTCGTTTTGACAGCAAAGTCTCGCTTTTTCATCATTGGGCCGGATCTCAAGATCGTATTGACGGCCCAACAAACACGGGTGCACCCGTGCAAGCTACTCCCTTTGCACTCCCTTTATATCCTATTTTTCTCCCGTTGTCAACACCTGTTTCCAGCGCCGTCCCCCGCCGCCGGAACTGCGCGGGGGAAGCGCCGGGGCGCCTTGACATTCGGGATACCGCCTGATACACTGTGATAGCTGACTTATTTTCGCGTAAAGGGGGGAGCTGTCTTGGATCTTCAGACAGGCGGGCAGGTCCGGCACGGGCACCCATGCGGCTGATCGCCCGGGCCATGGGCCGCTATCAAGGGGCCGTGCTCACGTGCATTCTCATCAAGCTGGCCGCCACTGTGACGGAGCTGCTGCTGCCCTATATTCTGGAGCATATCATCGACGATGTGGCCCCCCTGGGCAACCTGCGCCTGGCGGTGCTGTGGGGGCTGGTGATGTTCGCCGTCGCGGTGGTGTGCCGCCAGCTCAACGTGTGCGCCAACCGGCGGGCGGTGCGCAACGCCCACAACGTGAGCTATGATATCCGGCAGGCCCTGTTCTCCAAAACCGCCAATCTGTCCGGCAGCCAGTTTGACGCGTTCGGCCTGCCCTCCCTCATCAGCCGCATGACCAGCGACAGCTACAACGTCCAATCGGCCGCCCAGCAGTTCCAGACCCTGTGCGTCCGGGCGCCCATGCTGCTGGTGGGCGGCGTATGCGTGTCCCTGGTGATGGACGCCTCCCTGGCCCTGGTCCTGGTGGCCATGCTCCCGGTGCTCATCCTTGTGGTATTCGTGGTGTCCGCCAAGGGCCTGCCCATGTACAACCAGGTGCAGCGGCGGCTGGACGCGGTGGTCCGGGTCATGCGGGAGAACATCACCGGCATCCGCGTGGTGAAAGCCCTGTCCAAAACAGAGTACGAAAAGCGCCGGTTCTCCCGGGCCAACCAGGACATGACGGACTGCGACATTGCCGCAGGCACTGTCATGGCCATCCCCTCCCCCCTCATGCAGCTGTGTCTCAACGGGGGGCTCACCCTGGTGGTGGTGCTGGGGGCCCGGCGGGTGAACGCCGGGGTGATGGAACCGGGCGTGATCCTGGCGTTCCTCACCTATTTCAACATGATTACCATGGGCATTATGGGGCTGTCCCGCATTTTTATGACCATGAGCAAGGCCGGGGCCAGCGCCGACCGCATCGACCAAGTTCTCCGGGCCGAAACCGGCCGGCGCTCCATTCCAGCCAGCGCCGCCCTCACCCCCTCCGGCGGGGGCTTCATCCGCTTTGAGCACGTCTGCTTCAGCTACGGCGGAGACTCCCCCGGCGATGCCTCCGGCTTTGCCGGGGAGGCGCGGGAAAAGGCCCTCACCGATATCAGCTTCATCCTGGAGCGGGGGGAGAGCCTGGGCGTCATCGGTCCCACCGGCTGCGGAAAAAGCACCATCGTCTCCCTGCTCATGGGGTTTTACGACGCGCAGGCTGGCGGGGTGTTCGTGGAGGGACGGGACGTGCGGGCCTACGAAAAAGACGAACTGCGGAAAAAGTTCGGCGTGTGCTTCCAGAACGACATGGTGTTCCAGGACACCCTCCGGGAAAACATCCGGTTTGGCCGGGACATCAGCGGCAGAGCATTCCGCGCCGCCATTGAGGACGCCATGGCCGCGGAGTACATCGACGCGCTGGAGGACGGCCCGGACCATCAGGCCGCCATCAAGGGGGCCAACCTGTCCGGCGGACAGAAGCAGCGGCTCCTGGTGGCCCGGGCTCTGGCGGGCAGGCCCGAGATTCTGGTTCTGGACGACAGCTCCTCCGCCCTGGACTATGCCACCGACGCCGCCATGCGCCGCGCCATCCGGGACCGCCACGGGGACGCCACCCTCATCATGGTGGCCCAGCGGGTCAGCTCCATCATGGGCATGACCCGCATCCTGGTGATGGACAACGGCCGGTGCGTGGGGTATGGCACCCACGAGGAGCTGCTGGAAACCTGCCCCGCTTACCGGGATACATATCAGATTCAGATGGGCGACGCGCTTTCCTGAACGGGACGGCCGGCGCCGCAGAGAGGACGTGAAGGCATATGCCAGGGCCGGGTGACCGGGGTGGACCCAAGGCCAAGCCCCGAGACGCGAAGGGCGCGCTGCGGCGCATCCTCCGCTACCTGATGGAATACCGCTGGTGGGTGCTGCTGTTTCTGGCCTGCACCCTGCTGAGCAACACCGGCAACCTGCTGGGCCCGCGGTTCGCCGGGAAGGCCATCGGCGTGGTGGAAGCGGGCTGCCAGCTCGGCCCCGGCCGCGTGGACCTGGAGGCCGTCGGACACTATGCCCTGCTGATGCTGGTGTGCTACGCGGGGGGCAGCGTCATGAGCTTTCTGGTGAGCATCGGCATGATGCGGGTGGGCCGCCGGGTGGCCCGGAATATGCGGCGGGATGTGTTCAACAAGCTGATGACCCTCCCGGTGGGCTACTTTGACCAGCACCAGGCCGGAGACATTATCAGCCGGGTGAGCTATGACGTGGACGTGGTGTGCACCAGCCTGTCCACCGATGTGATTCAGATCGTCACCAGCACTGTGACAGTGGCGGGCAGCTTCCTCATGATGTGCGCCATCTCCCTTCCCCTGGTGCTGTGCATGGCGGCCACCATCCCCGCCTCTGTCCTGTTTACCCGGGCCATGGGGAGGAAGACGCGCCCCCTCTACGCCAGGCGTTCCGCCGCCTACGGCGCCATGAACGGCTTTGCCGAGGAGATGTTCACCGGCCAGCGCACCATTCTGGCCTATGCCCAGGAGGACCGGGTCTGCCGGGACTTCAGCGAAATCAACCGCGCCGCCGCCAAAGCCTACCGGGACGCGGACAGCATGGGCATGACCATGGGCCCCACCGTCGGCATGATCTCCAATCTGGGGCTGGCCGCCATCGGCACCGGCGGTTCCATCCTCTATATGCTCGGGCTGGTGGGCTTGGAGCAGATCTCCTCTTTTGTGCTCTACTCCCGGAAATTCTCCGGGCCCATCAATGAGATTTCCAACATTGTCAACGAGATCTTCTCCGCCCTGGCCGCCTCGGAGCGGGTGTTCCGCCTGCTGGACGAACCCGAGGAGGTCAAGGACATTTACGGCGCGGCGGAGCTGAACGGCTGCCGCGGGCACGTCCGCTCAGAGGAGGTCAGCTTCGGCTACGAGCCGGGCAAAACCGTCCTCCACCATCTGAATTTCGAGGCCAAGCCCGGGCAGACCATCGCCATCGTAGGCCCCACCGGGGCGGGCAAAACCACTATCATTAACCTGCTCATGCGGTTCTACGACCCGGACGGGGGCCGCATCCATGTGGACGGAAGGGAAAACCGGACCTACACCATGGACTCCCTGCGCCGGAGCTATGCCATGGTGCTTCAGGACACCTGGGTATTCCGGGGCACCATCTTCGACAACATCGCCTACGGCAAGGAGGGCGCCACCATGGAGGAGGTGGTGGCCGCCGCCAAAGCCGCCCGCATCCACAGCTACATCATGCGCCTGCCCCAGGGCTACCACACCATAATCAGCGAGGACGGCGGCAACATCTCCAAAGGACAGAAGCAGCTGCTCACCATCGCCCGGGCTATGCTCTACGACACCAATATGCTGATCTTGGACGAGGCGACCTCCAACGTGGACACCAACACCGAGCGGCAGGTGCAGAAAGCCATCCGCTCTCTCATGGCGGGCAAAACCTGCTTTGTCATCGCCCACCGCCTGTCCACCATTCAGAATGCCGACCACATTCTGGTGGTGAACCATGGCGACGTGGTGGAACAGGGCACCCATGAGGCGCTCATGCTGCAAAAGGGGTTTTATTACAGGCTGTACGCCAGTCAGTTCGGCTGACCGGGGCGGCAGCGCAAACAAATCAGGCAAGGGGCATAACCTATGGCAAAAAGGAAGCCGCCCTGTTCCAGACCCGTCTGGGGCGGCACCTGGAGAAGCTGCGGCTGCGCCGTGGCCGACTTGCGGACGGCGCGGCCCAGTTTGGGCGCCATGGAGGATCTGGAGAAGCTGGCCCAGGCCTGCCGCAAAGAGGGCGTCAGCCGGTGCATGGACTTCGTGATGAACCACACTAGTCAGGACCACGAATGGGCGAAAAGGGCTCGGACGGACGTGCGGACGCTGGACACCGGAGACGGCGGGGCGCTGGCCATCAGGCGGTATTGGGACGGGCAGAAGCTCATCGGCGTGTTCAGCTTCATCCCGGAGGACAAGACCGCCGCCGCCCACGACCCGGTGGAGTTCACCGGCCTGCTCTCCGGGGAAAAGCACATCCTGCAAAGCCTCCAGCTCCCTGCCTATGGCTTTTGTTGCCTGGGGCAGAAGGCCGGTTTGGCATAATACCGCCGCATAGGGGGACACAGGCATGGACGATTTCTCTTTCTCCGTATTTCCCAATGAGAATTTTCTGGATTTCCGGCTGTTCCAGTACGGGTGGGAGCAGTGCGCGCCGCTGCACTCCTTCGGGCCCTTTGTGCGCAACCACTTTCTCTTCCACTACATCATATCCGGCCAGGGGTATCTGGACGCCAACGGCCCGGACGGCGTGACCCGGCGGTATAACCTGGGGGCGGAGCAGGGCTTTCTCATCTGTCCCGGGCTGGTGAACACCTACTGCGCCGACAAGCATAAGCCGTGGAAATATGTCTGGCTGGAGTTTGACGGCCTGCGGGCGGAGCAGTATCTCAACGAGGCGGGCCTGGGCGCTTCCCAGCCCATCTACCAGTCCAGAAGTCCCGCTCTGGCCGCCCAGGTGGAACAACCTATGCTGTACATCGCCAACCACTCCGCCGCATCCCCCCTGAATCTCATCGGCCACCTCTGCCTGTTCCTGGACGGGCTGATCCAGTCCTCCGCCACCCGGCGGGAGCTCCACGGCACCCGTCTTCAGGACTTCTACATTCAGGAAGCCGTCACCTATATGGAGCACAACTACCAGCGGGAGCTCACGGTGGAAGAAATCGCGGACGTCTGCAAGCTCAACCGCAGCTATTTCAGCAAGCTCTTCAAGGATGTGGCGGGCTGTCCGCCCCAGGAATTCCTGATCCGCCTGCGCCTGTCCAAGGCCGCGGAGCTGATGAAGACCACCAGGAGCCCCATCGGGGATATCTCCGTGATGTGCGGCTATCCCAACCAGCTTCACTTTTCCCGCGCCTTTAAAAAACGCTACGGTCTCTCTCCCCGGGAGTGGCGCGCCCGCAACAAAGGCAAGGCGGATTGAGAACCTGGCCGGAAGGCAGGCTGTGCGGCTGGGGCGCCGGCCGGCCTCCAGCCCTGCGTCCGGAAAAAAGGGCGGCCACTCTGGTGGCCGCCCTTTGCGTCCCCTTTTCGGGGCTTATTCGGCTTTCAGATAGAGCTGCGCGGACTGGTAGTCCCCTGTGGGGATAGGGACAGGCCAGCCTGCCTCCATGAGCACACTGCCGGGCCACAGCTCCTCCCCGCCGTTCACCCGGTAGTCGGCGTCCGGGTCCAGGCCCTTCAGGCGCAGGGAACGGAACGGGACGGCGGCATGGGCCGGGCCGGACACAATAGAGACCAGCGCCTCCCGGCCATCGGGGGAAACCTGCTCCCAGGCGGCGACGGGGTCGCGGAAGGGGTCGCTGAGGCGATAGTAGTCCCCCCGCTGGATCAGGCCGTAGTGCTCCTTGAAAAAGGCCACCTGCCGCCTGATGGTCTCCCGCTCCTCCGGCGTGGTATGGTTCAGATCCATCTCATAGCCAAAGGTGCCCGCCATGGCCACCACTCCGCGGGTCTCCATAGACACACAGCGCCCCGTCTGCGCGTTGGGCACGGCGGAAACGTGGGCCCCCATGGCGGAAACCGGGTAGCAGAAGGAGGTGCCGTACTGGATGCGCAGGCGGTCTATGGCGTCGGTGTTGTCGCTGCACCAGATCTGGGGCGTGTAGTAGAGCATGCCGGCGTCGAAGCGGCCGCCGCCGCCGCAGCAGCCCTCAATGAGGATGTTGGGGAAGTCCCGGCGCATCTGCTCCAGAATATCGTACACGCCCAGCACAAAGCGGTGGAACAGCTCCCCCTGGCGGTCTGCGGGCAAGGCGGCGGACCACACATCCGTGAGGCTGCGGTTCATGTCCCACTTCACGTAGGAGATCTCCGCGCTTCCCAGCACCTGCCGGATGGCACTGTACACATGGTCCCGGACCTCTCTCCGGGAAAAGTCCAGCACCAGTTGGCCCCTGCCCCGGGCAAAGGGACGGTTGGGGGCCCCCAGAATCCAGTCCGGGTGCTCCCGGTAAAGGGTGCTGTCCTCGTTGACCATCTCCGGCTCAATCCACAAGCCGAAAGACATCCCCAGCTCACGTATCCTGGGCACCAGGGAGGCCAGCCCGCCGGGGAGCTTTTTCTCGTTGACCGACCAGTCCCCCAGGCCGCTGCGGTCGGTGTCCCGGCTACCGAACCAGCCGTCGTCCATCACAAACAGCTCAATGTCCAGCGGGGCGGCGGCCCGGGCGATATCCACCAGCCGCTCCGCGTCGAAGTGGAACTCGGTGGCCTCCCAGTTGTTGATGAGCACCGGACGGCGCCGGCCCGCGTAGGGGTCCCGGATCAGGTGTTCCCGGATGGCCCGGTGGTATTGGCGGCTCATCCGGCCGAACCCGCTGGGAGAACATACCAGCGCCGCCTCCGGCGCGGTGAAGGACTGTCCGGGCTCCAGTGTCCAGCAGAAATGATAGGGATTGATCCCCAGCAGCAGGCGGTTGTTCTCCAGCTGGGTGCGCTCCGCCGCCGCCAGGAAGTTGCCGCTGTACACCAGCATCGCCCCGTAGCACAGGCCGTAGTCCTCGTTGGCGCTGTGGTCGCACAAGATGACAAAGGGGTTGTGGTGGTGGCTGGAGGTGCCCCGGACGCTCTCCACGCTCTGAACGCCGGGCCGCAGGGCGGAACGGTTCAAGTTGCGCTCCAGCGCATGGCAGCCGTCAAAGGTGATGAAATCCAAATCCCCCCGCTGGAAATCCAGGCACAGGGAGGCGCACCGGCGCAGCCGGACCCGCTGCCCGCCCCCGTTGACCACCTGGACCGCCCGGGTGATGAGGTCGCAGGACTCCAGCACGCCGTAGTACAGCTTTACCGAAACCTTGCAGGTGGAATCGACGAGGTGGACAATCAGCGTCTCCCACTCCTCCCCGCCGAAAAAGGCGGGCAGGCCGGGAAGGGAATACTTACCCTTTTTCAGCTCATGTCCGGCGTAGCGCAGGTCGGCCAGACGGCTGCCGTCCTCCGGCTCGAATTCCACGCAGGGCAGGCGGAAGTCCCCCACGCCGCAGGTGGAGTACTCCTGGGGCAGCGTGTCCAGGGAATAGCCCCGGTCCTCCCCCGCCTCGCTGGGGTTGGGGGAAAAGCCCCGGTCCACATACCGGATAAGACGCGACAGGTCACACGGAGCTACCCGCGGGCCATAGTAGGTGTGGAGCAGCACCCCGTTGTGGTCTGCTTTCATCTGATAGGTTGTGTTTTGTGTGTGCAGGGAAAAGACTCTGTTCTTCTGGTCCAAAACGATCATAAGGGATACCCCCTGATAAATATAGGTCTGTCCGGCGGCCAGCCGGCGCTGCCGCCCGCTTCCGTGATTGTACGGGATTTTCCCGCCGGAGGCAAGAGCAGATCGAGAAAATATGCCACAAACCTGCGCCCCAAAGCCGCAAAAAAATTGTCGCGGATGAGGAGAACAGCCCCGACGTGTCCAACGCCGGGGCTGTTCAAAAGGAGGGGAGGAACGGGAAATGCGTTATTTGCCTCCAGTGGTGGCAATGCCCTCGATAAACTGCTTCTGGAAGATGAGGTAGAGGACCACCATGGGCAGCATAGCCAGCAGGGAGCCGGCCATCAGCACCGGGAAGTTGGTTGTGAACTGGCCGCGCAGAGTGGCCAGGCCGGAGCTCAGCGTCATCATCTTCAGGTCGGAGTTGACCACCAGCGGCCACATCAGGTCACTGTAGGCGAACACGGCGGTGAAGATGGTCAGGGCGGCCACGGAGGTGCCGGTGAGGGGGAACATGACCTTGTAGAAGGTCTGCCACTGGTTGCAGCCGTCCAGGTAGGCGGCCTCGCCGATCTCCTTGGGGATGCCCATATAGGTCTGGCGCAGGAAGAACACGCCAAAGGCACTGACGATGCCGGGGAACACCAGGGCGAAAATGGTGTTGCCCAAACCCATCTTGGCCACCATCTGGTACTGGGGGATGATGAAGATCTGGCTGGGCAGGGACATCTGCACCAGTACGATGCCGAACAGCAGCTTCTTTCCCTTGAACTCCAGCTTGGCGAAGGCGTAGCCCGCCATGGAGCTGAACGCCACGGCGCAGATCACCCGGAACAGGATCATCAGGGCGGTGTTGACGTACAGGTTGAGGAAGGGCAGACTGTTGACCGCCTCCACAAAGTTATCCCCCATGATCTGCTTGGGGAAGAAGCTGAAGTTGGGATCAATGCTCTCGGGCACCGTCTTGGAGCTGGTGAGGATCATCCACACAAAGGGGAAGATCATGATGATGGCGCCAAGGATCAGGGCCGCGTAAGTCAGGATGGTGAGCCTGGTCCTGGATGCCTCCAGAGAACTCTTTTTCATCTTGCTGCTCCTCCTTTACACATCGTAGTTGACCCACTTCTTCTGGCCGTAGAACTGGATGATCGTAATCATGCCAATGAGCACGACGGTCCAGATGACGATGGCGGAACCCATGCCGCGGCTGCCCGCCACGAAGGACTCACGGTAGAACAGGTACATCAGGCTCTGCACACTGGTGACGGCGGGGTTGGTCTCCTCCACCATCATGTAAATCAGGTCGTACACCTTCACGGAGGCCATCAGCCGCATAATCATGGTGACAAACAGCGTGGGGGAAACCATGGGCAGGGTGATGGTGAAGAACTGCTTCACCGGGCCCGCGCCGTCGATGCTGTTGGCCTCATACAGGGTCTTGGGAATGTTCTGGAGGCCGGCCAGCAGCAGGATGGCGTCATAGCCGATGTTGCTCCAGATGGCCACCACGGCGCAGGACACCATGACAAAGTTGGGGTCGGTGATCCAGCCGATGTCGGTGCCGAAGAGCTTGTTGAGGATGCCATAGTCGCCGTTGAAAATCCAGCGCCACACCATGGTCACAGCCGCCGGGGCGCACACCATGGGCAGGAAGAAGATGGTGCGGAAGCCGCCCTTGAACTTGATCTTGGCGTTCAGGAGCATGGCCACCAGCAGGGACAGGAACAGGCCCACCGGGACGGTGAGAATACAGAACAGAATGGTGTTCCAGGTGGCCTTCCAGACCTCGGGAGTCTGGAACATCTCAACGTAGTTCTGAAGGCCCACGAATTTGTAATGGCCGAAGCCCAGGTGCTCACAGAAGCTGGTGTAGATGGTCTGCACGAAAGGCCACAGGTTCAGCACAATCAGGCCGATGATGGTGGGCGCTATCATGAAATAGGCCCAGTTCTGCTCCCGCCGGGCGGCGGGGGACAGTTTGTTCTTTTTCATAAACGTCCCTCCTTTCAGCCGTCTGCCAGCTTTTTGGCGGTCTCAGTGTCTACGATATTCTGCATTTTGGCCAGGGCGTCGTCCAGGCTCTGCTGGCCGTTGTAGACCTTGTTCAACTCGTCCAGCACAGGGCTCTTCCACTTGGGCTTGGCGGCGTTGTTCACATTCTGCACGCCGTACTCAAACTGGTCCATGACCATGCCCACGTTGATGTCGTAGCCCGCCTGTTCAAAGGCGTCGAAATAGGGCTGCTCGGTGCCGTTGTAGGCGGAGATTGCCGCGCCGTAGGAGCTGGCGATGCGCTGGGCCTCCTCGGTGCCGAAGAACTTGATGACATCCAGGGCGATGTCACGGGTCTTGCCGTGGGCGGCGGTGGAGTAGCACAGGCCGTTGGAAATGGTGGCCCGGCCATCGCCGCTGACGGGGTCAGGGCACTTGGGCATGGGCGCGATGTCCCACTTGCCCTCCATGTTGGGGAAGTTGACGCACTTGTTCATCAACTCCCAGTTGCCCTCAATGTACATGGCGCCCAGTTCAGAGAAAAACGCGGTCCCCGGGGCGGTCTCGGCGAAATAAGCCTGGTCGGGACACCAGTCGTAGTCCTGGAGGCCCACATAGAACTCCATGCCTTTCTTGGTGCCGGGCTGGTCGAAGCCGGCGCGGGTGAAGTCCTCGTTCAAAATGTACCCGCCAGCCTGATAGACAAAACTCCAGTAGCCCATCTGGTCGTCATTGTAAGCCATGTAGCCGTACTTTCCGGTGGCGTTGTAAATCTTCTCAGAGGCGCTCACCAGGTCATCCCAGGTCCAGCTTTCGTCGGGGTACGCCACTCCGGCGGCGTCAAACATCTCCCGGTTATACACCAGGAAGATATTGTCCTTGTCCTTGGGAACACCGTACATCCGGCCGTCGCTGCCCTGGGCGTTGCCGATGGAGATGTCGGAGAAATGGTTCTCGTAGTAATTGGCCTCCACATCATCGTACAGGCCGGTCACATCCGCCAGCATCCCAAAGTCGGAGTAGTACAGGATCTGGTTGGTGTGCATCCAGAAGATGTCCGGCATGGTGTTGGACTCGGCGGCGGCCTCCAGCTTGGTCCAGTATTCGTTCCAGCTGGTGACCTGTACCTCAATGGTCACATCCGGGTTCTTCTCGGTGTAGGCGTCGCAGACAGCCTGCATGCTCTTGCGCTGGGCCACGTCCCAGATCTGGAATTTGAGATGGGTCTTGCCGTCCGCCGCGCCGCACCCGAACAGGGGCAGCAGCAGCGCCACGGCCAGGGCAAGCGCTGCGATGCGGGGGATCTTTTTCATAAACACCACTCCTCTGCTTCGTTTCTCCGCGCCGCCCCGTGAGGCGGCCGTTTGTGGTAGTATCATAACGCTTTCCGCCCGGGGCTGTAAATGGACGGCCCCACCCAAAATATACCCGAATGTCAGACAGGACGCTTTTGGTGCAAGTCCGCTGACATCGGGTATGTTTTAGATATATTCGTTTGAATTGACAAAATTGCCCTATTATTTTTAGATATTATGACGGTAAAAGGAGTGCCTTTCAAAATTTCCCATTGCTTGCAGGGACTGGAAACAGCTTTTAAATCTTCCTGTTTCTGGAATATAGCGCCTGATGTGTGTTTTTCCGTCAGACGAGGCCCCCGTCATTCCGGGTCCGTCTCCGGCTCTGTCACAATCATGTTTGGCCAGCGGCGCTCCACATAGGCATCGTCATAGCGCCGGTCCAAAAACGCCTCAAAGGAGTTGGCGGGTTCCGGCTGGACAGGGCGGGCGCCGTAACGCAGCATGGCCGCTCCGGTAAGCAGGCCGTTGCAAACCATCAGGAGCAGGGCAATCCAGGTTATCACTTTCCCCGCCAGCGGGGGTACGGCCTCGATGCCCCTGGACATGGGCGGATAGATGATCTTCACCCATACCACCGCCAGCACACCCCAGAAGAAGCAGAACAGCACATTGGTCCGCCCGCCGATGTTCAGCGGCATATCGCTGTAGTCCCAGAACACGGTGCCAAACACCAACTCGGTGAACACGCTGCACATATACTCATAGGCCCCGCCGATGACAAAGCCGGCGGCAAATACATAGCGGTCGTTTTTCTCCGCCAGCCGCTGGAGGGTCACGGTGAGCACCACCGCGCCCAGTCCCCACACAAAACTGAAGGGGCCGTACAGCACGCTGGACCGGTTCATCCACTGGCCGTTCACCAGTCCGCAGTAAAAGGTTTCGATGATGTCCCCCAGCAGGGCCGAGATCAGAAACACCCACGCCAGCTTGTCCCAGCACAGGCCCTTCGCAAAGACACAGCCGCCCTGGGTCTCGACGCCCGCCGGCTCCATCCCGGGGTAAGCCCGCCGCAGGCGCTTCCAAATGGCGCCGGACACCCTGGCCGCCAGCTCTTTCTGACCGCTGGCCGCCTGCCGCATCTCATACCGGGCCGCGTCCCCGGTTCTCACCTCATGGAAAACGGCGGCAAAGTCCACACCCATGAGGGCAAAAACCGCAATGACCACGACGCGCTTGAGCAGCTCCGGGATGAGCAGCACCCCGGCCATCAGCAGAGGATGGATCACCAGATACACAAGGTAGTACACCCCTGCTACCAAAGCGGAGGCCAGCAGGCCCCGGCCCGTGCCGGACAGCAGGCGGCTGCGCTCCTGGTTCCACTGGATTTTGGGGCCGATCCGCCGGAAAAAATGGTCGGCAATGGACTCCACCACCGCGGCCACCACCATGACGGCCGCAAAGGACAGCAGATGGCTCCCCGCCAGGGTGGGCAGAACCAGGATCAGCAGATCGAAAGTGACGCCGTAGCACAGCACCAGCGGAAGGGAGAGAATGCCCCGGTTGCAGAACTTCCGTTGGGCGACGGCATAATACGCCGCCTCCGCCAGCCATCCCAGAAAGGAATAAAACAGCAGGTAAAACATCAGGTCAAATAAACTGGGGGCTGTCATCACACCCGCTCCTCTCACATTGTTTCCCGCAAAAAAGGGAGATCGCGCAAGCTTTATGGAGTATTATATCAGAACCGCGGCTCTTGTCAATTTGGTCCGCCGGAAGCGGCGGCCGCCCGCGGATGCTTCCGCAGGCGGCCGCTTTCTATCCGGTCAATTTCTCCGTGCGTGAGCTGGGATCAGGGACCGGGGTCACTTTCCCTCGGCCCGGGCCATGGCCAGCCGGAAGTCCCGCTGGTCGGTGAAAATCTCGTTTTTGTACGGGTTCTTCTTCTGCTCAATGGAGCGCTTGACGATGATGCCCAGCACCACCACGTTCACCGCCAGGGCGATCACGGCCACCACGCCCTGCATGGTGGGATCGGCGGCGGTGGGCCGCACCGCGGCGTTCATCGCGCCGTCCGCGTACAGCGTGGGGATGACGGAGAACCGGCTGGCGTCCTGGAACAGGGGGAACACCTGGGCGAACATACACCACAGGGCCAGGGTATTGGCCCGGTTCTGAATCCAGCCGCCCTTGTTCCACAGGGCGTTGGCAAAGGTGGGGGCCAGCAACAGGGCCAGACCGCAGTACCAGGCGTGGGTGGGCAGGTTGTTGTAGGTGTACTCGAAGTTCCACAGGTCGTAAGCCAGGATGTACAGGAAGGTCATGTCCGGCCAGAGCATATCGTCGTGCTTCTTGGAGGTGTAGATACCCCACCAGCCCGTCATGCACAGGATGTTGATGATGCCCGCGATGCCGTTGACCCAGTTCCACCAGCCTCCGTACAGCCACACGTTCTCGCTGGACAGCCACCAGCGGTCGCCGTTCTGGGCCAGGGACATCAGGCCCTTGACGCCGGACTCAAAGTCGCTGACCACGGCGATCATGATGTTGATGGCCACGATGACAAAGGGGAAGCACTTGAACCACTGGGTCTTGCCGATGCTCCACTTGTACTTGAGCATCATGAAGCCGATACAGCCCGCCGTGGCGGCGTACAGCTTGGCGTAGTGGAACCAGCTGCCCATGTGCACATAGGTCTGGTTGTTCAGCGCCCAGTCCATACCCATGCCGGCGCAGACGTAGATGGCGATGAAGTACACGGTGAGCGCGGCGGGGATGGCCAGGAAGCAGATGATGCCGCCCAGCTTGCTGCGGCGGGCGAACTCGTTGGCCAGGATCAGCCCCACGAACACCAGCAGCCAGCCCAGCAGCTGCCAGCCGGCGCCGTCGCCATAGACTTGAAATAGCATTTGAATTTTCCTCCTTTGCGGGCCTTACGTCCCGCGTTCTCTCTTTTTGGGCCCCCCGGGCCCGGGAATATCCGCTTGGTCAGTATGCCTCAATCTCTTTGATGCTCACCTCGTTCCCGGTCAGAAGCCAGGTCTCCCCGCTCCCGCAGTGGGGGCAGGTCTTGCCGTGAGCCACGGTGGGGTAGTCCCGCCCGCAGTGGTCACAGTGGGTAATTGCGGACAGGGTCTCAATTTTCAGCTCCGAGCCCTCCACCAGCTCCGTCTTGGCCGCCGCCCATTTCCAGCAGTCGGTGAGGTAGTCCGGGATGACCCCGGATACCTCCCCCAGCTCCAGCACCACGGCGGACACCTTCTCCAGCTGGTTTTCCGCCGCCACCTGCTCCACGCTCCTGATGATGTGGAACACAATGCCCAGCTCGTGCATGGCCTACTTCCTGGCCCTGCGGGCGGCCCGCTTGATCTTGATCTCCCGTTTCACCATATTGGGCAGGATGGCCTTCATCTTGTCCTCGCTCTTGATCATGGTGGAGCACTCCGGGCGGTCCCGGTGGAGGTGGATGGCGTCGAACTCACAACGGGTGGTGCACAGCCCGCAGCCGATGCACTTGTTGGGGTCCACGATGGAGGCTCCGCAGCCCAGGCACCGGGCGGTCTCCGCCTTAACCTGCTCCTCGGTGAAGGTGCGCTTGGCGTCTCGGAAGGACTTTTTCCAGTCGAAGCTGTCGTCCATGCCGGGGATCTGCCGGGAGGCGGTGTCGTACTGCTCCACCTTGATGTTCTGCTTGTCCAGTTCCACAAAGTAACGGGGGTCCCGGCCGATGGTCATGCTGGTGTTGGGCTGAACGAAGCGGTGGAGGGACACGGCGGCCTCCTTGCCCGCGGCGATGGCGTCGATGGCGAACTTGGGGCCGGTGTACACGTCGCCGCCCACGAAGATGTCGCTCTGGCCCACCTGATAGGTGCGGGCGTCAGCCTGGATGCGGCCATTGACCAGCCCCACGCCGCTGCCCTCCAGCAGCCCGCCCCACTCCACGCTCTGTCCAATGGACAGCACCACGTGGTCGCAGGGGACGGTGACAGTATCCTGCTCGTCGTACTGGGGGGCGAAGCGGCCCTGGCTGTCCCACACGCTGGTGCAGCGCATGAACACGATGCCGGACACCCTGCCGCCCTCGCTGAGTATCTCTTTCGGGCCCCAGCCGCACTGGATGACCACGCCCTCGTCCTCCGCCTCGGCAATCTCCTCCAGGGAGGCGGGCATTTTCTCCCGGGGCTCCAGGCAGTACATCTGGACGGAATCCGCCCCGCAGCGATGGGCCGTCCGGGCCGCGTCGATGGCCACGTTGCCGCCGCCCACCACCACAGTCTTGCCGGGAACCTTTAAGGTCTCGTCCGCCAGGGCGGTGCGCAGGAATTCCACGGCGGAGAACACGCCGGGGGCGCTCTCGCCGGGGATGCCGGGCAGGCGGCCCCGCTGGCAGCCGATGGCGATGTAGAACGCCTCATAGCCCTGGGCCCGCAGGTCGTCCAGGGTCAAATCTTTACCCACTTCGACGCCGCAGCGGAAATCCACACCCAGGGCGCGGATGACGTCGATCTCCGCGTCGATGACATCCTTCTCCAGCTTGAAGGAGGGGATGCCGTAGCGCAGCATCCCGCCCAGCTCCGGGTTCTTCTCGAACACGGTGGGTTCATAGCCCTTGAGGGCTAGGTAATAGGCGCAGGACAGGCCCGCCGGGCCGCCGCCGATGATGGCGATTTTCTGGCTAAACTCGCCCTCCAGCTTGGGCACCACCTTCTGGGGGACAAAGCGGTGCTCCGCGCTCAGGTCCTGCTGGGCGATGAACTTCTTCACCTCGTCGATGGCCACCGCCTGGTCGACGGTGCCCCGGGTGCAGGCGTCCTCGCACCGGCGGTTGCACACCCGGCCGCACACCGCCGGGAAGGGATTCTCCTTTTTGATGAGCTCCAGCGCCTCGGTGTACTTCCCCTGGGCGGCCAGCTTCAGGTAACCCTGCACCGCGATATGGGCGGGGCAGGCGGTCTTGCAGGGGGCGGTGCCCGTCTCGTGGGTGTTGATGCGGTTCTTGTCCCGGTAGTCGATGGCCCACTTCTCCGGGCCCCACTTCACCTCGTCGGGCAGTTCCTGCCGGGGGTACTGGATGGGGGCACCGTCCTTGGCGCACAGCTTCTGGCCCAGCTTGGCCGCCCCGGCGGGGCACACCTCCACGCAGCCGCCGCAGGCCACGCACTTGTCCTGCTCCACCTTGGCCACATAGGCCGACCGGCTCATGTTGGGGGTGTTGAACAGCTGGGAGGTGCGCAGGGCGTTGCACACGTTCACGTTGCAGTTGCAGATGGCGAAGATTTTCTCCTCGCCGTCGATGTTGGTGATCTGATGGACGAAGCCGTTCTCCTCCGCCCTGCGGAAGATGTCCAGCGCCTCCTCGTAGGTGATGTAGCGCCCGCCCTTGTCGGTTTCCACCACGTAGTCGGCCATGTCGCCCACGGCCACGCACCAGCCCTCCGGGTCGTCGCCGCAGCCCTCGCCCATCCGGGCCCGGCTCATGCGGCAGGAGCAGGGGGAGGCGGCAAATTTACTGTACTTTTTCAGCCAGTGGGAGATGTGCTCAATGGAGACGGACTGGTTTTCCATCTCGATGGCCTTTTCCACCGGGATGACGTGCATCCCGATGCCCGCGCCCCCGGGGGGCACCATGGGGGTGATCTTCTCCAGGGGCAGGAAGGTCATGCGCTCGAAGAAAGCGGTGACCTCCGGGTGCTCCTGGATGAGCTTGGCGTTCATATTGAAGAACTCCGCGCTGCCCGGGACGAACATGGGCAGCACCCAGCGCTTTTCATGGTTGGGGTTCTTGCCGTCCAGGTTCTCCCAGTGGTACTCCAAAAGGCCGATGCGGCTCATCTCGTCCAGCAGCTTCTGGAGCTTTTCGGTTTCCACGCCGGTGAGCTTCTGAATCTGGGCGAAGGTCTTGGGTTTGCGCACCTTCATCTTCATGGCCACGTCGGCCATCTCATCGGTGACCATCCCGGCCAGCCCCCAGTACTCCGGGTCGTCCCCGGTGACGCCGTGGAGCTTGGCGGGCACCCGGTCGGTGATCATCTTGCCCAGCTTGACGATCTTCTCCCGGGGCTGGTCGGTCTTGGGAATCTCAAATGGAAGCTTGCTCTCGTCCAGGGGGAATTTGGTCTCGCTCATGTCATCTCTCCTCTCTTATCATTGTTCCGCTCTCAGCCGCGCCACTGGGAAACCTGCTCCCGCAGCCAATCGGCCCATTCCTCCACACCCTCGCCGGTCCTGGCACAGATTGGAATGACCCGGGCGTTGGGGTTGCGCATTTTGATGTACTCCCTGCACTTGTCCAGATCGAAGTCAAAGTAGGGGGCCACGTCGATCTTGTTGATGAGCACCATGTCGCACACCTGGAACATGAGGGGATACTTCAGCGGCTTGTCATCCCCCTCGGGCACGGACAGAATGGCGGCGTTCTTCACTGCCCCGGTGTCGAATTCGGCGGGGCAGACCAGGTTGCCCACATTCTCCAAAATGGCCAGCTCCACGCCGCCCTCCGCCAGCAGTTCGTCCAGCCCCTGGCGGGTCATGTCCGCGTCCAGGTGGCACATCCCGCCGGTGTGGAGCTGGATGGACTTCACCCCCGCCGCCGCCATGGCCCGGGCGTCCACGTCGGAGTCGATGTCCGCCTCCATCACGCCGATCTTCATCTCGTCTTTCAGCAGTTCCGCCGTGCGGCGCAGGGTGGTGGTCTTGCCCGAACCTGGGGCGCTCATGAGATTGAGCAGAAAAATGCCCCGCTCTTTCAGCTCGGCGCGGAGCTGGGCCGCCCGCCTGTCGTTGTCGGCAAACACGCTCTGCTTCACCTCGATGATCCGCACCTGATCCATTGCGCATCCTCTCCTCTCTCTGGTTCAACCAGATATTGTTATAATTTTATCATTTTACCGTCTTTTCGTCAACTATCCCGAAATTTTTCCGTATTTTTTGTCATATTCACAATTTTACATGGTTGTTTTTGTTGAAAATATATGATAAACTGTTCCCTGTGATATGTGGTATGACCAGAACCAAACGGAGGCCGCAATATGGAATTTTCCAAGCTTTCCTCCCCCAGCCTGAAAGATCTGTTTATCCAGCAGCTCCAGGGGATGATCCTGTCCGGGGCGCTGCCCGTGGGAGCCCAGCTCCCGCCGGAGCGCGTCCTGGCCGAGCAGATGCAGGTGAGCCGCACGGTGGTGAACAGCGGCCTGTCCGAGCTGTGCCAGCAGGGTTTTCTGGAAGTGCGCCCCCGGCAGGGCACCTGCGTGGCCGACTACCGCCGCCGGGGCAGTCTGAGCACGCTTATCGCCATCATGCAGTATAAAGGGGGTGTGCTGGGCCATGAGGAGATCCGGTCTATCCTGGAGGTGCGCCGGGCTCTGGAGCATCTGGCGGCGGAGCGGGCAATCCTCTATGCCTCCGACGAGGCTCTGGAACGGCTGGGGGACCACCTGGCCCAAATCGCCGCCGCGGCCAGCGCGGAGCAGGCGGCGGAGGCGGCCTTTTCCTTCCAGCACGAGCTGGCGCTGGTGGGGGGCAACAGCATCGTGCCGCTGATCTACTACTCCTTCAAGCCGCCGGTGATCGCCCTGTGGGTGCGCTTTTGCAGCCTGTACGGCATCCCCGCCCTGGTGAGCAACACCCAGACCCTCTATACCCTGCTGTGCGCCAGGGACGCCCAGGGCGCCTCCCGCTGGATCGACGCCTATCTGGAGCAGGCCATCAGCGGAAACCAGCAGATCTACGGACTGCGCTGACCCGCGCGCTGTCCGCCGGAATCTACAAAAAAGAATTCAAAGAAAACCTTTTAAGAAAGCCGCCGCAAGCGATAGAACGCTTACGGCGGCTTTCTTAAATTCACTCAGTATGAACCGCTTTACCCGGCTTCTGCCATGGCACTCAGCAGCTTGTTCACGGAAGTCAGCTTGACACACAGGGAAAAAATCTTCATGGCCGTGCGCAGGTCCTCCGGAGAGGGATAGGTAGGGGCAATCCGGATGTTGCTGTCATGAGGGTCCCGGCCGTAGGGGTACGTCGCTCCCGCCCCGGTCATCACCACGCCGGCTTTCTTCGCTTTGGCCACAATCTCTTTCGCACAGCCGTCCAGGGAGTCAAAGGAGATGAAATACCCCCCCTTTGGCTCCGTCCACGTCCCGATCCCCAGGCCGCCCAGCTCATGCTCCAGGGTATTGATGACGATTTCAAACTTGGGGCGGAGGATGTCCGCGTGTAACCGCATATGTTCCACCAGGCCGTGGATATCTCCGAAGAAGCGCACGTGGCGAAGCTGGTTCACCTTGTCGTGCCCAATGGTCTGAATGGCCAGCTGCGCTTTGATATCCTCCATGTTATTGGGGGACGTGGCGATGGCCGCGATGCCGGAGCCGGGGAAGCTGATCTTGGAGGTAGAGGCAAATTTGTACACCAGATCCGGATTCCCGGCCCGCTTGCACTCCGCCAGAATCTCAATCAAATGATCCTGATCGTGGTCGTACAGGTGGTGCACACCATAGGCGTTATCCCAATAGATGCGAAAGTCCTTTGCCGCCGGCTTCAGCCGGGCAAAGCGGCGGACCGTATCATCCGAATACGATATTCCCTGGGGATTGGAGTATTTGGGCACACACCAGATGCCCTTGATGGCCTCGTCGGAAGCCACCAGCTTTTCAACCATGCCCATGTCCGGCCCCGTAGGCGTCATGGGAACATTGATCATCTCAATCCCAAAATACTGTGTGATGGCAAAATGGCGGTCATAGCCCGGAACAGGGCACAAAAATTTGACCTTGTCCAGCTTGCACCAGGGCGTGCTGCCCATAACGCCGTGGGTCATGGAGCGGGAGATGGTATCATACATGACATTCAAGCTGGAGTTTCCATAGATGATAATGCTGTCAATGGGGTTTTCCATCATGTCCCCAATCAGCTCCTTGGCCTCTTTGATGCCGTCCAAAACCCCATAATTCCGGCAGTCGGTGCCATCCTCACAGGTCAAGTCGTCATTGCTGCTCAGCACATCCATCATCCCCATAGACAGATCCAGCTGCTCGGTGCAGGGCTTTCCTCTGGCCATGTTCAGGCTCAGACCCTTGCCCTGATATTCCTTATATTCGGCTTTCAGCTGAACCTTCAAGCTTTCCAGCTCTTCCCTGGTCATTTCCGCATATGGCTTCATTTTGCTCTCCTTTCAGTTTGCGATGTGCCCTATATTTATATCGCATTTTCAGGGTTTTCGCAAGCTCTTTTTCCCCGCCGCAAAAGGTTTTCCTGGCCGTCCGCCATCCACAGCCCCGGCCCGGGACAAGCAGCGGGCTCCCTCTGAACAAGAACCAGCTCCGCCGCCCCTTTCTGGCCCGCACGGCGTTTCCGCCCGCCTGCAAGCCGGAACACAGGGCATACTTTCACTTCCCTATTGCTTTTTGAACAGATTATCGTATAATTTTTATATTATGAATAGCGCGATGGTTTGTGACAGGCCTGCCGGAAGCGGGCCTGCGGAACAGGCGCTTTACACTTCGGGAGGGAACCGTCAATGAATCTGTTTACCCCAAAAGAGTGCGCGGCCAACTACGCCGCCGCCGGCCGCGCCAAAACACAGATCCCCATCTTGAAGCTGTTCCTGCTGGCGGGTCTGGCCGGGTTTTTTATCGCCATGGGCGGGGCCGTCACCAACACCGCCGCCCACTCCATCTCCAACGTGGGCGTGGCCCGGATGGTGTGCGGGCTGCTGTTTCCCTTTGGGCTGGCCATGGTGGTGCTCACCGGCGCGGAGCTGTTCACCGGCAACACCCTCATCGCCATCTCCGTGCTGGACGGTCAGGCCACTGTGGCGGGGATGCTGCGCAACTGGGCGGTGGTGTACCTGGGCAACGCCGCGGGGGCCATACTGGCAGCGGCGGGCTGCACCTTCGGCGGCCAGCTCAACCACTCCGGGGGCCAGCTGGCGGTGTTCACCATGAAGCTGGCGGCGGGCAAGTGCGCCCTGCCGGTGGGCAGCGCCGTCATTCTGGGTATCTTCTGCAACGTCCTGGTGACAACAGGGGTGCTGCTGTCCCTGTCCGCCAAGGACCTGACAGGCAGGGTGGCGGGGGCCTACCTGCCTGTGGCGTTCTTTGTGATCTGCGGCTTTGAGCACTGCATTGCCAACCTGTTTTACATACCTGCAGGGCTGTTCGCCAAAACCGTTCCCGCCTATGCCGCCCTGGCCGCCGGCGCGGGGCTGGACCTGTCCGCCCTGTCCTGGGGGAATTTTCTGCTGCGCAACCTGCTTCCGGTGACTGTGGGGAATATCTTGGGCGGCACAGCTGTGGGCGGGCTGTATTGGTACTGCCATGGCCGCAGGGACGCGTGACTCTATGGCAACATGATCGCCGTTTCCGGGGTATTGAGATAAGGGCAGTTTTCAAATTTGTATGAGGTCTCCCTGGAATATTGTGGAGAAAAGCCAAACAACAGCATGGTGCTGAAACACCATGCTGCTGTTTGGTTTCCGGCCTGCAAAACATGATCACTGCCTACTGAATGCGAAAGCGGCTGATGAGGTTGTTCAGGGCCCGTGCCTGCTGGGAGAGCTCCTCAGACACCGCCGCGCTTTTTTCCGCCGCAGCAGAGTTGTCCTGGACCACGGCGGAGATTTCCTTGATTCCGGTTTCAACCAACGCGATCATTTCCGACTGCTGAACACTGGCGGCGGCAATCTCATCCATCAGCGTTTTGATGGACTGGATGCAGCTGTTGATATCCTGCATGGCAGAGACAGCCAGATCTGTGGACTCCGTCCCGGTTTTGGCGCTTTGAATGGACCGGCTGATGAGGTTGTTGGTATTCTGCGCCGCCTGGGCGGATTTGGCGGCCAGATTACGGACCTCGTCCGCTACCACGGAAAAGCCTTTCCCGGCGTTCCCTGCCCGAGCCGCCTCCACAGCGGCATTCAGCGCAAGAATATTGGTCTGGAAGGCGATGTCCTCAATGGTTTTGATAATGGTGCCGATCTGGGCGGAAGACTGGTCGATGTTCCTGGTGGCTACCGTGAGCTGCTCCATCTTCGTATCCGCCTCGGCCGCATAGCCGGTGGCCTGGTCTACCAACTGGCTGGCGCTGCCACAGCGCACCGTACTGGTCTGTATCTGGGAGGTAATAGAGGTCACGTTCTCCATAAGCCCGCCCACGGAGGACGCCTGCTCGGTGGTTCCCTGCGCCAGCGCCTGGGCGCCCGACGACACCCGCTCCGCGCTGCTGCCCACCTGGCCGGCAACCTGAGAGATGTCACGGATCACATCCACCAGATTGGCATGGATGGACTGCAGGCTGACAGCCAGGGCTTTGAAATCGCCGATGTAGTAGGACTCGTTTTTTGAGACATCAACAGCGAGATTGCCGTCCGCCATCTCTCCCAGAATGCGCCCCACATCGTCAATGGTCTGGCGCAGACAGCCGCAGACCCGGTGCGTAGTCTGGGCAATCATGCCTATCTCATCGGACCGGCCATAGAAGGGCTCCAGCTCCTGGTCGGCGGAGAGGTTCAGGTCTCCCAGGCAGCCTATGGCGCGCTCCACCACCATGAGCTCCCGGCCCTCCCGGCGCAGGAGAAGGAGGGTGAGCAGGATCACCGCGGCGGCAATGACGGCGCACAGCACCCCCACCAGAATCCGCACATTGGTCACAGCGGCATAGACCTCCGTGGCGTTGTCCCGAACCATAAAGACCCAGCCGCGGTCCTTCAAATACTTGTACACCACCAGCTGTTTTGTCCCGCTCTCATCCCGGTAGGAATAGGTGTCCGCCTGAGTGCTGCCCTCCGCCTGAATGCGCTGGAGGATTTCCAGGTAGCCGGGGTCGGTGGTCTGGATATTCAACAGCTCGTCGTCCTCATGATAGAGATAGACGCCTGTGTCCACATTCAAAAACACATATTCGCTGTCGGGCAGGCCCTTGATATCCAGATCCAGCAGAGAATCCATCAGGTGGCTGGCATAGACGCCGGCCCCCACATAGCCGATGCACCGCCGGCCATCAAAGATGGGATAGTACATCGACAGGATCATGCTGCCCGTGCCAGGGGACTGCATGATACCCAGGTTGGTCAGCTCCCGCCGGGCCAGAATGGTGTTCTGAAAGGTTTTCAGCGAGTCTCCGGACCGGGTCGTGATGCCGATGGCCCCCTGGGAGGTGTGGGTGAGGACATGGGTATCCGGGGTGGCGATGTACAGGCCTTCAAATACGCCCTTGACGGCCGCGAAGTCCTCCGTGTAGCTCTGGGCCCGGGCCAGCAGCTCCGGATTTCCCGGGTCCAGAAGCAGATCACGCACTTCGCTGCCCAAAGCGAAAGCGGTCATATATTCCTCCGCCGAGAGCACATATTCGTCAATGATCGCCGCCCGCGACTCCACAGCGTCGGTCATCTGATTGGTGATGTCGTTTTTAACTACGGACGCGGCATTGGTGGATACCACCAGCCACAGCAGCGTCATCCCCACCAACGTGATGGCGGTTGTGATGATTCCGATCCGCGCGGCAAGTTTTTTGTTTGTGATGAACTGCATAAAAGCTTCCCCTCCGTCGGGCAAGGTATTAGGGGGCGGACTGCCCAGTCTGCCGGGGACCCGCGCCAAAGGGGCCGGATTCCAAGGCGTAGTATAGCCCATTTTTTCCGCAGATCAAGCACTTTGTAATTGGTATTTATATACAGATAGCTGTCCTATTATCTGACTGTTTGAGCCTGCCCCAGATAACGAAAGCCATAGGCAGGGAGTTGGAGGTTTTGCAGGATGTGCTTTTCCCCGGAAAGCAGGTCGGTGAACTCCCCCGGGTCGTGGGGGAAGGCGGCGGTCTTGTCCTCCGGGGTGAGGTTGAACACGCCGATGAGCTTCTGCCCGTCCCAATACCGCCCGATGGCCAGCACCCCGTCGTCCCCGGTGTCCAGCGTCCACACGTCCGCCTGGGCCCCGAAGGCCCGGTAGGTGCGGCGCAGCTTCCCCAGGGCCTTCAGGCCGGTGAATACCTGCCCCTCCGGGGTGGACAGGTCGTCCGCGTGCTCCGCCAGATCCCAGCGCAGCCTGCCCCGGTGGAGGTAGCGGCTGTCCTCGGCCTTGTCGGGGTCGTCCTTGTAGCTGTAGTCGTTCACCTGGGCGATCTCGTCCCCGCTGTACAGCAGGGGGATGCCCGTCTGCATCATCATCATGGCGTGGAGGGTAAGGTCGAACTGCACCGCCCGCTCCATGGCGTCGGCATCCCCTTCGAACCCCGCCTTCTCAATGCCGCACAGGCTGGCGGTGGTGCCGCACTGCCGGGCGTCGCCGCTGGCCGGGTCGGCGTTGTACAGCTCCCCCCGGCTCACGCTGTCCGGGTGCTGCCCGCAGAACCAGTCGCTCAAAAACTTTTTGTGGGGCACCTCGGTGATTCCCCACCGAGCCAGGGTGTCGTAGTCCAGCCCCCAGCCGATGTCGTCGTGGCAGCGCAGATAGTTGAGAAACACGTACTGCTTGGGCAGGGCGTTGACGATATCCAGCTGTTTCCGCAGCAACCGGGTGTCCTTGGTGGCCACGGTGTGCCAGGTGGTGCACATGGTGGTGACGTTGTAGAGCAGGTGGCACTCCGGCTTCTCCACCGTGCCGAAGTAGGGCGCCACCTTCACCGGCTCCATCACCACCTCACCCAGCAAAATCACGCTGGGGCAGACAATCTCGCCGATCATCCGCATCATCCGCACGATGGTGTGGACCTGAGGCAGGTTGCGGCAGTCGGTGCCCAGCTCCTTCCAGATGTAGGGCACCGCGTCGATGCGGATCATGTCCATGCCCTTGTTGGCAAGGAACAGGAAATTATACATCATCTCGTTGAACACCCGGGGGTTCCGGTAGTTCAGATCCCACTGATAGGGGTAGAAGGAGGTCATGACCCAGTGATGGCAGTCCTCCAGCCAGGTGAAATTGCCGGGGGCGGTGGTGGGGAACACCTGGGGGACTGTCTTTTCGTACGCCTGGGGGATGGCCGGGTCGGCGAAGAAAAAGTAGCGGCTCATGTACTCCCCGTCGCCCGCACGGGCTTTTTTTGCCCATATGTGGTCCTGGCTGGTGTGGTTCATGACGAAGTCCATGCACAGGTTGATCCCCTTTTTGTGGCAGGCCTCGGCCAGCTTCTCCAGATCCTCCATGGCGCCCAAATCGGGCCGCACCGAGCGGAAGTCGGCCACGGCGTAGCCGCCGTCGCTTCGGCCCGGCACAGTGTCCAGAAAGGGCATCAGGTGGAGGAGGTTCACCCCGGTTTTCTCAATATAGGGCAGCTTTTTGCGCACGCCGTTCAAGTTCCCGGCGAAGTTGTCGATGTAGAGCATCATGCCGGTCAAATCGTTGGACTTGTACCACTCTGGGTCCGCCTCCCGCTCCAGGTCCCGCTTTTTCAGGGCCGCGGGGCGCGCTGAGGCGAACTGGTACAAATTGTCGCACAGCTCAGCGAACATATCCCCGTTGTCATACAGCTCCATGTACAGCCAGCGCAGCTCGTCCAGGTGCCGGACCAGCCGGGACTGGAACAGGGCGGTTTCTTTTTTTGTCATGTTTCTCACTCCGTTTTCCTAAATCAGATTCAGCGTTTCGAAAGCCCAATAGAGGCCGTCCTCCTCCACGGAGGGACAGACCAGATCGGCGATCTCCTTCAAGCCCGCGCTCCCGTTTCCCATGCACACAGCGTACCCGGCGGTTTGAAGCAGCTCCAAGTCGTTCATACTGTCCCCAAAGGCCACGGTGTCCTCCACTGGGATGCCCAGGTACTGGCACAGCCGCTGAACCGCCATTCCCTTGTTGAATGCTTTGTTCATCAGCTCGCCGTTGACGATGCCGCAGGCGTCCGTATCCTGGATACAGAAGTGAAATTCGTTTCGAAGGGCTTCTATCGGACGGCGCAGCGGCTCCATCCCGCGGCTCATGAACACCAGCCCGTAAATGGGCTCGCCGTCATACTCCGCCATGGGCCGGATGTCCAGCTCGCTCTCCAGCTGGAGCCGCCAGCGCAGCAGCTCGCTGTTGGCTTGGGACTGTGCGTTTTCCGCCAGAAACTTCTTAAAGCCCTCGTCGGTGTAGCTGTGGTGCCGGCTCCCGATGGTGCGGTAAACGCCGCTCTCTTCAAATATGGAGAGCACCCGCCTCTGCTGCTCCGGCGTCATGGGGCAGTCGTAGACCACCTTGCCGCCATACTCGATACAGCCTCCGGCACTGCTGATCACCCCATCGAAATTGTATTGCAGCAGCGGGGACAGCATGACGTAATTCCGCCCGGAGCACAGCACGGCCTTGTGCCCCCTGATCTGGGCCCGGCGGACCGCCTTCAGGGCGGAGGGGGGCGGCACATTTTTTCCAGGCTCCGTCAGTGTGCCGTCGATGTCCAGAAAAATCAGCTTTTGATCCATGATGACCTCCTGTCCACATTGTATTACTGTGCTCCATCTTTCATGTGCTCGCGTTCATTATTGCGCTAATTATAAAAAGCGCAAGCTGCTCTGTCAATAGTTCAGCGGATAATTCCCTGTGGGAAAAAGATTTTCGTCCTTTTTACTGATTTTTGAGTTCGTTTTTTTACGGATTTCACGATTGACAGGCAGCGCCTCCATGTGGTACTTTTAAATCACACAATGAACGCGCGTACATTACGGAAATTAAAACTATTTATCAGGGAGGTATCCACATGACTTACGATTACGCAAAGATTGCCCGAGAGGTCATCGCGGCGGTGGGCGGGGCCGAGAACATCCGGTCCGCCGCCCACTGCGCCACCCGGCTCCGCCTGATCGTGGCGGATCGGGACAAGGCCGACGACGAGAAGGTGGGGGAGATCGACGCCGTGAAGGGCACGTTCTTCACCGCCGGGCAGTACCAGATCATTTTCGGCACCGGCCACGTGAACCGGGTCTATGAGCAGATCGTCCAGCTGGGCATCGCCGAGACCACGGCCAGCGAGGCCAAGGAGGCCAAAATGGAGGGCAAAAACCAGCTGCAAAAGGCCATCCGCACCTTTGGCGACGTGTTCGTCCCCGTCATACCCGCCCTGGTGGCCACCGGCCTGTTCCTGGGCCTCAAGGGCGCGCTGTTCAACAACAACTTCCTGGCCCTGTTCGGCCTGACTAACGCCGATATCCCCCAGACCCTCCAGGTGCTGGTGGAGGTCCTCTCCGGCACCACCTTCGCCTTCCTGCCCGCCATCGTGTGCTGGTCCACCTTCCGGGTGTTCGGCGGCTCGCCGGTGCTGGGGCTCATCCTGGGCCTCATGCTGGTGAACGGCGCCCTGCCCAACGCCTACTCGGTGGCCGACCCCTCCAGCGGCGTGGTCCCCCTGATGCTGTTCGGCTTTATCCCCATCGTGGGCTACCAGGGGAGCATCCTCCCCGCCTTCGTGGCCGGCGTGATCGGCAGCAAGCTGGAAAAGAAGCTGCGCAAGACGGTGCCTCCCATTTTTGACTTCATGATCACCCCGTTCCTGGTGCTCCTCATCATGCTGGTGCTCTCCCTGCTGGTCATCGGCCCGCTGCTGCACCAGCTGGAAAATGTGCTGCTGGTCATCGTGGAGGCAGCGCTGGGCCTGCCTCTGGGCCTGGGTGGGATGATCGTGGGCTTCTTCTGGTCCATCATCACCCTCACTGGCGTCCATCACATCTTCAATATGCTGGAGATCAGCCTGCTGTCCAACACCGGCTTCAACCCCTTCAACGCCATTCTGTGTATGTGCGGCTTTTCCTCCGCCGGGGTGTGTCTTGCCATCTCCCTCAAGGCCAGGAAGAAGGAGATCCGCGCCATCGGCCCCAGCGCCACCGCCTCCGCCCTGCTGGGCATTGGCGAGCCCGCCCTGTTCGGCGTGATCCTGCGCTACGGCCTGAAGCCCTTCCTGCTCAGCTGCTCCATCAACGGCGTGGCGGGTATGATCGCCATGCTGCTGGGGATGCAGGGCACCGGCAACGGCATCACCACCATCCCCGGCATCCTGCTGTACATCTACTCTCCCAGCCAGCTCATCATGTACGTGGTGCTGGCGGCCGCCGTGTTCGCCACCGCCTTTGGCCTGACCTGGATGTTCGCCGTTCCCCCGGAGGTTATGGAGGCGGACGCCCCCAAGAAAAAGGCGGAGCCCGCTCCGGCGGCTTTCCCGGAGGTGGTGGGGTCCGTGGCCCGGGGCGCCTTCGTCCCCATGGCGGAGCTGCCCGATCCCACCTTCTCCCAGGGTGTTTTGGGCTTCTGCTGCGGCGTCACCCCTGAGGACGGCAAGGTTTACGCCCCAGTGGACGGGGTCGTCAGCCAGCTGGCCGACACCCTCCACGCCATCGGGATCGAGGCGGGCGGCGCGGAGCTGCTCATCCACGTGGGGGTGGACACGGTGGAGATGAAGGGCGACGGCTTTACCGCCCACGTCAAGGAGGGGCAGGCGGTGAAAAAGGGCGACCTGTTGCTCACCGTGGACCTGGCCAAAGTCAAGGCAGCGGGCCACCCCACCACCATCATGGTGGCCGTCACCAACTCCGACGACCTGGCGTCCGTGGAGGCCAGCGGCTCCGGCCCCCTCCAGCCGGGGGACGCCCTGATGGCCCTGAAGTCCTGATTTGCGATAATCCTCCTCTTCTCTTGGGCGCACAGCCCCTCATCGGGCTGTGCGCCCGGCCCTCTCTGCACTCCCCTTGACGTATGCGCCGAAATCCGATAGAATGATACTCAGGAAAGGTGGGGATACCATGGCAAGTATGCAGGATATTGCCGACAAGGCGGGCGTCTCCCGGGTCACAGTCTCCCGCGTGCTGTCCAACCACCCCTCTGTCAAGGCCGAGACGCGGAAGAAGGTGCTCTATTGGGTCAAGGAGCTGGACTACGAGCCAAATCTGATTGCCCAGAGCTTGGCGGGAAACGGGACAAACCTCATCGGACTGCTGGTGCCTGAGATCGCCTACCCGTTTTTCAGCGAGATTATTGAGGCCATTGAAGATCAAGCGTTTTACGCTGGCTACAGCGTCATTATCTGCAATACCCGCCGCAGCCTGGAACGGGAGAAAAATATCCTGAAGGAGCTGAAGCAGCGCAGGGCGGAGGGGGTCATTGCTGTCCCCGTCTCCCCGGAGCACAGCGCCGCCGCGTATCAGCGGTTTCAGCGCCCCACCGTGATGATTACCAAACAGGTAGAGGGGTTCAGCTGCGTCTATATCTCCCACTACGCCGGGGGGCAGCAGCTGGCAAAGCATTTCCTCAACGTGGGTTTCCAGAGGATCGGATATATCGGTCCCACCAGGGATTCCACATCGGCGCTGAAATACGCCGGATTTCAAAACTATCTGGCCTCCAACCGGGTCCCGCTTACGGACGTGATCGACTGCCCCGCCCCGGAGAACATGAACGCCAGCGAGGTCTATCAGCGGGTGAAGCAGCACGCCGCGGGGCCGGGGCTGCGCTGCGAGGCCTATCTGGCCAATGACGATATCACCGCCTGCGAGGCCATCGCGGCGTTTCGGGAGCTGGGCTATGCCGTGCCAAAGGACATCGCCATTGCCAGCTTTGACAATTCCCTGCTGGCAAAGGAGATCAGCCCCAAGCTCACCGCCCTGGCCCAGCCCTTGGAGGAGATTGGGCGCAAGGCGGTGGAGGCTCTGCTGGAGCAGATCAACGACGGCGCCCCGCCCCGTATGTACGAGCTGGAATCCCGGATCATCGTGCGGGAATCCACCATCAATTTTGTGTCCGCCCAAGGTTTAGGCGGATGATGGGCGTATCGTCCCATGAAGTGTCCCCCGAGTCAAACACGACTTGGGGGACATTTTCAAAATGTTCATCCACAGCACAATTCCTCAGCCGGAGGAAAATGGTCAGGGAACCATCTCCATCCCGCGACAGGTAAGGAAACGGCTGATGCCTGACGACCCCGCCTGGGTTTGCCATCTCGCTGACAGATTAGAATTACCCATTGTTTGGCAGAAATGCAATGATAGCTTCACTTATTGTTTTGTATTCGTAGTCGTGAACATAATGCGGACAGTCTAATTCTATATATGTTCCATCTTGAACTTGGGCTATATACTCTATCGGGATTTTACGCCATGTCTCTTGATCAAATCCTGTTTCTCCAGAACCGTCTGAAATGAATAGCAGCATTGGAAGCTGCGGAACGCCCATATGATTCACTCTTTCGGCGTTTTCCTTCACCCAGGCAGTTTCGTTTATCATTGTCACAGTTGCCGTTCGACTGTAGAAAACAGCTTTATAGATTTCTTTTTCCGTGTCCGATAATGTACCGTATTTTACAGCGTCGCTATCCGCAATTCCCGGAATGAAACGGGTAATGCCTATATTCGCGGCCCAGCTTGCAGTCCGCATCAGCGGTATATTTATGTCCATACTGTCATAATACGCTGGAACTGCCATATCAAGTCCGACTATCGCAGATACCTCATCAGGATACTTCTGTGCCCAATATAAGGCTTCCAGCCCTGACATAGAGTGTGGGCAAAGGACATACGGAGCGGGTAATCCCGCTGCTGTAAGAGCTGCCCTTGTATCTTCAAGTATGGAGTCAATATCCCTGCTTTTATCGACAACATCGCTGAAACCGTACCCAAATTTCTCTACAACGGCAATTTTATACTGATCGCTTAAAAGGGCGTAGAGGGACTTGAAATCCAGTATGGGGGAACAAGTCCCCCCACCCGACATGAAAACAAGCGTTGTATCACCAGTCCCCTCAATATAGATGCTCATATTGTGTCCATCCACTTCAACGGTTTGCCCAAGTGGTGAACGCAATTTTGATTCTTGATTTAGCCGGACTTGATGATTTATATATATCGCTATCAGCAATATAATCACGGCTAAAGCAACTATTAAAACGATTTTTAGGGGCTTTTTCATTGCATATCTCTCCAGATTTTTCGATTTATCACTCCTCTATCCACTTTGTTCATGATAGCACAATTTTCCTTCATTTGCAACACAGTGGGTGCCCTCCAAGTAGAAGTAAAAATAGAGAGTAAGAATAAACAGGGCGGGCGGCTACACCCGCCCTGCTTGCGTTTATGGGGTCTTCTGCTTCTTCCGGGGGCCTCTCGGCTTGGAGGTTGGCTTGCGTTCCACCCCGTTTCGGAAGTGGGTACGCTCAAACCTCTCAAAGAAAATAAATAATCCGAACCCATCCCCTATCGGAAACAGGTTCGGATTATATGGGTTTGGCTTCATGTGGCAAAACTACTATTTCTGAAACTTGTTGCGGTACAAGCATTTT
>CAJUOT010000008.1 GCA_910588135.1 uncultured Oscillospiraceae bacterium | reverse complement strand
TCGGCCCCTCCGGCTGCGGCAAGTCCACCACCCTGCGCATGGTGGCCGGCCTGGAGGAGATCTCCGGCGGTGAGCTGTACATCGACGGCAAGCTGATGAACGACGTCGCCCCCAAGGACCGCGACATCGCCATGGTGTTCCAGAGCTACGCTCTGTACCCCCACATGACCGTGTATGAGAACATGGCTTTCCCCCTGAAGCTGCGCAAGGTGCCCAAGGATGAGATCGACAAGCGGGTGCGCGAGGCGGCTGAGATCCTGGACATCACCCAGTACCTGGACCGCAAGCCCAAGGCCCTGTCCGGCGGCCAGCGTCAGCGCGTGGCCATCGGCCGCGCCATCGTGCGTGAGCCCAAGGTGCTGCTGATGGACGAGCCGCTGTCCAACCTGGACGCCAAGCTCCGCAACCAGATGCGTGCCGAGATCATCAAGCTGCGCCAGAAGATCAACACCACCTTCATGTACGTCACCCATGACCAGACCGAGGCCATGACCCTGGGCGACCGCATCGTCATCATGAAGGACGGCTTCATCCAGCAGATCGGCACCCCGCAGGAAGTGTTCGACCATCCCGCCAACCTGTTCGTCGCCGGCTTCATCGGCACCCCGCAGATGAACTTCTTCGACGCCAAGCTGACCAAGGACGGCGGCAAGTACGCCGTGGAAGTGGGCGGCGTGAAGGTGGAGCTGTCCGAGACCAAGCAGCAGGCTCTGGCCGCCAAGAACGTGGCCGCGCAGGACATCACCCTGGGCGTGCGTCCCAGCCACGTGGTTCTGTCCGACGGCGGCAACTCCATCGAGGCCACCGTGGACGTGTCCGAGATGATGGGCAGCGAGGTCCACCTCCATGCCAATGCCAACGGCAAGGACGTGGTCATCATTGTCCCCACCGTGGACCTGTCCGGCAACCACAAGGATACCTTCGGCTACGGCGCGAAGATCCACTTCACCTTCAGCGGCAACGTGTGCCACGTGTTCGACAAGGACGGCAAGAACCTGGAGTTCTAACCCCAAGGGAGAACAAAAAGCGGCCCGCGGACCGGTTAACCGGCCCGCGGGCTTCTCGTTTCCCGGCGAAAGGGAAGAGCGGCGCGCCAGAGGCGCGCCGCTCTTGTCATACCGTTTTGGAAGCGTTTTTTTTGGAGGGAGAGGCCTTTTTGGGCTTGGGCAGGCGCTGGTAAACCTTGGCCTCTTTCCGCAGCCGGCGGGCCAGCTGAGGGGTGAAAACGCCGGGCAGGGCCCGCCACTTCCAGTTTTCCCCCAGGGTGGAGGGGATGTTGATCCGCGCCTCGCTGCCCAGGCCCAGCAGGTCCTGGGCCTGCATCACGGCCAGGTCGGCGGGGGAGGCCCAGGCCGCCCGCATCATGCCCCAGTGGTAGCCCTCCCGGGCGTTGAGGCGGAGGTATGCCTTGGCGAAGGCCGCGTCTTTTCTGGGCGCGGTGGCCAGCCAGCCCAGGATGGTGTCGTTGTCATGGGTGCCGGTGTACGCCACGCAGCGGGTGGGATAGCAGTGGGGCAGGTAGTCGCTGCCGGTGTCCCGGCTGTCAAAGGCGAACTCCAGCACCTTCATGCCGGGATAGCCTGTTTTGCGCAGCAACTCCCGCACCGAGTCGGTGAGGAAGCCAAGGTCCTCGGCGATGATATCCCGCTTGCCCAGCTTGGCGTTGACCGCCTTGAAGAAATCCAGGCCGGGGCCGGGCCGCCAGCTGCCGTTCCGGGCGGTGGCCTCCCCGTAAGGGATGGCATAGTAGGCGTCGAAGCCCCGGAAGTGATCGATGCGCAGAGTGTCATAGATGGTGAACTGGTAGGCGATGCGGTCCAGCCACCACCGGTAGCCGTCCTCCTTCATCCGCTCCCAGTCGAACAGGGGGTTGCCCCACAGCTGCCCGTCGGCGGAGAAGCCGTCGGGGGGGCAGCCCGCCACCTCGGTGGGGATGCCCTCCTCGTCCAGCTGGAACTGGTCGGGGTTGGCCCACACGTCGGCGCTGTCCGCGGATACATAGATAGGCAGGTCACCGATGATGGACACGCCCCGCCCGTTGGCATAGCGCTTCAGGGCGGCCCACTGCCGGAAAAACAGGAACTGTACGGCCTTCCAGAAATCTACCTGTTCAGCCAAAGCCTGTCTGGCGGCGGCCAGGGCCTTGGGACGGCGCAGCCGGATATCCGGCTCCCAGGTGAACCAGGACGCGCCGCTGTGTTGGTCCTTCAGGGCCATGAACAGGGCGTAGTCGTCCAGCCAGGCCGACGTCTCGCAGAACACGGCGTATTCAGCGGGAGGGGCGGCCAGCAGCCGCTCCGCCGCCCTCTTCAGCACCGGGTAGCGCTGGAGGTACATCAGGCCGTAGTCCACCCGCTGGGGGTCCTCCCCCCAGCTCAGGCCCTGGTATTCCTCCGGCCTGAGCAGTCCCTCCGCCGCCAGGTCGTCCAGGTCGATGAAGTAGGGGTTGCCGGCGTAGGAGGAGAAGGACTGGTAGGGGGAATCCCCATAACTGGTGGGACAGATGGGCAGCAGCTGCCAGCAGCTCTGCCCGCCGGCGGCCAGAAAGTCCGCGAACTGACGGGCGCAGGCGCCCAGGGTGCCGATGCCGTAGGGGGAGGGGAGGGAGGAGATAGGCATTAGAATTCCGGCTTTTCTCACGTTGAGAGGTCCCCTTTCTCAATATAGATTTGCCGAATGGGCGGTCAATAGCGGCGGATGACTGCCACCACCCGGCCCAGGATGGAGCAGCCCTCGCCGTCGATGGGCTGGTATTCGCCGCTGGAATTCTCCGGGTGGAGCCAGATATGGCCGTCCCCGTCGCGGCGGAAGGTTTTGACGGTGGCCTCGTCTTCAAAGAGGGCCACCACAATGTCCCCGTTCCGGGCCAGGGGCTGCTGGTGGACCACCACCAGATCGCCGGGGAGGATGCCGGCCTCCAGCATGGACTCGCCCCGCACTTTCAGGGCGAAATGCTCGCCGGTGAGGCCGCCGGTGTCGAACGTGAGGTACTCCTCAATGTTCTCCTGGGCCAGGATGGGGGCGCCCGCCGCCACATAGCCCACCAGCGGCACCTGGTCCTTGCGGTTGTAGCTGCCGTCGGTGATGGTGATGGCCCGGGTCTTGCCCTCGGCCTGGGAGATGTAGCCCGCTTCCCGCAGGCCCTTCAGGTGGAAATGAACGGTGGCGGGGGACTTCAGCCCCACAGCCTCGGCGATTTCCCGCACGGAGGGGGGATAGCCGTGCTCCCCGGCGAAGGCCAGGATGTAGTCGTAGATCTGCTGCTGCTTCGGGGTCAATTTAGCCATGGCGCAAGCTCCTTCCAAAATCGTCCCGGGGTGGGGACGCCGGACGCGCCCGCTGGGGGCTGCGCCGGAAATAGGTGAGGTTGTTGTACACAGTTGCATTATACCACACCGCGTTCGACTTGTCAAACGTTCGTTCTAAGAATTTAGATTATTTTTCCCGGCCCGCCGGCCTTTTTGTGCGGGCAAGGTCAAAGACCGCCAGGGCGGCGCAGCCCAGCAGCAGAAGAGCCAGGATCAGGATGGCGCAGTTGCGGAAGAATTCCTGGGGCAGAATGTTGATGATCTGATCCTGGGCGGGATCAAATATCCAATTGTCTTTGCCGGGGAAGAACAGGGCGTGGAACACCACGAAGGCCCGGTCAAAATCCAGGGCGGCCAGGGCGGCGGTGAGAAGGAACACGCCCCCCAGCCCAGCCCCCGCCCAGAAGGCGGGCCCGCGGCCCAGCAGGGGGGCGGGCCTCATCCGGCCCCGCCAGATGAAATAGGCAAGCGCCCCCAGCGTACCCAGGGCGCAGGCCAGCACCCGCAAATCCAGCAGGAACAGGGCGCGCACGTCGGTGAAGTGGCTCTTGCCGCGCTCCGACCATTTGAGCACGCCGGTGGAAAATTCCCCGGCCCCCAGGCAGTAGTCCAGCATCTCGTCGAAGGCGGTTTTGATCTCGGCCCGGGTGAGGCCGGTGCGTTCCTCCAGCCCCAGGGGGCCGATGTGGGCGTAGTAGAAGGGGCGGCACAGGATGGGGGCGGCGATGGCGGCGGTCAGCAGGGCCAGGGCCGTCATGACGGCCAGAAGAACGGAGAGAGGTTTACTGGTTTTGTCCATGGAGGGCCTCCTTTCCGGGCAGGGCGGACAGGGCGATGAGCACTTGGGAGGGAAGGTAAAACAGCCACATCCCGATGGATACGGCGGGGAAGAGGGGAGAAGAGGGGGGCAGGACATTGAACAGCCCCACGCAGGCGTCGCACCCGATGAACAGGGTGAGGCCCAGGGCGAAGACACGCCAGCGTGTCCCCCGCCGCGTCCAGGCCAGGGCGGTGTTGGACAGCAGCTGGGAGAAATACAGCGCCGCCAGCAGGTTTAAGGGCGAGGCCATTCCGGCGGCGCACACCGCCAGCCCGCCCAGAAGCGCCAGCGAGGAGCGGAGAAACCATGCGGAGGGAGCCCCAGCCCGGCGGAGCCGGAGCAGGTAGACGGTCTGGACGCACAGGAACAGGGCCACGCCCAGGGCGTAGCGGCCGTTGCGCACCAGCAGGAACCAGTCGGCGCAGGCGGTGAGGGCCAGCGCCAGGGGCGCCAGCCTGTCCCCGCCCCGGGCGGCGCACAGCAGGGAGAAGGCCAGACAGAGCAGGATGCCCGCGTATTTGACCGGGACGGCGGCCTCAGAATCCCCTGCTGCGTCCAGGAACAGAAAGAAAGCGTACAGCACGCCCTCTGTCAGCAAAAACGGGATGACGGCATTTGACGGCGCGCGCCTATCCATCCCGCGCCTCCGGGCCGGCCAGATCCCGCCTGATGCCCGCGGCCACCCGGCCAAACTCCTCCGCGCTTTGGAGCTTGCACGCCCGCTCCTTCCAATAGGAGGCGTAGGGCACCCCCTTGAGATACCAGGCCAGATGCTTGCGCATTTCCAGGCAGGCGATTTTCTCCCCCTTGTGGGCCAGCGCCAGCTCAAACTGCCGCGCCGCGGCGTCCATCCGACGGGCCAGGGGCGGGAGGGGAGGAATTTCCCGGCCCTCCAGGGCGGCGGCGCACTGCTCCAGCAGCCAGGGGTTGCCGAACGCCCCCCGGCCTACCATGGCCATGTCCGCCCCGGTGACGGCCAGGATGCGCACCGCGTCTCTGGCGGAAAACACGTCCCCGTTGGCGATGACCGGGATGGACACCGCCTCCTTCACCTGCCGGATATGGTCCCAGCTGGCCGCGCCGGAGTACATCTGGGTGCGGGTCCGGCCGTGGACGGCCACGGCGGACACCCCCGCGTCCTCCATGCGGCGGGCGAACTCCACACAGTTGATGGAGCCCCTGTCCCAGCCCAGCCGGAATTTGACGGTGACGGGTTTTCCCGCCGCGCCCCGCACCACCGCCGCCGCCACCCGCTGGGCCTTGGCCGGGTCGCGCATGAGGGCGGAGCCGTCCCCGGAATTGACTACCTTGGGGACGGGGCAGCCCATGTTGACATCCAGGATATCGGCCCCTGACCGCTCCAGGGCCAGAGCCGCCCCCTTTTCCATGAAGGGCTCGTCGCTGCCGAAAATCTGGACGGCGGCGGGATGCTCCCCCTCCCCCAGCTCCAGCAGCGCGGGGGTCTTTTTATCCCCGTAGCACAGGGCCTTGGCGCTGACCATCTCGGACACGGTATAGCACCCGGACAGCTCCCGGCACACCGTGCGGAAGGCCAGGTCGGTGACCCCCGCCATAGGGCCCAGGGCTAGCCGGGTGTTCAGTTCCACATTGCCGATTTTCATCGAAGCGGTCCCCCGAAAAGAGAAAAGTGATTCCTTCCCATCTTAACACATCTCCGGGTGGAAATGCAAGACAGGTTCCGACCACCTTTTCGAGCGGCCTGTCCTATAATAACGGAGTTACCATAATATGGGACGCTGTACTTAAGAAGCTGACCACGGAGGGATGCGCCATGACGGCAAAAGAAGGGACCAGGCGGGAAAAGCGGGGGCGGGGGCTGTCCGTGCCCACGGTGATGAAGCTGTCCGACTGCGGGATACGGTTCCTGCTCTCGGCGGTGCTGGCGGGGGCGGAGCTGATGGGGGGGCACGCGCTGTTTGCCCTTGCGCTGGTGGCGGTGTGCCAGCCCGGGGCGGAGGGGTTTGCCGCCCTGCTGGGCGCGGTGCTGGGCTACCTGTCCTTCCGGGGGGTGGTGGAGGGGCTGCGCTACATCGCGGCCTCCATGATGGTGTACGCCGTGACCCTGGCCCTGGGGGAGTTTGAACTCTACCGCCGCCCCTGGTTCATGCCGGCGGTGGCCGCCGCCCTCAACGGCATGGTGGGCTTTGTCTACCAGTCCGCCGCCGGGTGGGGGCGGGGGACGGCGGTGGGGTTTGTCACCGAGGTGGCGCTCACCGCCGGGACGGTCTGCCTCTACCGGCAGGCCTTCGACCTGTGGGAGAAGCGCCGACCAGGCGGGGAGCTGTCTGCGCCCCAGCTGGCGGGGGCCATCACCCTGTGCGCCACGCTGCTGATGACCCTCACCCGGGTGACGGTGGCGGGGGGCTGGTCCCTGGGCCGGGTGCTGTGTGTGCCCATTGTGCTGGCGGCGGCCTGGAGGGGCGGCGCGGGGCTGGGGGCCGCCGCCGGGGTGGCGGCGGGGCTGGCCATGGGCTTTTCCGCCGGACAGCCCGCCTATTACACCCTGGTCTACGCCCTGCCCGGGCTGGTGGCGGGGGTCTTTGTAAAGCAGAGCCGCCTGATGTGCGCGGCGGCCTATGCGCTGAGCGGGGCGGCGGCCATTGTGTGGACCTGGGAGCCGGGGCAGGGGACGGCGGCCCTGGCCTGGGAGCTGGTTGCGGGGACGGCGGTGTTTCTGCTCCTGCCGGACAGGCTGCTGCGGCGGCTGTCCGCCCTGGCCCGCCAGGAGGAGCCGGAGGAGGGGGGCGCCCAGGCCCGCCAATTTGCGGCCGGGTATCTGAAGCAGAGCGCGGAGGCCTTCCGGGCTGTGTCCGGGGGGCTGCGCGCCGCCTTTCAGGCCCCGGCTGTCCCCAACGACGGGGACGCCGCCCGGATCTTTGACCGGGCGGCGGACCGGGTGTGCGTCAAGTGCAAGCAGAAGGAACGGTGCTGGCAGCGGGAGTACCAGGCCACCAAAAACGCCCTGGCCGACGCCCTCCCCCCCATGCTGGACCGGGGGGCAGGGGCGATGGAGGATTTCCCGCCCCATTTTTCCAGCCGGTGCATCCGGTTTGAGACGTTCCTGGTGGCCGCCAACGGGGAATTGTCCGCCCTGCTCCAGCGCAGGCGGTTTGACAGCCGGGTGCGGGAGAGCCGGGCGGCCGTGTGCGCCCAGTACGGGCATATGGCCGCGGTGCTGGACCGGGCGGCGGCGGAGATCGCCCAGGAGCCGGCGGTGGACGTGCGCCGCCAGCGGCTGGTGAAGCAGCGGCTGGCCGCCCTTGGCCTGGAGGGCAGGTGCGCCGTGTATACCGACCGGCACGGACACCTGCAGCTGGAGGTGGAGGGCCCCGGCGCGGAACAGCTCAGCCGGGAGGGAGAAATCGGGAGGCTGTCCGCCCTGCTGGGCTGCCCCCTGCGGGACGCGGACAGCCAGCGGGACCACGCCCGCCTGAGCCAGAAGGAGCCGCTGATGGCGGTGGCCGGGGTGGCAGGGGCGGACCGGCAGGGCCAGAGCGTCAGCGGGGACGCGGGGGTGTGGTTCAAGGACGGCTCCGGCAGGCTGAATTTCCTGCTGTGCGACGGCATGGGCAGCGGTCCCGATGCCCGGGAGGACAGCGAGAACGCCCTGCGGTTGCTGGAGAAGTTCCTGCGGGCGGGCCTCGCCCCCGAGGAAGCGCTCAGCACCGTGGGGGAGGCCCTGGCCCTCCGGGGGGAGGAGGAGGGGGGGTTTACCACGGTGGATCTGCTCCAGATCGACCTGTTCAGCGGCAGCAGCGCGGTGTACAAGCTGGGTGCGGCCCCCACCTACCTGCGCCGGGGGGGCGTGGTGGAGCGGCTATGCGGCGAGTCCCTCCCGGCGGGGGTGGCCGCCGGACCTGCCGCCGGGCCGGACGCCTTTCCCCTGTCTCTGGATGCGGGGGACTGTGTGCTGCTGGTGAGCGACGGGGTGACCACCGGCAGGGACGACCACTGGGTGCGAAGCCTGCTGGCCGGCTTCGACGGCCTGTCCCCCCAGGCGCTGGCGGCCCAGGTGCTGCGGGAGAGCGGCGAGCGCTCGGGCAGCGGGGATGACCGGACGGTGATTGCCATCAAACTGGATGTGAGAACATAAGGGGAGCGGCGCATGGGAGGCCATGCGCCGCTCCTGGCGTTTTGGCTGAAACGAAGGCTGTCCCGGCGCATACGGGACTTGCCGGGGGAAATAGGGTAGGGATGGGGGCGGGTGCGCATTCGCACCATTTCCCGCCGCGGCACATAGATTGAGGTGAATGGAAAAGGCGGGCTGCCAAGGCTGCGGGTCCGCCGGAATTTGGAGGAGGCTTTCGGATGCCCAACGTACAGTATTTCTTGGGCGGCAATACGCCCGCGGGCTTTTATTCCCTTTACCACCAGCTGTCCGATCCCGCCGGGATGCGGGCGCTGTACATTATCAAGGGCGGACCGGGCAGCGGCAAGTCCACCCTGATGCGCCGGGTGGAGCGCCACGCCCAGGCCGCCGGACTCAAAACGGAGGAGATGCTGTGCTCCGGCGACCCGGCTTCGCTGGACGCGGTCATCATCCCGGAACTGGGGGCAGCGCTGGTGGACGGCACGGCGCCCCACGTAGTGGAGCCCAAATGCCCCGGTGTGGTGGAGCGTTACATAGACCTGAGCGGGTTCTATGACCGCGCGGGCCTCCAGCCTATGAAGGAGCAGATTCTGGCTGCCACGGCGGAATACCAGGGCCACTACAAGCGGGTGTACCGCTGCCTGGGGGCGGCGGGGGAGCTGCGCCGGGATATGACCGAGCTGCTGGACACCGAGGGGGTCCGGCAGCGGCTGGCCAAGCGGGCGGCCGGCATTATCTCCCGGGAGCTGAAGCGGCCCGCCCAGGGGGAGGGGAGAACGCGGCAGCGTTTTCTCTCCGCCGTGACCCACAGGGGAGCCTTTACCCTATGGGACACGGTGTCCGCCCAGGCGGACCGGGTCTACGAGCTGGCGGACAGCTATGGTCTGGCCCACCACCTCCTGAACCCCATCCTCACCGCGGCCCTGGCCGCGGGACACGACGCCATCGCCTGCCCCGACCCCATGGCGCCCGACCGGCTGGCCCACGTTGTCCTGCCCGGACTGTCCCTTGCCTTCGTCACCTCCACCCAGGAGGACCCCTGGCCCCACAGAGCCTACCGCCGCCTGCGGCTGGACGCCATGGCGGACGCGGAGGTGTGCCGTCTCAACCGGCCCCGCCTGCGCTTCACGAAGCGGGTGGCGTCGGCGCTGCTAGAGGAGGGGATCGCCGGGCTGGCCCAGGCAAAGGAGGCCCATGACCGGCTGGAACAGCTTTACAATCCCTATGTGGATTTTGACGCCGTCTCCCGGACGGCGGACAGCCTGGCGGACCAGCTGCTGGCGCTGAGAGAGGAATAGCAAGGCGGGGAGAATCAACTTCTCCCCGCCTTTTTTGTATATTTGGAACCGTCGGACAGTTTACAGCCGGTAGGACAGACTGCCATAGGACATTCAGAGCCGGTAGGACAGTGCAGCCAATGGGACAGTTTACAGCCAGTCGGACAACACATCATTCAGGGTGGCGGGCGTGACGCCGTTGCGCACCAGCAGGCCGCTGAGCTCGTCGATGCGGGCGGCGCTGCAGGTCACGTTGGCGGCGCACGCCTGCTCGCCGCCCTGTTCGGCGACCTTGACGCCGTAGCTCTCGCAGGAGAAGGGGCCTACGTCCATCTCGCCGATGAGGATGGAGTAGTCATAGCGTCGGACCGTGCCTGCCGGGTCGGCCAGCTCCACGGTTTGGAGGAAAAGCTCTCGCACGTATTCAAATCACCTCTCTCTTTGGAATGGGCGCCGCACCGCCTCGGCTCTGGCGGAATTCAGGCCGGATGCGGCTTGCCTAAACCCATTATCCATGCAGTAATCAGCAGTTGCAAGGGAAACCGCTCGACTAAATTCGACAAAGTTTGACATGAATACAAGATGTAGAAAGAGTAGAGCGGGCAAAAATACCAGCGCTTGGAAGTGTACATATTTTCCAGGAAAAATTGGGCAAATTTGCACAAAAAACCCAGGGCAGAACACAAGCTCGCCCCGGGTCTTTAGTGGAATAAATTCCCTGGTAATTACTGTAAGTAAAATGGCCGCTCCATCACCGCAGAATTTGGAAGATAACTTGGCGTAATGGACGCAGGGAAGGACGCCCCGCCGGCTTGCCGGCCCTTACAGCTCGTCAACAGCGGTCTTGGTGCGGTCGGGGTTGTAGACGTAGAAGCCCTTGCCGGACTTGACGCCCAGGTTGCCGCCCCGGACCATCTTGCGGATCAGCGGGCAGGCGCGGTACTTGCCGTCGCCGGTCTCGTTGTACAGCACGTCCATGATGGCAAGGCAGATGTCCAGGCCGATGAAGTCGCCCAGCTCCAGGGGGCCCATGGGGTGGTTGGCGCCCAGCTTCATGGCGGCGTCAATGCCGGCGATGTTGGACACGCCCTCCATCTTGATGAAGGCGGCCTCGTTGATCATGGGGATGAGGATGCGGTTGACCACGAAGCCGGCGGCCTCATTGACCTGCACGGGGGTCTTGCCCAGCTCCTCGGAGATGGACACGATCTTGGCCACGGTGTCGGCGGGGGTGTTGGCGCCGGCGATGACCTCGACGAGCTTCATGCGGTCGGCGGGGTTGAAGAAGTGCATCCCGATGAGGGGGCGGCTCAGGCCCTTGCCGATCTCGGTGATGGACAGGGAGGAGGTGTTGGAGGCGAAGACGCAGCCCTCCTTGCAGATCTTGTCTAGCTCGCCGAAGGTGGTCTGCTTGACCTTCATGTCCTCAAAGGCGGCCTCCACGATCAGGTCGCAGTCGGCGCACAGGTCCTCCTTCAGGCCCGGGGTGATGGCGGCCGCGATGCCGTCGGCCTTGGCCTGATCCATCTTGCCCTTTTCCACCAGCTTGGCGTAGCCCTTCTGAATCTTGGCCTTGCCGCCGTCGGCCCACTCCTGCTTGATGTCGCACAAAGCGACGGTCCAGCCGCTCTGGGCGAACGCCTTGGCGATGCCCTGACCCATAGTGCCGGCGCCGATTACACCAACTTTTTTCATGATAAATTCCTCCTAATTATATTGTTGAACACTGGGATTACTTAATTGTTATCACGCTCGGGTTGGACGCGCTGTTCGGTTCGGCTTCCTTCCGACTCGGACTACAGCCAGCGGCTTGTGCCGCCGGCTTCCGCCCTCGCTCCAGTCCATCCGAACCGGCGCGTCTACCCTCACGCTTAGTTATTGGTAAACACAGCCTTGGGCTTGGGCTTCTCCCGGGACAGGAAGCACGCCATGCCCTCCACCTGGTCGTGGGTCTCGAAGCAGCCGCCGAAGAGCTTCTCCTCAATCTCCACCGCCTTGTCAATGGACACCTGCATCCCCTGGTTGACGGCCTGCTTGCAGGCGCGCACGGCGATGGGGGCGTTTTTGGCAATGGTATTGGCCATCTTGACAGCGGTCTCCATCAGCTCCGCCTGGGGGACCACGGCGTTGACCAGGCCGATGCGCAGGGCCTCGGCGGCGTCGATGTTCCGGGCGGTATAGAGCAGCTGCTTGGCCATGCCCATGCCCACCAGGCGGGGCAGGCGCTGGGTGCCGCCGAAGCCGGGGGTGATGCCCAGCCCCACCTCGGGCTGGCCGAACACGGCGTTGTCGGAGCAGATGCGGATATCGCAGGACATGGCCAGCTCACAGCCGCCGCCCAGGGCGAAGCCGTTCACCGCGGCGATGACGGGCAGGGGGAAGCTCTCCACCATCAGGAAGATGTCATTTCCCAGCTTGCCGAAGGCCTCGCCCTCAGCCTTGGTCATGGTGGACATGGAGCCGATGTCGGCCCCGGCGACGAAGCTCTTGTCCCCCGCGCCGGTGAGGACCACGCAGCGCACGGTATTCTGGTCGATCCCCTCAAAGGCCGCCTTCAGGTCGGCCAGCACATCGGGGTTCAGGGCGTTGAGGGCCTTGGGGCGGTCGATGGTGAGGACGGCCACAGCGCCCTGCTGTTCAACGTTCACAAATGACATCAGTTTGCCTCCTTAAATGTAAATAGGATGTGGAAAACAGAGAACGGCTGTCCCCGTCCATGTTCGCCATTTTTTTAACAAACCAGGGGCAAAGGCGAGCGGCAAGGAGCCGGCAGGCGTCCGCCGGTCATGCCGCGGGGGAGGGGGAGCATTCCCTATATTCTCTCATCAGTATAACGCCTTTCCCCGCCCATTGCAAGGCTTTTGTTTGAACTTCCCCTCAATTTCCGCGCAATGTCAAAAAAGACCGCCGCCCCGCCTGCGGCGGGTCGGCGAGTTCCGTTCAGAAGCGGGCCGGGGGCGTTTTCCCTTCCCGCCAGGCGGCAAGGTACTCGTCATACCGTAAAAAGAAGTTGTCAAAGGCGTCCGCCCGGCTGGAGGAATAGAACTCAATGATCCGGCACCAGCCCTGGGTGCTTGTGACGCGGTAGCAGTCCTCCACATACCGGCAGAAGCCATGCCAGAACCTGTTGTTTTGGACATAGTCCGGATTGCGCTCCATCTCCCGTATGCAGTAGCCGTCCAGCAGGCATTTCAGCCGGGTCAGATCCTTTTCCCCCAGGTACATCCCGGGCCGCGCCCGGATTTTTTCCAGCAGCGCACAGGTGATATCGGGCTCCACAGCAGTTCCTCCCCTCAGAACAGCCCTGCCAGCCATTGCGCCAGCGGTATGTAGGCGATGGGGAGGAACACCGCGGGGAGCATATTGCCCACTTTGATCTTTTCCCGCCCCAGCTCCAGCATATTGACGGCGATGGCGACGATGAGCGCCCCGCCCACGGCGGTCATCTCGGTGATGACGGCGGGGGGGAGATAGGGTCCCACCCACCCGGCCAGCAGGGTGATGCCTCCCTGGTAGAGGAGCAGCGGGATGACGGAGAACATCACGCCGATCCCCATGGTGGCGGCAAAGGAGACGGAGGTTACCCCGTCGATGATGCCTTTGGAGATGATGATCTCATAATTGCCGTTGAGGCCGGCCTCAATGGAACCGGTGATGGCCATGGCCCCCACGCAGAACAGCAGGGCGGCGTTGACAAAGCCCTCGGTGAAGCGGCTGTTCCCCTGCCCGCCGATTCTGGCCCGGAGAAGGTCCCCCGCGCCCTCCAGGCGGCGCTCAATGTCGATGGCGCTGCCGATGACAGTGCCCACGACCATACACACGATGACGCACAGCATATTCTCTGTCCCGATGGCGCTGCTGATGCCGATGCCAAGTACGCACAGGCCCAGGGCATGGGTGAGAATGGACAGGAGCCTGCCGCTGATGAGATTTTTAAACAGCAGGCCCAGCCCGCCTCCCAGGAGGATCAGGGCCATATTGATCAATGTAGCCGGCATGGCGGTTCACCTCAGCGCTTTCTCAAAATAGGTCCGGGTCTGTTCCGCGTTTTGCAGGATGGCGGCGCGCAGCGCGTCCACCGAGGGGAACTTCCGCTCCGGCCGCAGCCGGGCGTAGAACTCCACCCGGATGTCCTTCCCGTACAGGTCGCCGTGATAGTCCAGAATCCACGGCTCCACGGTGACGGCGGTTCCGCCGGCGCTCACTGTGGGCCGCACCCCCACGTTGGTCACCGCCAGCCGCTGGCCGCCGGGCAGAAAGACCCGGCTGGCATACACCCCGAAGCCGGGGGCGATCACCCCTTCGGGCACCAGAAGGTTGGCGGTGGGAGTGCCCATGACGCGGCCCAGCTCATGGCCGTGGACCACCGGGCCGGACAGGGCGTGGGGGTGGCCCAGAAACCGCCGGGCCTGCTCCATGTCCCCCGCCCCCACCAGGGAGCGGATGTAGGTGGACGATATGGTGACCCCGTCCAGCTCCACCCTGGGGATGATATCACAGCCCAGGCCCTGTTCCCGGCACCGCTCCGCCAGCCGCTGGGGATTCCCCTGGCCCTGGTAGCCGAAGTGAAAGTCGTGGCCCGCCACCACATGGACGGCCCCCAGCTCTTCCTTGAGGTACTGGTCGATGAAGTCCCGCCAGTCCATCTGCCGCATCACGTCGAAGGGGGCCACCACCACCTCCAGGATGCCATACAGCTCCCGCATGAACCGGCTTCGGTCCTCCACTCCGCTGAGCAGGGGGACGGCCCTGCCGGTGAGGGCGGCGGCGGGGCTGCGGTCAAAGGTGAAGGCGCAGGGGCGGGCGCCCAGGGCGCGGGAACGCTCCGCCACCCTGCGCAGCAGCGCCCCGTGGCCCAGATGCACCCCGTCGAAAAAGCCCAGGGCGATAACTCGCCGTTGTTTATCCATCAGATACTACACCTCGAAAAAGCTCTTGACGGTGGCGAGCCTTCCGCCCGCCACTCGGCCAAGGGCCAAAAATGTCTTGTCTGCGCCGTACACCCGGTACTCTCCGTCTGGAACATCCCGAAGGGCCAGCGCCGCGCCATTGCGCACCTTCTTTTCGGCGGCCGCATTCTTCAGCATCAGCACCGGCACACCGGCAAAATAAGTGTCCACCGGCAGCAGGAGGGATTCCCCGCGCCCCTGGTCCGCCGCCTCCTGAACGGCCTGTAATGTAACGCTGTCAGCAAGGGTAAAGCCGGCGGCCTTCACACGCCGGAGGGAACCCATGCACCCGCCGCAGCCCAGGGCCTGTCCGATGTCGTGGCACAGGGTTCGCACATAGGTGCCCTTGGAGCAGGACACCCGCAGCAGGAAGTCCGCCCCCTCGGGGGGCGTCCCGCCCAGCAGCTCCAGGGCGTGGATGGTGACAGTGCGGGGCCTGCGCTCCACCTCTTTTCCCTTCCGGGCCAGCTCGTACAGCTTTTTTCCGCCTATTTTGATGGCGGAGTACATGGGGGGCAGCTGTTCAATTTCCCCGGTGAATTGGGGCAGCACAGCCAGAAGCTGCTCCCTGGTCACCTCCGCGGGCCGCTCCTCCAGGATTTCTCCCGTGGTGTCCTGGGTATTGGTGACAACTCCCAGTTTTAATCCGGCAATGTACTCCTTGTCGGAATCGGCGGCGAACTCCACCGCCCGGGTGGCCCGGCCGATGAATACGGGCAGCACGCCGGTGGCCATGGGGTCCAGGGTTCCGGCGTGGCCCACCCGCTTCTCGTGGAACATCCCCCGGAGCTTGGCGCACACGTCCATAGAGGTCCAGCCGGCAGGCTTGTCTATGATTATAATACCATTTGGCATGGAACGCCCCCCTTTGTAATCTGTAGGGGCGCATATCGTGCGCCCGCAGTTCACAGGCACGGGTAATTTCAGGCGGGCGCACGATGTGCGCCCCTACGACCCGTTCAATCCTGGTTCGGCTCTGCCAGCTGCGCGTCGATGGCGGACAGGATGGCGGCCTCCGCCTCGGCCACCGTCCCTTTGACGGTGCAGCCGGCGGCGGCCCTGTGCCCGCCGCCCCCCAGCCGGGCGCACACCCTGGTGGCGTTCAGCTTAGATGCGTCGGTACGCACGGAGATGCGGCACTCGCCCCCCTCGTGCTCCCGGATGGTGGCGGTGTGGAGCACCCCGTCGATCTGCCCCAGGAAGGCGGCGATATCGTCGGTGTCCTCAGAGGTGGCCCCGGCCTGGGCCATCATCTCCAGGGAGATGGGGGCCACGGCCACCGTGCCGCCGTGGTACAGGTGCATATTCTGCAAAATCAGGCGCTCCAGCTGCATACGGCGCATGGACTTGGTGCGGAAGTGCCGCTTGTTCAGCGCCTTCACCGGAATTCCCTGCTCCATCAGCGCCGCCGCCGCCCGGTGGGTGTGTGGGGTGGTGTTGGCGTACACGAAGCACCCGCAGTCGGTGGCCACCGCCACGTACAGCGGCGCGGCGATCTCCCCGTCCATGGCCCCCAGCTCCACGCAGATTTTCCAGATGATCTCCCCGCAGGCGGCCTTGTCTGCCTCCAGGCAGGTCTCCCGGGCGAAGAACTCGAGGGAGGGATGGTGGTCGATGGCCAGATCAATGCGCTCCCGCCAGGGCTGGGCGCTGCCGGGCAGCAGGTCCAGGACGGCGGTGTCCACGCTGACTACCGTGTCCGGCCCATACCCCTCGGGGGCGGTGAGGCCGTCCAGGTAGCCTGCCAGCAGAGCGGTGGCGTCCTCGTTGGGCAGGACGAAGGCGGTCTTGCCCAGCCTGCGCAGGGCGCGGCACAGCCCCGCGGCGCAGCCGATGGTGTCCCCGTCGGGCCGCTTGTGGGTTAAAATCAGATAGTTGTCGCGGGCGCGCAGGAACGCCGCCGCTTCCCGGTAATCCATGGGTCAATCCTCCTCGTCCAAAATAATGTGGGCGTTGGCCGGGTTGGCGGGCTTGACCACCTCCGGGTTGCGCAGCATATCCAGAATGTGGGCGCCCTTGTCGATGGAGTCGTCCCGCACAAAGGACAGCTCCGGGGTGTTGCGCAGGTTCAGCGCCCGCCCCAGCTCCCGGCGCAGGTAGCCGGAGGCGGATTTCAGCCCTTTCAGAAGCTGGGGGATGCTGTCTTTATCCAGGGCGCTGACGTAGATTTTCGCGTATTTCAGGTCGGGGGTGGCCTCCACGGCGGTGACGGAGATCATCCCTGCGTCCGCCACCCGAGGGTCCTTCACCGTGGGGATGAGGGAGGCCAGCTCCCGCTGGATCTCCTCGTTGACGCGTCCGATGCGATTGCTTGGCATAACGTTCTCCTTCTTAAATCGTAATGGTGAAACAGACCTGTTGGGTCTCCAAAAACTGCTTGACAGTGTCCAGATCGAAGTCCGCGAGGCTTCCGTGATAGCGTGTCAGGCGGCGATGCTCGCCCACCCACAGGTGCCAGAGCTCCACGGCTTCCCCGGCAGAAAAGTGTTGGGCAAGGTACTTCTTGAGGCTGTCCAAGTCCTGTTCGTCCGCTTCCAGGGATAGCTCATATTGATAGTGTTTCATGGGATAGCCCAGTTCATCCACAGCCTGCCGGTAATACCGATGGGGCTCCAGCTTGAAGCCGGCCTCCATACCGACGTCGACTTTATGGACGGTTTTTGTCCGAAATTCCTGGCAGTTGACAAAAGGCAGCTCCTTATCCGCCGCCAGCAGATAGACGCAGCTCATAGGCATTCCCCATTCTTCTGAAAAGGCTTTTTCAACAGTCGTTCTGTCTCCACTTGAATTTTTTGACAGACGGCCTGAAAATTGTGGTCAACCTCCGGGTTTGTAAATCGCAGCACATTCAAGCCAAGGGCTTCCAAATACTCTGTACGAATCCTGTCATATTCAATCAGGCCCGATTCATCGTAATGCTGGCCTCCGTCCAGTTCAATTACCAGCCTTGCCTTGGCGCAATAAAAGTCTACGATATAGCTGCCGATAATACGCTGGCGGTTCCATTGCGGCCGAGCTGCGCGCAAAAAATCATACCACAGATGCCGCTCCTGGGGAGTCGGTTCGCTGCGCATCTGCGTAGAACGGGAACGGAGTTTTTTGTTGCGAGGTAATATTTCCATGATAACCGCTGCCTTCTTTCGCAATCCCCAGTCACCGCCTGCGGCGGCGACAGCCCCTTTCCAAAGGGGCCTTTCGTCCTATCGGAACGATATCTGTAACGCGGCCCCTAAGCCCCCTTTTGAAAGGGGGTGCCTGAGCGGAGCGAAGGCGGGGGATTGTCCTGCATTAAAACGGGGCGGGCGAAACCGCCCGCCCCTGCGTCGTTACACCTCAATCTGTTCCATCACGAAGGCCTCGATCACGTCGCCCTCCTTGATATCACTGTACTTCTCAATCCCGATGCCGCACACCCCACAAAATCTCCGATTTTGCGGGGACCCCGAATTTTACAATGCTCGGCGGAAATGAATTCCGCCTGCGCAAATCTCTGCCTGCGGCTCCGATTTTACGCGCCATTCGGCGCGCCCCGCTGCGCGGGGTACTCGTGCGGCATCATACCTCTATTTGTTCCATCACGAAGGCCTCAATCACGTCGCCCTCCTTGATGTCGCTGTACTTCTCAATCCCGATGCCGCACTCGTAACCCCGGGCGACCTCCTTCACGCTGTCCTTGAAGCGCTGGAGGGAGTTCATCACGCCCTCGTGGATGACGATGCCGTCCCGGACGAGACGGATTTGGGCGTTCCGGGCCACCTTGCCGTCGGTGACGTAGCACCCGGCCACGAAGCCCACCCCGGTGATCTTGTACACCTGGCGCACCTCGGCCTGACCCAGGGCCACTTCCTTGAACTTGGGGGCCAGCATCCCCTTCATGGCGGACTCGATCTCGTTGATGCAGTCGTAAATGACGCGGTACATCCGCATATCCACCTTATTGCGCCCGGCGGAGTCGGCGGCGTTTTTGTCCGGGCGGACGTTAAAGCCCACGATGATGGCGTTGGAGGTGGTGGCCAGCATCACGTCGGACTCGTTGATGGCGCCCACGGCGCAGTGGATGACCCGCACCCGCACCTCCTCGTTGGAGATTTTCTCCAGGCTGGCCTTCACTGCCTCGGCGGAGCCCTGCACATCCGCCTTGACGATGATGTTCAGGTCCTTCATCTCGCCCGCCTGAATCTGGCTGAACAGCTCCTCCAGGGACACCTTCTGCTTGGCGGCGCCGGTGGTGGCGTTCTTCATCTCGCTCTTGCGCTGCTCCACCAGCTCCCGGGCCATGCGCTCGTCGGCCACGGCGTGGAAGTCGTCGCCAGCCCCGGGCACCTCGCCCATGCCGATGATCTCCACGGGGACGGAGGGGCCCGCCTCGGTGACCTTGTTGCCCTTGTAGTCCGTCATGGCCCGGACGCGGCCCACCGCCATGCCGGCGATGATCACGTCGCCCTGCTTCAGCGTGCCGTTCTGCACCAGCAGGGTGGCCACCGGGCCCCGGCCCTTGTCCAGCCGCGCCTCGATCACCGCGCCGTGGGCGGTACGGTTGGGGTTGGCCTTCAGCTCCCGCATCTCGGCGGTGAGGGTGACCATCTCCAGCAGATTGTCGATGCCCATGCCCGTCTTGGCGGAGATGGGGCAGATGATGGTCTCGCCGCCCCACTCCTCGGGCACCAGCTCGTATTCGGTGAGCTGCTGCTTGATCCGCTCGGGGTTGGCCTCGGGCTTATCCATTTTGTTGATGGCCACGATGATGGGGATCTCGGCGGCCTTGGCGTGGTTGATGGACTCCACGGTCTGGGGCATGATGCCATCGTCGGCGGCCACCACCAGGATGGCGATGTCGGTGACCATGGCGCCCCGGGCGCGCATGGCGGTGAAGGCCTCGTGGCCCGGCGTGTCCAGGAAGGTGATGGGCTTGCCGTTCACCAGCACCTGGTAGGCGCCGATGTGCTGGGTGATGCCGCCGGCCTCTCCGGAAACCACGTTGGCGTTCCGGATGTGGTCCAGCAGGGAGGTCTTGCCGTGGTCCACGTGGCCCATGACCACCACCACGGGGGCCCGGGACTGGAGGTCCTCCTCTTTGTCCTCGGCGGTGTCGATGAGCCGCTCCTCGATGGTGACAATGACTTCCTTCTCCACCTTGCAGCCCAGCTCCATGGCGACGAGGGCGGCGGTGTCGTAGTCGATGATGTCGCTGAGGGAGGCCATCACCCCGTTGCGGATCAGGCACTTGACCACCTCGGCCCCGGTCTTCTTCATCCGGGAGGCCAGCTCGCCCACGCCGATCTCATCGGGGATTTTCACGGTGAGGGGGGTCTTTTTGGCGATCTCCAGCTGGAGGCGGCGCATCCGGTCCTGCTCCTCCTGGCGGCGCTTGTTGCCGAAGCCCTGGCCCCGGTTCTTGCCCCCCCGGTTCTGGAACTTCTGCTTGCCGGTCTGCATCCGGTTGGCCTTGTCGGGGGCCAGGTCCTCCAGCCGCTGGTCGTACTTCTCCAGGTTGGGGCCGCCGCCTTTGCGGGTGTCCACCACTTTCTTCTCCGGAGCGCGGCCCACGGGCTTGGCCGGGGCGGCGGGCTTGGTCTGCTCCTTCTGCCCGGGGGCGGGGGCGTTTTTCCCCTGGGCCGGGGCGGGGGCGGGTTTGCCCTCCTTCTGGGGGGAGCCCTTCTGCTCCCCCTTGGCCGCCGGGGCGGCGGGCTTGGCGGGTTCATGGTATACGTCGGCATAGATGGACTCGATGGAGTCCACCTGGTTGTGCTGGGTCAGGTACTCAAAAATGATGGACAGCTCCCGGTCAGTGAGGATTTTGGTGGGGGATACGGCCCCCTTTGTGTGCTCGGTCAGGATCGCAGTAATGGCTTTGGCTTGCATCCCAAAATCCTTGGCCACATCCCGGGCGTTCAGTTTCGCAAGGCTCAAACAGGCCACCTCCTATGATTCACGTGGAGCGGGCTTCTTGACGGCCCGCGGTTTCTTTTTCTCGTCCAGCAGGGGTTCCAGGCTGGGGCGCAGCCCGCTGTCCCTGGCGGCCAGCTTTTCCGCCAGCGCGCCTGCCAGCCCCTGGTCGGTGAGGGCGGCTGTGGCACAGGTGCCCCGCCCCAGGGCACTCCCCAGGGCTTCCTTGTCCCAGGGGACGCGGACCCATGGCGCCCCGGCCGCCCCCGCCCAGCGCATGGCGCGGTCGGCGCTGTTCTGGGCCGCGTCCGCGGCAGACAGGACCAGCCGCGCCCGCCGGGTTTTACAGGCTTCCTCCACCGGGGCCTCCCCTGCGGCGAGGTGATTGCCCCGCCGCGCCAGCCCCAGCAGGGACAGGGCGCTGTCAGTCACCGCCGTCACCCACTCTCATCTGCGCCTCCAGCGCTTCCCACATCTCCGGGGAGACCTGGACAGACAGGGCCCGCTCAATGGCGCGGCCCTTTTTGGCCCGGGCCAGACAGGCGGGGGCGGGGCAGAGGTAGGCCCCCCGGCCCGGCTTCTTTCCCCGGAAATCCAGCGACAATTCCCCCTCGGGGGAGCGCACCACCCGGATCAGCTCCGGCTTGGGCTTCATCTCCCGGCAGCCGAGGCATTGGCGCATGGGTATTTTTTTGGGCATGGTGTGTCCCTCCTTTGGGGTGGATCAATTATGTGACAATCCCCAGTCACGGCTTGCGCCGTGCCAGCCCCTTTCAAAAGGGGCCTTAAGGTCAAGGGCGGGGGATTGCTGTCTCCGAATGCGCTTTATTATTCGACGACCTCAATATCTTCCTCGTCCGCTTTCGCGTCTGCGGGCTCCTCCTCCGGGGGCTCGGGGGCGCTGGCGGGGCGGATGTCAATCTTATAGCCCGTGAGCCGGGCGGCCAGCCGGGCGTTCTGCCCCTCCTTGCCGATGGCCAGGGACAGCTGGTCGTCCGGCACCACGACCCGGCAGCTCTTGCCGGCCTCCAGCTCGGTGACGCTGATGACGTCGGCGGGGGCTAGGGCGGCGGCCACGTACTGGCTGGGGTCGTCGGAGTACTTGATGATGTCCACCTTCTCCCCCCGCAGCTCCTCCACCACGGCGTTCACCCGCTGGCCCCGGGGGCCCACGCAGGCGCCGATGGGGTCCACGTTTTCGTCCTCGCTCCATACGGCCAGCTTGGTGCGGCTGCCCGCCTCCCGGGCGATGGACATGACCTCCACCGTGCCGTCATAGATTTCCGGCACCTCCAGCTCAAAAAGGCGCCGGACCAGCCCCGGATGGGTGCGGGAGATGAGCACCTGGGGCCCGCGGGTGGCCTGACGGACCTCCACCACATACACCCGGACCCGGTCGCCCTCCCGGATGACTTCTCCCTTGACCTGCTCCCCGGCGGACAGGAACGCGTCGGTAAACTCAGAGCCGGAGGTGAGGCGGATGGCCACCGAGCCGTTGCGGTCGTCCACCCGGGTGACGGTGCCGGTGAGGATCTCGTGCTCTTTGGAGGAGAACTCGGTGAACACCATGCCCCGCTCCGCCTCGCGCATCCCCTGGATGATGACCTGGCGGGCGGTCTGGGCGGCGATGCGGCCGAAATTCTTGGGCTTGATCTCAATGCGCAGCACGTCCCCCAGCTGGGCCCGGGGCAGGGCGCGCTGGGCGTCCTCCAGGCTGATCTCGGTGTGGGGATTGTCCACCAGCTCCACTACATCCTTTTTGACGAACATACGCACGGTCTCGGCTTCCTCGTTGGCGTCCACCACCACGTTGTCGGTGATGCCCTCGTGGTCCCGCTTGTAGGCGGCCACCAGCGCCTGGGTGATCTTCTCCAGCATATAGCTCTTGGGAATGCCCTTGTCCTTTTCAATATCGGAGATGGCGGCGAAAAATTCCTTGGCGTCCAGCTCCGTGCTCTTTGCGGCGATCTTTTTCTTGGCCATGTCGTTTCACTCCTTCAAAACTCGACGTGCAGCCGCACCTGGGCCACGTCTTTTTTGTCGAAACGGACGCCGTCCACGCTGACGGCCCCGTCCTCATACCCGGTGAGGACGCCGGTGCGCTCCCTGCTCCCGTCCACCGGGCGGTAGAGCTTCAGCTCCACGTTCTGCCCCATGCACCGGGCGAAATGCTCCGGCTTTTTCAGCGCCCGGCCCAGTCCGGCGGACGACACCTCGAAGGTGTAGCTGCCCTGGATGGGGTCGGCCTCGTCCAGCGCGTCGGACAGCGGGCGGGACACCGCCTCGCAGCAGTCCAGGTCCACGCCGCCCTCCCGGTCGATATAGACCCGGAGGAACCACTCCCCGGCCTCTTTCACATATTCCACGTCCCACAGGGTGCAGCCCGCCCGCTCCACAATGGGCAGGGCCAGCTCGGCCACCGCGTCGGTCACCTTTGCCATGCTGAGGCTCCTTTCCAATGCTGCCGCGTTCGGGTTGGCCCGCGCGGCTGTCCTCGCGCTTCCAAAAGAAAGAGTGAGGCGCGCGCCTCACTCCTTCCTTACCATACATGATAATAGTTTACCATGATTTGCAGGGGATTGCAACCCCTGGAAAAAATTTTTTCTGCGGGGCCGCGGCCGTTACTGCGGAAGGGAGGGATTCCGTTTCACATTCATGCGGAACAGGTTCTGGCCCGCCACCAGATTGTCGATCTCAATGGCGTAGTCAATTTCCAGGTCGCCCCCGGCTTCGCCCAGGGTGGAGCGCATCCGCCTGGTATTCACCCCGATGGACAAAGCGCCGTAGGGCGTCTCATACATGGACAGGTGCCGCCTGCCCTCCTCAAACACCATCTGGGAGTTGATGTTCCCCTCCCGCAGCAGGGTCACCCTGCCGCCGTCGATGTGCAGCCGGGTGGTGGTGCCCTCCAGCCCGGTGAGCTCGGTCTCCTGGTAGGAGACGGTGTAGCCCCCCCGGCCGTTGCGCTTCAATGTGCCGGAGGTGACCAGCTCCATCTCCTCCGGGCCGCTCTCGGCGTAAAGCTGCTTGCCTTTGATGGATATGATTACGTTTTCTGTCATGGTTTTCCTTTCGGCCCAGACCGTTTCCCACGGGCGCGGACAGGGTCAGTAGGCGGTGATGTCGATTTGCTCCACCTCGCCGGCCACGTTTTCCCCCAGGAAGACGGAGGCCAGTTCGGAGAAGTCCCCGGCGCTGTCGCTGACATAATAGCGGCGCCGGCCCGCGCCGGGGCGGCCGTTGCGCAGGCCGTCCCAATCCAGCTGCTGCTTCACCCAGCGGGCGCACTGCTCCCCCACATCCACCAGGGACACGCCGGGGCCCATGCAGGCGCTGATGACAGCCCGCATCAGGGGATAGTGGGTGCAGCCCAGGATCAGGGTGTCCGCCCCGGCCGCCTTGACGGGGGCTAAGTATTCGGAAACAATGGTTTCCGCCACAATGTCCCCGGGGGAAAAACGGCCGTTTTCCACCAGAGAGACCAGCAGGGGACAGGCCCGGGCGGTGACCTCCACCCCGGGCTTCAGCCGGGCCAGCGCCCGCTCATAGGCCCCGGAGCGGATGGTGGCTTTGGTCCCGATCAGCCCCACCCGGCCGTTCCGGGTGAGCTGGGCGGCGGCGCGGGCGGCGGGCTCCACCACGCCGAAGATGGGAACGCCGTTTTCCTCCCGGAGCGCGTCCAGCGCGGTGCTGGACACGGTGCCGCAGGCGATGACGACGGCTTTCGGGTTGAAGGTGCGCAGGAAGGCCACATCCTGCCGGGCGTAGCGCACCAGAATGTCCTTGGACCGGCCTCCATAGGGCACCCGGCCGGTATCACCGAAATAGACCAGATCTTCCTCCGGCATGATCCGGGCCAGCTCCCGCACGGCGGTGAGCCCCCCCAGGCCGGAGTCAAACACGCCGATGGGCCGCGTATCCATGGGACATCCTCCCCTCACAGGTTTGAAACTCTGATATTATATGCTATTCCTTTGACAAAAACAAGAGTGGATTTTGAAATGGGCTGTAACATAATTGTAATGTGGGGAGGGGGCGGTTTTCCCTTGCATTCGAGCGGACAATGTGGTATGCTGTCATACTACGGCGGTACAAAGGAGGGACGCCCCATGGCGAAGCAGTCCGCCAAGCAGATCGCATCCAACCGGAAGGCGTTCCACGACTATTTCATTGAGGACAAATACGAGGCCGGCATCGAGCTGGCGGGCACCGAGGTCAAGTCCATCCGGCTGGGGGCCGTCAACCTGCGGGACTCTTTCTGTGCGGTGAAGGGCGGGGAGATGTTCCTCTACGGGATGCACGTCTCCCCCTATGAGAAGGGCAACATCTTCAACAAGGACCCCCGGCGCACCCGGAAGCTGCTGCTCCACCACCGGGAGATCCGCAAGCTCCAGGCCAAGGTGCAGCAGGACGGGTATTCCCTTATCCCCCTGTCGCTGTACTTCTCGGGGCCCAGGGTGAAGGTGGAGCTGGCGCTGGCCAGGGGCAAGAAGCTCTATGACAAGCGGGAGGCCGCCGCCCAGCGGGATGCCAAGCGGGAGATGGACCGGGCCATGCGGGCCCGCCGCTGACATACAATTAAAAACAAGAATATAGAGAGACGGGGAGGACTTGACGATGGAGCATGAGACGGTCTACCGGGGCCCCGAGCTGGAGGAAACTCCCAAGGGCAGCGCGGCTCTGGGCATTGTGGGCGCTTTGCTGGGCGCGGTTGTGGGCGCCGTGCCCTGGTTTCTGGCCAGCACGTTTACCAACTTTTTCATTGGCTACCTGGGCTTTCTGATCGGCTGGGCCGCCGCGTTCGGCTACGGCAAGCTCCACGGCCGGCGCTCCTATCCCCTGGCCATGACTGCGGTGGTGGTCTGCTCCATCGCGGCCCTGGTGCTGGCGGATTTCGCCTCCAATATGTTCGTTTTGTGCACCGATGAGGAGTGGCAGCTTGCCGCGGGCTACTACGGCGTCCCGGTGGCGGAACTGGCCTTTTTCTCCATCATAGACTCGGAAAACCTGCATTTGATTCTGCCCAATTTGATCATTGGCCTGCTGATTGGCCTGCTGGGCGTGGCCTCCTGCCGGCAGTATGTCCGGCAGTATACCCAGTCAGGACAGGTGGCGAACCGCCCCAACGCCCCGATTGACCCCGCTGTGGCCGGCGCGGCCAGAGGCTGGGCCCAGCCGGCCTCCACCGGGCTGGAGCTTCCCCGGCAGTTCACCGTCCGGGCGCCCAGGCGGACGCTGGTGACGGGCGTTGTGATGGCTGTGCTGTTTGGCGTCCTCCTGGTGGTGAGCGTCATGGTCGGGATCATGGAGGAGATGGGCGGCACCGGCATCCTTCTGGCGCTTGTCTGGGTCTGGCTGCTGGCCATATCGGTGGTGCTGATCCTCCAGGGGAAAAACTGGCGGCTGGAGGTGGACGGCGACCGGCTTTGCGCCTACACCGCCTTCAACAGGGCTGCCGAATTCCGCGCCTCTGACATTGCCAACGTGGCCTTGCCCTCCGCCTTGGGCGGACAGGCCAGGCTCTTCGGCCGGGACGGAAAGGTGCTGTTCAAATTCACACAGGTCATGCAGAACCAGCCCCTGCTGATGCAGTATCTGGCGGAACACAATATCCCCCTTCGGGGCTGAGGAAGAAAGGAATGACGGCTATGAGCAACCCCATTGTCACCATTGAGATGGAGGGCGGCGGCGTGATGAGGGCGGAGCTTTACCCGGAGACCGCGCCCAATACGGTAAACAATTTCATTTCCCTGGTGCGGTCCGGGTTCTATGACGGGCTGACTTTCCACCGGGTGATCCCCGGCTTCATGATCCAGGGGGGCGACCCGGACGGCGTGGGCACCGGCGGCCCCGGCTACTCCATCAAGGGCGAATTCAGCCAGAACGGCGTCAAAAACGGCCTGCTCCACACCCGGGGCGTGCTGTCCATGGCGCGGGCCATGGACCCCGACTCGGCGGGCAGCCAGTTCTTTATCATGGTGGACGACGCGCCCCACCTGGACGGCGGCTACGCCGCGTTCGGAAAGGTAATTGAGGGGATGGACACGGCGGACGCCATCGTCAGCGCCAGGCGGGACTGGAATGACAGGCCCAAGCAGGACCAGAAGATGAAAACGGTGACGGTGGATACCCAGGGTGTGGAGTACCCCGAGCCGGAGAAGGTGTAAAGAGCTTTTTCACGCCGGAGGGCAAAGCGGACGGCTGAAAATAAATGAAGTCTGCGGCGAAGCCGCCCATTAAAATCCTCCCGCAAAGCCGTTCCTCGGGCTTTGTGGGGAAAAGCCGCCCGCAGGGCGGCCCCAAACCGCAGCCCAACGAAGTGGCTGTGGTTTGGAGAGGAGGCGCAAGGGAGCGAACGGAGCTTTCGCCGCAGGCGGAAGCGCAGGTGAGCGGACTTTGCGCCGACGAGGGGGCGTACTGGTTTCGACGGGGGCGCCGAAGCAGGGATAGCGAGCGGATGCGCCTGACATCCTAAAAACGGGCAACTTATAAATTAAAGAACGACGATAACGTAGTTCTCGCCGCGGCTTAACGCGGCCGTCCCGCCCGGAAGGACCACGAGCCGGGCCGGGGCGTCATCTCAGTGGTGCCCGTGCGTACGGAAAGAGTTGACCGTGCCACGCATGATGACTCTACCAAGCCTGACAGTGTGACGACCCACGGTTAGGTGAGGGAATGTAAAAGATCGTCTGCGCTCGGAGAAGTTCCTGTGGAAGTGCTTTCGGACAGGGGTTCGACTCCCCTCGCCTCCACCAGCTCTGAAAATCCCGTCACCGTTCCGTTTCCGGCTTCGCCGGAAACTGCACTCTGGCGGGATTTTCTTCGCTTCCAACCGCGACCCGCTACGCTGGGCTCGCGGTTGGGACCGCCCTGTGGGCGGCTATTACATTGAAACCCGAATAGCAATTTTGCCACATTGTGCCACGCCGCCGCAAGCGTCATATCGCTTGCGGCGGCTTTTTCAAAGTCACCGCTCGCTCATTCTGCTGCGGCCCCTTTCCCCACGAAAGCTGACGGGCGCTTTCGCGGGAATTTCTTCGCGTTCGCTCCCGATTCGCTTCGCTGGATTCGGGACCGAAGGGGGACGGGGATACGGGGCGGTTACTTGAAATAAATCAATTCTGACCGCATGAACCCAAACCGAGAAGCCTTGCAGAGCAAGGCATCCCGGTTTTTCCCACTGCCGCAGCGGCTTCGCGGGTTAGAAAACTCCGGGCACGTGAAGGCCTCATGCGCACGCGTAATAATTTTGAAAGAAAACTGCACACGGATTGGCACACGGCAAATGGAGCGCGGCGGCCGGACTAGTCCTCCGCGCGTACCGCCTGCACCACCCAGCGGGTGTCGTGTCCGTTTCCCGTGCAGGTGGACAGGGTGAGGAAACGGTCCTCCGCTGTGGGCAGCACATCCGCATGGACGCGCGAGCGCTTTACGCCGTCCGATACAAAAGCTTCCCGGCCCTCCGCCGTGCTGAACTGCCGGTAATAGGCGGAACCGGTCAGTTCCGCCTCGTAGGCCGCATAGATGCGGTAGCGGCTGATGCCCGAGTCCGTCACCAGATATACATCCGGGTGGGCCGCCCAGAAGCCCTGATCGGCGTAGTGTGACAGGCTGCCGAACATGGCGCCCCGCCGGGTGCGGTGGGCATAGATCACGGTGTTGAAATCCCCCATATCGCCCCGGCAGCGGTAGTCCATGAAGACGGAACCCACCGAATTGCGGGAACCGTTCCAGGTGTGGTTCAAGTAAAAGCTGTTGTCCTGGCCCTGCATTAGGGGGTAGGACAGCACGCCCGGGATGGCGATCCAACCCAGCACCTCCTGGTTATAAGCCCGCAGGGCCTCCAGATCCACGTGCTCCAGGGCGTCGAAAACGGGCAGTTGGGGCTCGGCCGGCTTTGGCTGGGGCGTCTCGGCGGGGGCGGGCTGCGCGCCGGTGGAGGTGTCCCCGCCGGGGGCTGGGGTTGGGGCCTGGGTGGGGACAGGCTCCGAGGTGGAGACCGGGCCTGGGGTAAGTTGGTCCAGGTCCGGCACCCCCGCCAGCGCCGCCGCCTGGTCGTAGGTCTCCACGCCCGCGGCGCGGTCCATATCCCGGTAGACGATGTAGGCCAGGATGCCGGCCAGTGCCAGCGCCAGCAGGACGGTCAGCGCAATGCGCACGTTTTTCTTCAATGCGGTGTCCTCCAATCAAAAAGGAAAGGCCGGAGTCAGAGGGCCCCGGCCTTTTGTTTATGCGGTTTTCTTGCTGCGGTGCTCCTGGCAGAGCAGGGCCAGCAGACCGGCCGCCGCCAGCAGGGCTCCGGCGTACCACAGATCGGAGATATCTCCGGTCTCCGGAATGTCCGCCAGGGGCACATCGGGCTCCTCAATCTCCTCCACGGGGGGGTCTTCCTCCGCAGGGGGCTCCTCTACCGGGGGCTCCTCGGGGAGGTCGGGCTCGGCCAGGGGCACGTCGGGGTCGGGAATTTCCTCCGGGGGGTTCACCGGGTCGGGGTCGGGCTTGGGATCAGGATCAGGCTTGGGATCGGGATCAGGCTTGGGATCGGGATCGGGCTTGGGATCAGGATCGGGCTTGGGATCAGGATCGGGCTTGGGATCAGGTGTGGGCCTGTCGGGATTGGGACGCAGGGGCGCAGTCTCTCTGTGGCTATGGGTGAAGGTGTACGTGCACAGCTCTACGTTGCCCGAAGCGAACACTGTCTCGGAGCCTACAGCTTCACCATTCGGTTCATCCGCGTCTGTCCAGTTTTCCCCATCCAGGGAAACATAGACTTTGGAGTATGCCTCTTGCTCTACCCGTCCATAACGATCAAGGACTTGATTCCCATCTTTGTCCAGCTTGTCTTTCCACAGCTGCACCACAACCTGGATTTCCAGACTGGAGCTCTTGTAGCCGTTGTCCAGCAGCACCTGTTTGCTGGCCTCGTCAATTTCAGCGTTGCCCATATATTCGGTTGTTTCGCGGAAGCCGGTAGAAGTACCGCCACCACCTAAACCGACGTTAGTTCCCTTTACTGTAAGGTTGCTAGCCGTTTTTGACCAGGAGTCGACTACCTCCAGCATATCGGCCACCACTTCCGCCGCTGCCGCAGCCTGCTCACTGGTGACGCCGGGGTTCTCCGCCAGTGAGTTCTCAATGGTCTGGGCCGCTTCCGAGGTGTCCTGGGAATCCAGCTCCACAAGCTCCAGGGTGGCGGCTCCGGGCATATCCTTTGCCATCGCCTCACAGGTCTGCCGGAACTTGGCGGTGAAGCCGGTGAGGAAGTTCAGTTTGTATTCACTGGCTCGGGCTCTGCCTTTTGCATCGGAATAATCATATACTTTTTCTGATCCTACGCAGTTTCCGTCTTCGTCATAGATATACTCATACTGATACGGATAAAATTGATTGAGATCCTCCTCGGTGGGCACATCCAGCCCTTCCTTTTGGCACAGGGCCAGCAGCTTGCGCTCCACGTCGTACTTCTGGGCCAGGGTGCCGTCGTTCATGGCCGCCTGGAGCTCCGACAGGAGCTGCGCAGCTTCATCGTTCTCACCGCTGAACAGCCGATCCATGGCGGTGTCAATAGCAGCTTCGCCCTCCGCTATGCCGGTCTCCTTATCATTGTCCCCTACGATGACATCTGTTTTTACGGTTACGTCTGAGTACCGATAGGTACTGTCCCCAGAGGTCTCTGTATAAGTGTTATCCACCTGGAAGTTACCAGCCTCTTTGGCGGCCTCTATCTCTTCCTTGTTGCTATCACTGTTAAAGCGATCGCCGTGGGTGCCATCTGTTGCCGTCCAATCACCATTTTGATATTGATAACCGTCATGGACACCCTTCATCTGTATTTCAAGAGTAGAGGTAAGGTTTTTAAGTTCCTCAGGATTGACCGAAGGCTTCGGGCTTTCTGTGCTTTCCTCGGAGGCGTCCGTATTTACACCCTCGGCCTCCTGCTTTGCCTGCTCCTCCTGTTTCGCCTTCTCCGCGTCGTCCAGGAACACGTGCTGGACAATAATCGGGAAGTAGGTGGCATACGCCTTTGCCAGGGTGGTGCCTGCCAGCGCAAACACCATCGCAAAGACCAGCGCGCTTTTCAGCAGCTTTTTCAGCCTTTGTTTGACATTCATAAAAATCATCTCCATCACTACAGCTTTTTTGGTGGCTCTTGAGGCCACCCGTACTTTACATCCCTATCATACCATCAAAAGGTTACAGACAGGTGACACTTCCAAAACTTTGTACCGCTATCCGGCACTTTCTTTCAGCCTGTGGGTGACCTGCGCGGCGATGTCCGGCATCCTGTGTTCAAGGTAGGGGCCGGGGCACTCGGTGTCCGGGTTGAACATCTTGTGGATGGTCAGGCTTCCCGTCTCGTCCCCGGTATAGACCAGCTCCGGAATGCCGTTGCGGCGGCAGATGTCCGCGCACAGCTCGATCAGCGCCTCATAGGCTGCGCCACTCACGTGCCACTCCCCGCCGGTCTGGTCGTTGGCCACCTCAATGGTGACGGCCTGATGGTCGTTTTCCGGACTGCTGGAGGTCCAGGCCCGGTTGGCCTCCTCCACGTAGAGGGCGATCCGCCCCGTGCCGTCAATGGCGTAGTTGGCCGACGCCTGACGGTCCTCCTCGGCAAACACCTCGCCCAGCCGTTCCAGGGGGATGTCGCCCGCCATGTGGTGGATGGTGATTTTGCGGATGGGCTGCTCCCGGGGAAAGGTGGCGTTGGGGCTGAGGAGGACGTAACTGGCCAGCGGGCTGTTCCGGCCGAGCACGCCGGCCAGCTCCTGCTGGGTGAGGGCGCGGCCCACGGTGTCGGGGAGGCCCCGGACGGTGCTGCGCCAGTTGAGCAGGACGACGCAGGCGGCGGCGCAGAACGCGGCCAGCAGCAACCAGACGGCCCGGTGCTCCTGAAATTTTTCCCTCATGAAGCGTTCCCCCTTCAAGACAGAGCCCGCCACACGCAGATGTGGTAGGCGAACTGGATGCCGAACACGGCGAACAGCGCCCGGACTGCCGATGTGCTCAGCCGCGTGCCGCCCCGGTTAGGCTCTCCGGTGGTGGCCAGCAGGAGGGCGGTGCCGCCCAGGTAGAAAAAGCTGGTGTCCATCAGGTTGTGAACCAGAAAGGCGGTGAAACCCGCCCGGTTGCGCCCCCTCTTCTGATAGGCGCGCGCCGCCGCGATCACCAGCGCGGCCAGGGCGGGGAGGCCCAGCTCCACTCCCACATGGAGCAGGGCGTTGTGGATATGCCAGGTGTTGTAGTAGGTGTCGGCGTCCGCCAGATTGAGCAGCCGCCACTGGTACGGCCCCACCCCCAGCAGGGGATCATCCAGCAGGTAGCTCAGGCCGTTGCGCATCATGTCCAGCCGCTCGGCAAAGGTGGCGATGGAGCTGGGGCGGATGAAAACGGTGGCGGCGGCCACCAGTGCGCCGAAAGCGGTCATAGCCATGGCGGCCTGGGGCAAATCCTGCAAAAACCGGTGGAACTGCGGCCACATGGCCATGAGGGCCAGCAGGTAGGCCGCCAGGACCAGACAGAACCAGGGGATGCCGGTGCGCCGCGCGGTAAAGTACATCAGCACCCCCAGGCCCATGGCCAGCGCCGCCTTGGCCAGCATCCGGCAGGTCCGGGCCAGCGCCGCCCGCCAGCCCTCCCGGCGCAGCCAGTCCGCGGCCATAAAAGCCATCCCCGCCGCCAGGGCGACGAAGCTGCCCATGGACAGGGTGAGGGCCAGCGCGGTGAGCAGCAGCGGTTCCAGGCGGCGCAGCAGGGCGGGCAGAGGGCCCGGTTCGTCCTCGCCGGGTGCCCAGGCTGTCAGGCCGAACCAGGCCACCACCAGGAAGATACCCAAGGCATTGGGGTTGCCCAGCAGTCCCCCCAGCCGTCCCGCCCCTCCGCCCAGGGCTTTGCGGAGAAACTGCACCAGGCCGTGGGCGGCGACACAGCCCGCCCACAGCACGCACAGGCGCCGGAACAGGAGCTGTTCCCCGGCGTCCAGACAGGCCATGAGCAGATAGAGCACAAACAGGGCGGACTGAGTGGCGGTGAAGCCGCCGGTGAAATGGCCGTAGGTGACATAGGACGAGATATGCCCCAGCGCCAGATATGCGGCCAGGGGGCACAAAATCCGCAGGTCAACCTCGGCCTCCCGGCGGGAGAGCCCCGTGGCGCACAGGATCAGGCTGGTGGTGCCGACGGCGTCCGGGCTGCCCACGCCGCCCACGGTGAACGCTACCACAGCCAGCAGCATAACCGCCAGCACGTAGTGTTCCAGCAGGCAGTCCGCCCCGGCCTTTATTTGCCTAACCATGCTGTTTACCTCCTTTATGTTCCGGGGTGTTCCTGTGCGTAGGCAGGACGGGCAGCAGATCGGTCTGGATCTGTACGCTCATCCCCACCGGCGTATGCCCGAATGCGTCCAGAATACGCCCCAGGGCGGCCCCGGCACGCTCCCTGCTGGTGGCGGGCAGCAGGAGCAGCATCTGGCCGGGGCCGGTCCGCGCGGCCACGTCTCCGGGGCGGAGCAGGGACAGACCGGCGGCGCGTAGCGTCTCCATGGCGGCGCTCCGCTGCCTGGGGTCTAAGGGCCCGCCGCCGCGCTCGTTAATGGTGAGCAGGACGAGCTGGGCCTCCGCCCCAGACCGGGCCATAGACCGGGCGACAAGGCGGTAAATGTCCTGAAATACCGCGTATTCGCAGAAAAACGGCCCCCGTATGTCACCCCGCTCCAGCAGCAGCGCCTGAATGGCGCTTAATTCCAGCCGCTCGCTGTCTCCCGCCCTGGAAATCTCCTGGTAGAGCGCCAGCATCTCCGACGACGGGGATACCCCGAGCTGGTCCATGTACAGCCCGGACACGGCGCTGTAATGCCGCAGGGCGGCCTGAACCGCGCCGGAGCTGTGGAGCAGACGGATCAGGAGCAGCTGGCAGCGCTCATCGTAGGGGTCCAGCGTGGTGGCCGTCCGGCAGACGCCGATCGCCTCGTCCAGCCGGCCCCGGCTCTGGAGCAGCTTGGCTGCGCCCCAGGCAAGGTGAAGATATCTTGTGTGGTAGAATGTACGCAGGGACAGTGCCCAGGAATCCTCCACCAGGTCCGGGAGAAAGTCTCCCTCATATTTGGGCAGAAACTCCAGCACCTCTGGAAGTACTTCCCCCGGCGCGGTGGAGAACCCCGCGTACAGCCGGTCCAGCTCCTCCGTATCCAGCCGCAGCTCCACATTGGGGGACCAGAAGTACCGCCCCCGGCGGTACAGCAGCACTTTTTTCCCGTCCGGAAAACCCAGCCGCTCCAGCAGGGCGCGGGCCCGGTGGAGAATGGTTTTCAGCGCGCCCACCGGGTCCGCCACTTCTGTCTCACCCCAGAGGGCGTCGATCAGCTCCTCTTGGGTTGTCTCTTTCTGATGGAATGCGCACAGGTATTGCAGAAAGGCCCAGAGCCGGCGGGACGACCGGCCCGGGGCCGTGGCGACCAATGTGTCTGGAGCAGCGCCGGACAGGGTGAACCGCCCCAAAAAAGTGACGTACAGGGTCTGCTGCGAAGCGTCCCCGCCCCCTGCTTCGGCATATGGCTGGCCGGGGGCGGCCCCACTGGCCGGAGCTGGTCTTTCTCTCAAGCTTTTCATAAAGAACCCCCTGTGTACAAAATACATATTTTGTATACAGGGGGCGGAATCGGCTGTTTTTGAGCGGCATCAAATAAACAAAAGGGCATGAAAACTAGGCGCCGCAAAACAGGTGTGCCTTGAGGCGCTTGGTTTTCATGCCCGGTTTTTTACCTTACGATTAAAAAAAGTATTTCTTCCTGCGGAATTTTGTGGTACAATGCAACAAACGCAATACAGAGCGCACAACAGGCCATGTGGCAGGGCCAGCTAGCGTCTGAGGAGACAAAATATGTATTTTGTACACAATGCCAGCTAACTGACCAGCCCCAGGCGTTCCAGCTGCCGGGCGTGCTCGGCGCCGGTGGCGAGCAGGTAGATGCGGGTGGTCTCGATGGAGCTGTGGCCCAGCACGTCGGCCAGCCTTGCGATGTCGCGGGTGGCGCGGTAGAACGCCGTGGCGAACAGGTGGCGCAGGTTGTGGGGGAACACCTTGGAGGGCTCCACCCCGGCCTGCCCGCACAGGCCCTTCATCTCCCGCCAGATCTGACGGCGGGACAGTCCTCTGCCGCCGCGGGTGAGAAAGATCTCGCCGGCGGCGGTTTTGCGTTTTTTGGCGTATTTGAGCAGCTTGCGGCACAGCTTGCCCGGCAGCAGAATGGTGCGGACCTTGCCCTTGAGGGACACGTCCGCGCGGCCCCTCCGGGCGGCCTCCACGGTGATATACCGCGCCTCGGACACCCGGATGCCGGTGGCGCAGATGGTCTCCAGCAGCAGCTCCAGCCGCTCCTGGCCCCGGCTCCGCGCGGCGTCCAGCAGGCGCTGGTACTCGTCCCGGGTGAGCTCCCTGCTGCCGTCCCGGAAGGCGCGCCTTTGGAGCTTCAGCAGCTTCACCCGGCAGCCGTCCAGGCCGGAAAAGCGAAGGAAGCCGTTCAGGGCGGACAGCTTCGCGTTCACCGTGACGGGGGCCTGACCCCGGGCCAGAAGGTGCTCCTTCCAGGCGGCGGCCAGTTCCTTTGTGACAGCCCTGCCGTCCAGCCACGCGGAGAAGGCCTGGATGGCCCGCAGGTAGTTTGCGATGGTGGACGGGGCGCGCTCCTCCCGGAGCAGGTGGGTTCGGTAGGCGTCAAAGCCGCGGGTGTTCAACTGCTGTTGCCTCATTTCAATCTCCCCTTGTGATAGATACCGCTTAGTGTACCACAAAGATGGAGATTTGTTGCATGGCATCCCCTTACCGCGCCAGTGCGGCCAGCGCCTCCTCAATCCCGCTGTTTATACAGACCGACCTGTCCCGGAGCTCCTCCGGGCAGGCGGCCTGGCCGCTGTTGACACAGGCGTAGACGGCGCCGGGGCTGCCGGCCGTCATCCGCCAGAAGGGGAATTTTATGATGGCCGGGGTGTTGTATCCCACGCCCAGCTCCAGAAAGACCACCCGCAGCCCGCTGTGCCGCCGGAGGAACTCCTGATACCGCGCCCGGGCCTGATACCAGCCCTCGTCCTGCACAAAGGTGCCGTCCGCCCGCAGATTCATGGACATGGGCCTGCCGCAGACAGGACAGCGGGGGATAAGTTCCGGCGGCACTTTCATGTTCCGCTGTTCTGCGAACATCCGGCGCACAACAGTTTCGTTATCGTAAGTCCCCTGGTGACAAGGCTGGGAGCATTGCCACAGGCCGTAGTCCCCCTGGGTGTAGAAGAGCCGCCTCTTATCAAAGCCCGCAAGCTGAAATTGGTGGTCCACGTTTGTGGTCAGCACAAAATAGTCCTTGCCCTCCAGCAGCTTCAGCAGGCTGTCATAGACCGGCTTCGGGGCGCGCTCGTAACGGTTCACCATGATGTGGCGGCTCCACCACGCCCAGTATTCCTCCGGTGTTTCAAAGGGATAAAAGCCCCCGGAGTACATATCCCGGATGCCGTACTTTTCCCGGAAGTCCCCGAAATTCCGCTGGAACCGCTCCCCGGAATAGGTCAGCCCCGCCGCGGCGGACAGGCCGGCCCCCGCGCCAGCCACCACCGCGTCCGCGCGCTCAAGGGCCTGTTTCAGCCGTTCGATCTGCGCCGAGCATTCGGCGGCTGATTGTCTTGTCAATATATTTGAAAACATTTAACAATCACCTTTGTTTGTGCGGAGCTATTTGGAATAGTGTATATGCTGCAGCTTCCACCTGCCGCCCATCTGTACTGCCACCTGTGTTTCCAGCCCCCGTATTCCGTAATCCGCGCCATCTTCACGACGGACACATTCCGTGTGGTATTGAAATACGGTTATGGCAAGGCCGCCACGGAGCATGCGAATGTCAATAGACTCTGGGACGAGCTTGATTGTTTGATAGGATGCCTGTATCCGGCCCAGCAGGAAATCCCGGTAGATGGCGTCCACACCCCGGTACTGTGACGCGAGGGCGACAAGCGTGCAGTCCGGGTTTTCCGCCCACAAACCGCAAAACTCCGCCTTATCCTGTGTTTGGACCGCCTTTGCATAGCGAAGCACCAACTCTTTGATTTGTGCTGCCTGATCCATACTCATTTGCTCCTTTCTTCTGTGTTCGTGCAATCACGCAAGAAGCGTTCGGTAGATTTCCTCGTCAATATCCTTGAAAACATTGAAAATCACCTTCTTCATGGACGTATTCCGCCGGAGGAATTCCGTGACGGTTCTGACCGCAATTTCGGCGGCCTCCTGATTGGGAAAGTGAAATTCCCCGGTGGAGATACAGCAGAACGCCACGCACTCCAGATTGTGTTCCGCCGCCAGCTCCAGGCAGGAGCGGTAGCAGGCCGCCAACTGCTCCCGGTCCCGCCGGGAGACGGGGCCCTGGACAATGGGGCCCACGGTGTGCAGGACGTACCGGGCGGGGAGGTTATACCCCTTTGTCAGCCTGGCCCGGCCGGTGGGCTCCGGGCGGCCCTGAGCCCTCATGATTTGGCCGCACTCCTCCCGGAGCTGGAGGCCCGCCGCCGAATGGATGGCGTTGTCGATGCAGCCGTGGCAGGGATGGAAGCAGCCCAGCAGGGCGCTGTTGGCGGCGTTGACGATGGCGTCCACCCTCAGCCGGGTGATATCCCCTCTCCAGAGGGCGAGGCGCGGGTGGGTGCCGACAGCGGGCAGCGCCGCGCCGTCCACAACGCCCTTACCGTCCCGTTCGGCGGATAGAAGCCCGTCCTGCATCGCGAGAAATTCCCGGCCCAGCGGCATGGGAGGGCGGACGTTCATCAGACTGCGGAGAAGTCTCCGCTGGCTGGCCGCGTCCCGAGAAAATTCCCGCGCCTGCGGTTGGTATTGGGGCATTTCCGCCAGCAGCATATCGTTTAAAGCGCGAATCACCGTCAAGCGATCCATCTCATTCCCTCCCAAGGGGGGCCCTTCCCCGGACTTGGCCGGGGAGGGCCCCGCGCGAAATCAGCTGAAGAAAAATCCGGCGGTCATGTCCAGGTAGTTTTCTCCGCTGTAGGCCGGATACCGCTTCTGAACTGCAGCCTTGAAGGAAGCCCCATCGGCGCAGGAGGCGGCGATGGCCTTCAACTCCTCCAGGTAGTGGATCTTGGTCTGCGCGTCTTTCAAATCCTCCGGGGTGTAGTGGGAGGTGAGGATCAGATCGTAGCCGTTTTGGATATAGCCCCGCAGCTGGGCGATGACGGCGTCGGCGTGACCAGCCCCGGCCACAATGGAGTGGCAGTCGTGGCCCAGCATATGGGTGTAGACTGCGTTGATCTCGGGGATCTCCACGTCAAAGGCTTCTGCTGTCTGATGGATGACGAACCGGATGCCGCCGATGACCGCCTCCCCCTCGGCGAGGGTGTGGGTGATGGGGTGGATGGAACTGTCAAAGGAGCTGCCAAAGACGGCGGTGAACTGGTCGATCAGGGCTTTGCCGCCGCCCTGACGGGTATACTCTGCCGCGTTGGCGGTGGCGTATTTGGGAACGTCAGGCAGGAAGCCGGCACCCGCGCCGTGATAGGCCACCAGCACGCCGGCCACCTCCCGGCCGGCCAGATACTTGTTCAGCGCAGCCACGCTGGCGGTGAAGCAGGGGGATTCGATGGCCACAAACTGACCGGCTTTCTCCACCAGAAACACTTCGTCCGCCAGCGGGTCGCCGGTCTGGTAGGCGTGGAGCTTCATGCTGCCGAAGTCGTAGATGTGCATTTCGCCCTGCTCCAGCTTGACAGCGGTAAAATCCTTCTTGTTCATCATGTGTACCTCCATGTGTTTTTTTGCAGCGGGAGTGCTCCTCGTTGCTGTACCTGCATCATACAGCGCCTGAAACCATTTGAAAAGTACGCACAATATTGTGGGTTAGTCACCGGAAGGTAACGATTGGACGGTTACCGGGAGGAAACGATTATGTGATTTCAAGGGGTTCCGGCTTTTTGCCGGAGGGGAAAATTTTTTCTGCCTTGACTGCGCCGCGGGCGGTACGGTAAAATAAGGGGGTACGGCGGCCTGGAAACCAGAAAGACAGGAGGATGTCAGATATGGAGGCAAAAGTGCTGCCCGCCTGCCCGGTGGAGACGACGCTGACCCTTATCAGCGACAAGTGGAAGGTGCTCATCATCCGGGACCTGCTGCCGGGGACAAGGCGGTTTGGGGAATTGAAGAAATCCATCGGCAGCGTGAGCCAGAAAGTGCTCACCGCCCAGCTGCGGCAGATGGAGGAGAGCGGCCTGCTGATTCGGACGGTTTATCCGGAGGTGCCGCCCCGGGTGGAGTATACGCTGACGGAGCTGGGGTACAGCCTGAAGCCGGTGCTGAACGCCCTGGAGGACTGGGGAGAGGAGTACAAGGCGAAGAGCGGCGCGCCGGCGGAAACAGGCCGGAAATGGGAAAAGGGGAGCGGGTTAGCGTGAAAAAAGGAAATGCCAGGTATGTAAAGCTGTGGCTCACCGGCGTGGCGGTGATTGCCGCCGGCCTGCTGTGCTTCTTTGTGCTCTACCGCTTTTCCGCCATGGCGGCGGCCGTGCGGGGGGTTCTGGGCATCCTGTCCCCCTTCCTCTTCGGCGGCGTGCTGGCCTATCTGCTCTCCCCGGCGTGCGGCTGGTTTGAGGGCAGACTGCTGGCCCTGCTCCCCCGGGAGAAGAGGCGCAGCGCCAAGCTGGCCCGCGCCCTGTCCATCCTGCTGACCCTGCTGGCGGCGGTGCTGGTGCTGTGCGCCCTGCTGCTGCTGGTGGTGCCCCAGGTGTGCTGGAGCGTGATTGAGATTGTCAGTGCCCTGCCCGGCCAGCTAGTGGCCGCCAACAACTGGCTCCACACGGTGCTGAAAAACCAGCCGGAGCTGCAGGTATACTGGGACTCCCTCTCCTCCTATACGGTGGAGCGGCTGAACAGCTGGATGCAGACCGACCTGCTGCCTACCGCCCAAACCCTGCTCACCGGGCTGGGCGGGCAGCTGGCGGGGGCGGTGGCCCTGCTGAAAAACCTGCTGCTGGGGCTGATTGTGTCCGTCTACCTGCTGGCGGGCCGCAAGCGCTTTGCCGCCCAGGCCAAGCTGGCGCTCCACGGGATTTTCCCGGCCAAGTGGGCCGGACTCATCGAGGAGGAGGTGCGCTACGCCGACCAGATGTTCAGCGGCTTTCTCATTGGAAAGCTGCTGGACTCCGCCATTATCGGCGTGATCTGCTTTGCGGTCACCGCCCTCATGGGCTTTCAGTCCGCCCTGCTGGTCAGTGTGGTGGTGGGGGTGACCAACGTGATCCCCTTCTTCGGGCCCTTTATCGGCGCGATCCCCTGCGCGGTGCTCCTGCTGCTGGAAAATCCCCTTCACTGCCTGTCTTTCATCATCTTCATTGTAATCCTCCAGCAGGTGGACGGGAACATCATCGGCCCAAAGATTTTGGGGAACTCCACCGGGCTGTCCAGCTTCTGGGTGCTGTTTGCCATCCTGCTGTTCGGCGGGCTGTGGGGGTTTTTCGGGATGATCGTGGGGGTGCCGCTGTTTGCGGTGATTTATGACATTGCCCGCCGCCTGATTTTCTACCTGCTGAAAAAGCGGGACAGCCAGGGGCTGATCAAGGAGTACAGCGCTCGGTTTGCGGACCCCCCGCCCCAGGAGGCGGGCGGGCGGAAGGAGGATGGGGCCGGCGGATAGGCTGTCCGCCGCACCTGCTTCCGCGGGAGAACCCTCTTGACTTTTCCCGCCCGGCCCTGTAGCCTATAGGCAGATCATGTTCCCGGAGGTGCGCCATGGCGAACTTTACCCGCAGGGCTATCAAAGAGAGCTTTTTGAAGCTGCTCAACCAGCGGCCCCTGAACCAGATTACCGTCAAGGACATCGTGGAGGACTGCGGCATCAACCGCAACTCCTTCTACTACCACTTCGAGGACCTGCCCGCCCTGGTGGAGGAGATGGTGGGGGAGCAGGTGCAGCGCCTGATCCAGAAGCACCCCACCATCTCGTCAGTGGAGGAGTGCGCCGACGCGGTGATTGAGCTGGTGATGGAGAACAAGCGGGCCATCTACCACATCTACAACTCCCTGAGCCGGGACGTGTTCGAGCGGCATCTCATGGACGGCTGCGGGTACATCGTGTCCACCTACTTAAAGGCGGAGTTTGCCGGGAAGGACATCGCCCCGGCAGACCTGGACGCCCTCACCCGGCTGCACAAGTGCGCCTGCTTCGGCTCGGTGATCGACTGGCTCAACGGCGGCATGAAGGAGGATATCGCCGGCTATTTCCGCCGGGTGTGCGCGCTGCAGAAAAGCGGCCTGGAGCGCTTGGAACGCTGAACGATACGCCCCCGACACGGGGCGGGTCCGCGCCCGGTTTTAGGCACAGGCCCGTCCCGTGCCCAAATTTCAGACAGCCTTGCCCCCGTGCCCGGTTTTTGGGCACGGGGGATTTTTCTGCCCATGGTAAGCCCCCCGCCCCTCTGCTATACTCACAATCACACAAGGGAAACACAAAACCGACAGGAGGTGTAACGTATGAAAAACCGTTCAACGCTCCCCATGTGGGTGGCGAAAACCGGCTACATCGTCATGTCCCTGGTGTTCTGTGCCGCCGGGATCGCCTGTATCGCCAACCCCGGCCTGTCCGCCGCGGTCATCGGCCGGGCGCTGGGGGTGGCCATGATTTTGTTTGGCGCCGTCAAGCTGGTGGGCTACTGCTCTCGGGATTTGTACCGGCTGGCCTTCCAGTACGACCTGGGTTTCGGGCTGCTGCTCATGGCCCTGGGGATTCTGGTGCTGCTCCGGCCCGCGGGTGTGCTGGACTTTATCTTCACTGCCCTGGGTATCGTTGTCCTCACCGACGGCCTCTACAAGGTGCAGATCGCCGTGGACGCCAAGCGCTTCGGCATCTCCGCCTGGTGGCTGACGCTGGCGCTGGCCATTGCCGCCGGAGCGGTGGGCCTGGCCCTGGTGTTCCGCCCCTGGGACAGCGCGCGGGTGCTCACCATTCTGCTGGGGGCGGCCCTGCTGGCGGAGGGCATCCTGAACCTGTGCGTGGCGGTGAGCACGGTAAAGATCGTGAACCACCAGCAGCCCGACATCATTGAGGTCACCGCCTTCGAGGTGGAGGACGAATAACCAACCAAGGGCTTCCCCGCCCCGCAGGGGCGGGGAAGCTCAACCAATCGAAAGGACGTATGCTGTATGAAATTCTCCAAAGCGGTGGTCAAATGCCGCATCCCCATCCTGATCCTGGCCCTGCTGCTCATGATCCCCTCGGTGCTGGGGATGGCGGCCACAAGGGTCAACTACGATATGCTGAACTATTTACCCGAGGATATGGACACCGTCACCGGCCAGAACGAGCTGCTGGACGACTTCCACAAGGGGGCCTTCTCCTTCCTCATCCTGGAGGATATGCCCACCAGGGACGCCGCCGCCCTGAAAAAGCAGGTGGAGCGGGTGGACCATGTGGACACCGTGCTGTGGTATGACAGCCTCATGGACATCTCCGTCCCCATGGAGCTGCTGCCCGACAGGCTCTACGAGGCGTTCAACACCGAAAACGCCACCATGATGGCGGTGTTCTTCGACACCTCCACCTCCTCCGACCTGACCATGGACGCCATCCGGGAAATCCGGGCGATCGCCGGGGAGAGGTGCTTCGTGTCCGGTATGTCCGCCCTGGTCACTGACCTGAAGGACCTGTGCGAGGTGGAGGAGCCCATCTATGTGGGCATCGCCGTGGCCCTGGCCTGCGCGGCCATGCTCCTGCTGCTGGACAGCTGGCTGGTGCCCTTCGTCTTCCTGGCCAGCATCGGCATGATGATCCTGATGAACCTGGGCTCCAACTATTTCTTAGGAGAAATCTCCTACATCACCAAGGCTTTGTCCGCCGTGCTCCAGCTGGCCGTCACCATGGACTACTCCATCTTCCTGTGGAACAGCTACAACGAGCAGCGTCGGCTCTATGACGGCAACAGGGAGGCCATGGCCCACGCCATCCAGGCCACCTTGACCTCGGTGCTGGGTTCCTCCATCACCACCGTAGCGGGCTTCATCGCCCTGTGCTTCATGTCCTTCACCATGGGCCGCGATCTGGGCATCGTCATGGCCAAGGGCGTGCTGCTGGGCGTGCTGGGCTGCGTCACCGTGCTGCCCGCCCTGATCCTGGTGTTTGACAGGCCCCTGCAAAAGACCCGCCACCGCTCCCTCATCCCCGATATGGGCAAGCTGTCCGGCGGCGTGGTCAAGGCATTCCCCGTGTTCCTGGTGGTGTTTGTCCTCATCGTGCCCCCCGCCCTGTACGGCTATAACCGGGCCAACGGCGAGGTCTACTACGACATGGGTCAGTGTCTGCCCGAGGACATGGAATACGTCGTCGCCGAGGGCAAGCTCCGGGAGGACTTCAACATCGCCTCCACCCATATGCTGCTGGTGGACGCTAGCCTGCCCGCCAAGCAGGTGCGGGCCATGGTGGACGAGATGGAGGCCGTGGACGGCGTGAAATATGTGCTGGGCATGGAGTCCGTGGTGGGCTCCCGGATTCCCGAGGAGTTCCTGCCGGAATCCGTCACCGAAAAGCTGAAGAGCGGCAATTGGCGCTTACTGCTCATCAACTCGGAATACAAGGTGGCCAGCGACGCGGTGAACGAACAGATCGGGGAGCTGAACGACATTCTGAAACGGTACGACCAGGGCGGTATGCTCATCGGCGAGGCCCCCTGCATGAAAGACATGATCCAGACTACCGACCGCGACTTCAAGATGGTGAACACCGTATCCATCCTCGCCATCTTCCTCATCATCGCCATCGTGGAAAAGAGCTTCACTCTGCCTTTCATCCTCATCGCGGTGATTGAGGCGGCCATCTTCGTCAACTTAGGGCTGCCCCACTATCTGGGACAGAGCCTGCCCTTCATCGCCCCCATCTGCATCAGCACCATCCAGCTGGGCGCCACGGTGGACTACGCCATTTTGATGACAACCCGTTATAAGACGGAGCGCATCAACGGCGCGGATAAGAAAACGGCGGTGCACACCGCCCTGACCACCTCCATCCCCTCCGTCATCGTGTCCGGCATGGGGCTGTTCGCCGCCACCTTCGGCGTGGCCCTCTACTCCGAGATCGACATCATCAGCTCCATGTGTATGCTCATGGCCCGGGGCGCCCTCATCAGCATGGCGTCGGTGATTTTCACCCTGCCCGCCCTGCTGCTGCTGTGCGACAAGCTCATCTGTGCCACCACCGCCGGCATGAGGCAGCCCAAACACCCCAAAATTTCCAACCAGGAGGTCTATGTAAAATGAAAAAGCCTGTTATGAAAGCGCTCTCCATCACTTTGTGCGCAGCCCTGGCCCTGGGGGGCCTGGGCGGCACGGTATACGCCCTGGGCGCCGCCGGGGGGAACGCCCAGGCGGCGGACGCCGCCCCCGCGGACAGCGGGGCCCGGAGCACCGCCGCTCCAACTGCGGCCCCCGTCTCCGGCGGTTCCGGTGCAGAGAAAAATGTCAAGGACGAGACCGTGTACGTCCTGGCCTCTTCCAGCGGCGCTGTGCAGAAGATCATCGTCAGCGACTGGGTGCAAAACGCTCGGGGTGACGCCCTCATCAGCGAAACCACCAGCCTTACCGGCATTGAAAACGTGAAGGGGAACGAGACCTATACCCTGGGTGGGGACAACGCCTGTGTCTGGGACGCCCGGGGGAACGACGTCTATTACCAGGGCGAAATTGACAAGGAGCTGCCCGTATCGGTGGCGGTGTCCTACACCCTGGACGGCGCGGCCATCTCCCCGGAGGAGCTGGCGGGGAAGAGCGGCCGGGTGACCATCCGCTTTGATTACACCAACCACCAGTACGAGCTGGTGGATATCGGCGGCAGGCAGGAGAAAATTTACGTCCCCTTCGCCATGCTCACCGGGGTGATGCTGGACAACGACGTGTTTACCAACGTGTCCGTGTCAAATGGTAAAATCGTCAACGACGGCGATCGCACCATCGTGGCGGGGCTGGCCCTCCCCGGCCTCCAGGACAGCCTGGGGCTGGACCGGGATACCCTGGACCTGCCCGAATATGTGGAGATCACCGCCGACGCGGAGGGCTTCGAGCTGGAAACCACAATCACCCTGGCGGCCAACGGGCTGTTCAGCGGAGGGCTGGAGGGAAATGAAAAGCTGGACGAATTGGACGATCTGGACGGAAAGCTGGACGAACTTACCGACGCCATGGACCAGCTCATGGACGGCTCCTCCCGGCTGTACGACGGGCTGTGCACCCTGCTGGACAGTTCCCAGGAGCTGGTGAGCGGCATCGACAAGCTGGCGGCGGGGGCCGCCCAGCTCAAGCAGGGGGCGGACAGCCTGAGCGCGGGCGCTTCCCAGCTCCAGGGCGGCGCGGCCTCCCTGAATGAGGGCCTCACTGCCCTGGCGGAGAAGAACGACACCCTCAACGGCGGCGCGGCCCAGGTGTTCCAGTCCCTGCTGGCCTCCGCCAACGCCCAGCTTCAGGCCGCCGGGGTCCAGGCCCCCGAGCTCACTGTGGACAACTACGCCCAGGTGCTGGAGGGCGTGATCGCCTCCGCCGGGGACTCCCCCGCCGGACAGCAGGTGGCGGCGCTGAAGGCCTCCCTGGACAGCTATAACGGCTTCTGTGCGGGGCTCCGGCAGTACACCGCCGGGGTGGCCCAGGCCCAGGCCGGGGCCGGGGAACTGAATACCGGCGCGGCCACCTTGAAAAACGGCGCGGATTCCCTGTCCGCCGGGGCGGGCCGGCTGTACGACGGCATCCTCACCATGAAGAACGGCGCCCCCGCTCTCATCGACGGCGTGACCCAGCTTCGCGACGGAGCCATGGAGCTGTCCGACGGCCTCAAGCGGTTCAACGAGGAGGGCGTACAGAAGCTGGTGGACGCTTTCGACGGCGGCCTGGACGGGCTGATGGACCGGGTGGACGCGGTGAAGGCGGTGTCGGAGCGGTACAATTCCTTCTCCGGCATCAGCGGCAATATGGACGGCCAGGTGAAGTTCGTCTGGCGGACCCAGGCCGTGGAGGCCGGCGAAAACAATTGAACCTGTCCCCAGGCGCCCCCTGGCTTCGGCTGAAGCCGGGGGGCGTTTTCTGTCTGATCCGGCCCTGAGTTATGCCTTGCCAATGGGGCGCGGCCCTGCTATAATAACGGTACTATGTGCCAGAACTGGAAAGGGAGGCGTCAAGCCATGTCAATCAGAGACAAGCTCGCATCGATCCTGTTTAAGCCGAAGGCGGGGAAGCCGGCGGAGGAGGAGACCCACGCGCCGCCGGCGCAGCTGGAGCAGGAGATGCCCGAGGCCCCGCCCTTTATGGCGGAGGACCCGGCCGTGATCCGGCTGCCGGGGGAACACCCGCTGTACCAGCTTTACAATTTGCGGCGGAAAGAGGCGGGAGCGCTGCCCACGCCCCGGCTGTGCATGGACGAGGACGGGGTGCTTCCTGAAGATATGGTACAGAAAGAGCGGAACCGCCTTCAGACAGCGCTGAAAAATGCGTGCGGCTTCCGGCTGAAATCCACCAGGAACAGCGGGAACAAGCACAAGCGGGACAAAAAGGGGGAGAACGAGGAGCAGGAGCCAGAATCCGAAGGGCTGGACGCCTTCCCCTGGTTCTTTGTCTCCTCTGACAAGCTGTACGCCTGGGTGCTGGTATTCCCCCCGGTGGGGAATGGGAGGGAGCTGTCCCGGGAGATTCTCCTGGGGGCAATGGAGGAGCAGGGGATCGTCTATGGGGTGGACGAACGGGTGGTGGACCGGCTGCCCCACGACGGAAACCGGTATTTCACCCTGTTTCTGGCTGCCCAGGGCAAGCCCGCCTTCGACGGCAAAAACGGCAATATTGTGGACTACTTCCCCCGCTCGGTGGAGCGTGTGCTGGAGGTGGACGAGTTCGACCAGGTGGACTACACCGCCCTGAACCTCATCCATAACGTGAAGGAGGGCCAGGAGATCTGCCGCCTGATCCGGCCCACCGAGGGCGAGCCGGGCCGCACGGTTTTGGACCAGGAGATTCCCGCCAAGAGCGGCAAGGCCGTCCCCCTGCCCAAGGGGCGGAACACCGAGATCAGCGAGGACGGGGACGCGCTGGTGGCCCTCAGCGCCGGACACGTGGAGTTTACCGGCCGCAGCTTCCAGGTCAAGCCGGTGATGGATGTCCCGGGGAACGTGGATTTTTCCACCGGGAACATCAAGTTCCTGGGGGACGTGAACATCAAGGGCGACGTGCTCACCGGCTTCACCGTCCGGGCCATGGGCAGCATCTGGGTGGGCGGCGTCGTGGAGGCGGGAAGCACCGTGGAGGCCGGCGGAGACCTCACGGTGGTCAAGGGCATCCTGGGAGACGGCACCACCACGGTCCGGGCCCAGCGGTGCATTTTCTCAAAATATGTGGAAAACGCCACCATCTATGTCCGGGAGAACCTGCAGACCGACGCCATCATCAACGGAAGCATTTACTGCAACGGGGAGGTGCTGGTCCGCTCCGGCCGGGGCGCGATCATGGGCGGCCGGGTTTGGGCGGCCCAGAAGGTGAGCGCCGCGGTGGTGGGCTCCAAGTCGGAGTGCCGGACCGCCATCGCCCTGGGCGGGCTGCCCTGCACCAATTTCGAGCGGGAGCTGGTGCGCAAGGAGCTCAAGCAGCTGGAGATGGAACGGGAAAAGCTGGAGTGCCAGCTGGACAGCCCGGTGAAGGAGAGTCTGCTCAGCAAGGTCCGGGTGAAGCTGAATACGGCGGAGCTCCGGCTCCAGCAGCTGGAGGAGGACCTGGAGGATATCAGGGAGGAGCTGCGGGGCCGCGAGGAGGAGGGCCGGCTGGAGTGCGGCGTGGCCTACGCGGGAACAGAGATCAGCTTCGGCGAGGAGATGGTCCGCCTGCGGCACGAGGAGCGGCAGTGCGTGGCCAAGATGGTATGCGGCGAGATCGTCGTGATGTAGCCACGCTCCGGCGGCAGGCCGGACGGGAAGAAAGAAACAGAAAAGGGGGTGGCCTTTATGAAGAAAAGGGTCATGGTGGTGGATGATTCCCGGATGATGGAGCTCCAGATCTGCAAGCTGCTGGAGGGCAGCGAGTTTGAAGTGGCGGCCTATTGCAAGGACGGCGAGGAGGCAATCGCGCGCTATGAAGAGGTCAGGCCGGACGTGGTGACAATGGATATCATCATGCCGGGCATTGACGGGCTGGAGACGGCCCAGGTGCTCATGTACGAGCACGACGAAGCGCGGATCATTATGATTTCATCCCTGGCGGACGATGAGATGCTCCAGGAGGTGTACGGCATCGGAGCCCAGGGGGTGCTGTTCAAGCCCCTGGAACGGGAGGCGCTGCTGGGCGCGCTGAGAAAGGCGCTGGCGTGAAACAGAAAGGCGGCATGGCGTCCGGATGGGACGCCATGCCGCCTTTTCATTTACCAGTCTTCAAGCTCCAGCGGATTGCGGCTGCGCTGCTGCTTTCGCTTTTTCCGCCTGACAACCCCCTCCGCCTCCTGGAGCAGCTTGTCGAGGGACAGCACGTTGGACTCTCCGCCCACCTCCAAAATGCTGTATTTGAAATTGCACTGGTGGCAGAATACCCGGTCGTCGTCCCGCTGGAACACAGTGAGGATTTCGTCCATCTTCCGCTCGATCAGGTGCTTGACGTTGCCGGTGAGCATCAGGCAGAATTTGTCGTCCTGAATGCGCACGAAGGTGTCGCCGCTGCGGAAATGCTTGCGGACGATCTCCACAAAGTTCTGGATATAGGCGTCCCCCACCTTGCGGCCATAGGAGGTGTTGATTTCGGACACGCCCTCCAGATCCAGGTAGCAGAGGGTGACGCTCTGGCGCTCCTGGAGCACGTGGCCCATAAACTCCTCCAGGAACAGCCGGTTTCGGATTCCGGTGTCCGCGTCCTGATAGATGGCGTCGCTGAGATGGCGGGCGTTCATTTTCTCCGCGGTAACGTCCATGACGATGTGGACGCAGGAGGGATGCTCCTTCCACTCGATGGGGAAGGAGATGATGCGGTAGCAGCGGCGCTTGTCCTCCGTCTCCTGTTCCCAGACGCGGTAGCGCTCAGAGCCGTCCCACTCCAGGAGCTGGGGCTGGATGGACAGGCGGTGCCGGCAGTTTTCGCAGTATTCGGCGCCCTCTGCGACGCCCCGGGTGCGCTTGTTGCAGTGGACGATCTCCCGAGTCTCCAGATCCACCACAACCAGCCACTCGTCCCTCTGATCCAGCAGCTCCACCAGCATCTCGGTATAGCTTTCAATGATGCCAGCCCGGCGCCGGGCGCGCTGGGCCTCCCGCTTCAGCCGGGCTTCCCGCTCCTCCGCCTGGGCCTGGAACGCGCACAGGGCCTCCCCCAGCGGACGGCAGGGCGGGCTGAGCTGATCCAGGTCCAGACGGGCGTTTCCGGCGCCGCGCTGAATGCGCTCCAGGTATTCGCGCAGCAGCCGGCAGCTGCTGTCCTCCTCGGCCGGGGCCTGGGCCTCCTGGGCGCCCCCCGCCGCGGGCGGGGACTCCGGCAGGCTCATTTCATTGATTTCATGTTCCATGAGACGCTCCACCTTTCCTGCTGGCCGCGCCGGTGCGCGGAAGCGGCGTGAACCCGCCCTCGGGGGCGGTGCTTTTCAGGGCCGGGAATGAAAAATCCGGTACATTATACCATGGGTTCAGGGAAAAATCAATATGGGACTGCCGGTGTTGTTGAAGCGCCCGCTCACCGGGCCCGCGAGAACCAGCGGGTCACGAAGCCGGCCACCGCCCCGGTGAGCTCCCTGATATCCCAGCTGCTGGTGTTCACCGTCATGTGATAGCTGCCGCCCTGGCCCCACTTGCTGTCCGAGATCATCTCCCGGCTGCGGGCGCGGGCCTTGTCGATGCGTTTGATGTTCTGTTCCACGGCCTTGCGGGACAGGGCCTCCCCCTCCCCGGCGCGCTCCATGCAGCGGCGGACCTTGGCGTCCATGTCCGCGCAGACGAAAATGGTGAAGGGGTTCTGGGCGGCCAGGAGAATGTCCGCGTCCCGGCCCACGATGACGCAGTCCCGGCCCGCCTTGGCGATGCTCTCAATGACCAGACGCTGCTCCACCAGGAGACCGGTCTGGGTGGACTGGAGGACGGGGCCGAGGGCAAAGGACCGGCCATAGGTCAGCGGGACGTTCTGCCACGCGCCGCCTTCCAGGGCCTTTTCCACATAGCGCTCATCCATGCCCTGGGCCTGGGCGATGGCGGTGATGATCTCCCGGTCGTAGTAGTCGAAGCCCAGCTCGTCGGCCAGACGCTTGCCCAGCTCCCTGCCGCCGCTGCCGAATTCCCGGCTGATGGTGACGATCTTCATCATGACACTCCCTTTTCTGTTGGATCATGGTAGGATGGAATGTGCTCCCGGATGCGGGCGCTGGGGCCCGCTGCCAGTTCTATTATAGCACACCGCCGCCGGAAAGGGAATAGAGGATATGGGGGGATTGTGGGGCGGGGCGCGGCCCGCCGCCCTTGACAGGAGCCGGCCGCTCTGGTAGAATAGGCCCACAGCAGCCGGCAGGAAGCCGGCTCCGGCGCGCCGAAGCGCCCCCTCTGCCGCCCCGATGCTCCATCGCGCCGAATTGTGTGCCAGGAAGGCACGCGCTTTCTCCCAACGAGAAAGGGCGTGCCTTTTTCCGCGCTTTGGCGGGCGGATTTCAATTCGCAAGGAGGAACCCCCATGTCATCTGTGAAGAAGCTCACCCTCTGCGCCGTCTGCATCGCCCTGTGCGTCGTGCTGCCCCCCGCGTTCCATATGCTGGCCCTGGGCAGCGTGCTCTCCCCCATGCACATACCCGTGCTGCTGTGCGGGCTGGCCTGCGGCTGGCCCTACGGCGCGTTCTGCGGCCTGGCCGGCCCCCTGGCCGCCCACCTGATCAACGGCGCGCCCGCCGCGGCCAAGCTGGTCTCCATGGTTCCGGAGCTGGTGGTGTACGGTCTGACCTGCGGCCTGCTGATGAAGCTGATCCACACCGGAAAGCTTTACGCCGACCTCTACTGCGCCCTGATTCCCGCCATGCTGCTGGGCCGGATCGCGGGCGGCGTCGCCCAGGCCCTTTTCCTGACCTCCGGCGGCCAGCCCTACTCCCTGGCCCTGTGGGCGGGGGTGTATCTGGTGAAGGCCGTCCCCGGCATCATCCTGCATCTGGTGCTGATCCCGGCGCTGGTGGTGCTGCTGGCCCGGGCGGGGCTGATCCCCGCCCGCTATCCCAAGGCCCCGGCGGGGGAGGGGACGGCGGCATGACCGCCCTGGTTCGGGCGGTGGAGGCGCTGCGCGCCGGACGGAGCCGGGTCATCGCCGCTCTGGACGGCCGGTGCGCCTCCGGCAAGACAACCCTGGCGGAGGGGCTGGCGCGGGAACACGGGTGGAGCGTGGTGCACATGGACCACTTTTTCCTCCGTCCGGAACAGCGCACTCTGGAACGGTACGCCCAGCCGGGCGGGAATGTGGACTACGAGCGCCTCCTGGAAGAGGTGCTGCTCCCCCTGCGCAGGGGGGATGCGCCGGTCTACCGCCCCTTTGACTGCCGTTCCATGCGCCTGGGGGAACCCATTCCCCTTGCGCCCGCGCCGGTGGTGCTGGTGGAGGGGTCCTATTCCTGCCACCCGGCGCTGTGGGACAGCTATGATGTGCGGGCGTTCCTCACGATTGACCCCGCGCGCCAGATGGAGCGCGTCGCCGCCCGGGAAGGGGAGGAGCGGGCCCGGGTATTCCGGGAGCGGTGGATTCCCCTGGAGGAGCGGTACTTTTCCGCGTTTGACGTGGAGGGCCGGTGTGACCTCCGCCTGGAGATGTGAGAAAGAGGGCGCGCCCCCAGCTGGGGGCGCGCCCTCTCTGCCGTTGTGTTGTCATCTGCCGCCCACCAGCTCCTGCCACCACTCGATGAGCCGGAATTTGAGGACGTACCCCCCGTCCTGCCCGGTGATGAGGGCGATCTGGCCGTCGCTGAGCACGCCCTCCGCGGCGGTCTCCACCGACGCCTCGGACACCGAGGCCAGACACAGGGGGGGAAACACCACGCACCACCAGTTACGGCCCCGCCCCTGGCCGATGGTCACCTTCAGCGCCCGGTAGCGTCCGGCGGGGAGAGAGAACCCATCGTATTCCTTGGTGGGAAACCACTGGTCGGCCAGGGTGACGGACACCCGCTCGGTCCGTCCCGTCCGGGCCAGGGCGTCCTCCCCGGCCCGGGCCAGCTCGTCCAGATGGGGGGCCAGGGCGGCCTCCGCCTCCCGGCGTCCGTCCACCCCCTCCAGCAGTTGGGAGGCCCGGGCCAGCACAGTGTCCCGCACCAGCAGCTTCCGGGCCTGGTCGGAGTCGGAATCAGAGTTGGCCACCACATGGAGGCGCAGCATCCGGTCCGCCAGGGCGCTCTCGCTGGCGGACGCCCACACCCCCGCGGTGAGGGTGAGCCCGAAGGCCAGCAGCAGGGCCGCCTCCCACAGGCGCAGCCTGGAGGGGCTGGGGGAAAGGGAACGCTTCATAATAAAACACCGTCCTATGTACCATGTTGGGTACAGTATGGACGGTGTTTTCCCGTTTTATACGTCCGGTCCGGCGGGGGAGCACAAAAATACATCCTGGAAGCTCTCCTTCAGCCGGCCGCAGGCCTCCTGGGCGCGGCGCCCATCGCCGAACAGCCCGAACACCGACGGCCCGCTGCCCGACATGGACGCCCCCAGCGCCCCGCAGTCGATGAGCACGGCCTTGATGGAGGAAATCTGGGCGGCGCGGCGGCGCTCCAGCACGTCCTCGAACACGTTGTACATCCGCCGGGCCACCCCCGCCAGGTCGCCCGCCTCCAGAGCGGCGGCCACCCCCCTGGTGTCCGGGCGGCGGACGATTTTGCGCACGTTCACCCGGGAGAAGAGCTGGGGGGTGGAGATGGGGAAGGGGGGCTTGCAGATGACGATCTGGCAGGGGGGGAGTGGGGGGAGCGGAGTGAGGCGCTCGCCCCGCCCCTCCGCCAGGGCGGTCCCGCCCAGCGTGCAGAAGGGCACGTCCGAGCCCACCCGCTCTCCGATCCTGGCCAGCTCCAGCCGGGGCAGCCCCGCCCCGGTGAGCTGGTTCATGGCCCGCAGGACGGCGGCGGCGTCGGCGCTGCCCCCGGCCAGCCCCGCGCACACGGGGATGCGTTTGCGGATGGATATGTCCACCTCGCCCCCCAGGCCGGTGGCCTGACGGAACGCGGCGGCGGCCATCTGGGCCAGGTTTTTCCGGCCGGTGGGCAGGAAGCGCAGATCGGACGCCGCCACCCCCTCCGCCCCCTGGGCGGGCGCGACGGTGAGCTCGTCCGCCAGGGTGACGGACTGCATCACCATCTGCAAATCGTGGTAGCCGTCCTCCCGGCGGCGGAGAATATCCAGGGTGAGGTTGATTTTCGCGTTGGCCAGCAGCTCCATAGCCGTCTCCTTATTTACCGGACGGGATTACCCCGTGTGATCCTGCAATGCTTGAATTGCCGCGTAATCCTTGAGGGCGTTATGCTCGAATGCCGTTTTGAGCTGGTCTTCACCCGTGAACAGCACATTCCCGCTGGAGGTCAGAGGTAGCAGGCACCTGACTGCGCTCAGAGCCTCCGATGGTCGGTCTACGAGAATGATCAGCGGGCGCTCCGCCTCTACCGGCCTGGCCGCGCCCAAGGTTACGTTCACCGGGAACGCCAGCAGCCTGCCGCCCTCATAACGGTACAGGCCCATCCCATCGGTCCATACGCTTTCGTCCGCCGCCATCACAGGCATTTGGGCATCCAGAAACTCCCGCATACTGTCTGACAGACTGCCGTACTCCACGGGCTTCAATTTTCCGGGGTCGCCAAACCGCTCCACCCACTGGGGGTTGGTCAGAATCAGGTGGTCGTAATCCTCTAGCTCCTCCGTAAGCTCAATGCTGCTGTCCATCACAAAAGAGAGCAGAAGCTGTTCCTCCATGGAGGATAAGAAATTGAAACCCGCTTGGGCCAGCTCCGGGGTATCGCAGACCGTATCAATGTCGGTATATTCCAGGTACTCGATCCCACCCATGTCATATTGACGGAGGGCGCCGGCTGCCCCACACCCGGACAGGCAGCATATCAGCATAGCGGCCATTGCCATGATTTTTACTTTCATAAATGCTTCTCCACTTCAGTCAAAAGGGTCTTGTGTTCCGCGCTGGGGCGAGCGCGGCGGCGGCCGCCGACCCCATGGCCTTGCGGTCCAGGGGGCGATCCAGAAAATGCTCCAGGGCCAGCACCGCCTGGTTCACCAGCATGGGCAGGCCGTTCAGCGTGTTCAGCCCCCGGCGGCGGGCTCGGGCCAGCAATTCCGTCTCGGCGGGGTGGTAGATGAGGTCGAATACCGCCGCCCCGTCCGGCAGGGCGTCCAGAAAGTCAAGCTTTTCAAACTGACGGGGACATCCCGCCATGCCCAGATTGGTGCAGTTGACCAGCAGCCCGGACTCCCGGCACAGATGGGCCAGGGTGGCGGGGGCGAAGTCCATGGGCATGGCCCTGCGGTGGGGGTCCTGGCGGCACAGGGCCTGGGCGCGGCTGAGGGTGCGGTTGCACACCCACACCCGAGCCCCGGCGGCGGACAGGGCCAGGGCCACGGCTCTTGCCGCGCCCCCCGCCCCCAGCAGGGTGGCGGTGAGGCCGGCGGGTTCGACGCCCAGGCCGTCCCTCAGCGCGGCCACCGCTCCGGCCCCGTCGGTGCTGAAGCCCACCCACCTGCCGTCCCGGAGGCAGACGGTGTTCACCGCCCCCACGGTTTTGGCGGCGGGGTCGATTTCGTCCAGCAGGGGGAGCAAGTCCTCTTTGTGGGGCATGGTGGCGTTGAAGCCGGTGACGCCGCTGTCCCGCGCCCAGCGCAGATAGTCCGGCAGCTCCCCCCGGCGCACCACATGGGCGGTGTAGGGCACGTCCAGCCCCAGGGCCGCCAGCATAGCCCCGTGAATGGCAGGGGACTTGGAGTGGAGCACCGGGTCGCCGATCACCTCAAGCTTCATTTCCCGCCCTCCAGAAAATAGTCCATGGCCATGAGGTAGCCGTCGAAGCCGCGGCCGTAGAGCTGGCCCACGCAGGCCGGGGCGGTGACAGACACCGCACGGAAGGGCTCCCGCTGGTCGATGTGGCTGATGTGCACCTCATAGGCGGGCACGTCCACCGCTTTCAGCGCGTCCAGGATGGCATAGCTGTAGTGGGTGTAGGCCCCGGGATTGATGACGATGGCGTCGTACACGCCGTCGGCGGCGTGGATGGCGTCGATGATGGCCCCCTCGTGGTTGGACTGGAAGCACTCCGCCGTGGAGCCGTGGGCGGCGGCGTGCCCCCGGATAAGCGTGCACAGCGCCTCGTAGCTCTGGTCTCCGTAGATGCCCGGCTCCCGTTTGCCCAGCAGGTTCAGGTTGGGGCCGTTGATGATGAGAAAGTTCATGGCTCGCTCTCCTCCGTAACAATGGCGTCAATGAGGGCCGCGGCAATCCGGGGGCTTTTGGCGCGGACGGTGTGGTCCGCCCAGCGCCTGTAGATGGGCGCGCGCTCCCCATAGCGGCGGATGAAGTCCTCCCGCCCCCCCTGGGCCAGAGGACGGCCGGACACGTCCAGCCCGTCATAGGTCTCCCCGGGGTCCCGGTCCAGCCAGAACACCAGGCCGTTTTTCTTCAGGGCGGCAATGGCCTCCTCCCGGGTGGGCAGGCCCCCGCCGCAGGCGACCACCAGCCCGGACTGTCCGGCCAGCTCCCGGCACAGCCCCAGCTCCAGCGCCCGGAACCCTGCCTCGCCCTCCGAGGCGAAGATGGCGGAGATGGGACGGCCCTGCCGCGCCTCAATGAGCGCGTCCGTGTCGGCCAGCTCCAGGTCCAGGCGGCGGGCCAGCAGTCTGCCTACGGTGGTTTTGCCGCAGCCCATCATGCCGATCAAAATGATGTTTTTGCCCATGGGATGGGCCTCCTTTCTGCCTCCGGCGGCCTACTTTCTCTCGTGCGAGAGAAAGCAGGCAAAGAGCGCACTTAGGGGGATGCCCTCCGGGTGGACACGGTCCAAAGGGCGGGCCATGTCCACAGTCGGGCCTCCCCCTAAGAACCCCCGTCAAGGTCAAGGGCCGTCCATTTTATGCGGCGGGGGAGTGGCCGGCTATTGCGTCTGACGAATGCGTGTCACTTCGATTTCCGGCCTTCAGCGGCCTGAGTGGTCCTTGTATTGAAACGCAGTCAGTTCTCCTGAAAGCGCCTAAGGTGCGCTTGCGTACTGCCGGGGTCGCTGGACGCGCCCGCGGAGCTAGTCCAGGTTGGACGGGAACCAGCCCAGCACCCGGAACTCCCCCGTGGTCTGGGCCAGCTCGTGCAGGGCGTCGCCCACCGCCGGGTCATCGGGGGCGCCGGTGAACTCCAGGAAGAACATATATTCCCAGCTCCGCTGGGGCAGGGGGCGGGACTCCAGCTTGACCATGTTCAGCCCGTGGATATTGAACACGGTCAGTATCTCGTGGAGCGACCCCGCCTCGTGGGGCAGGACGAACAGGGTGCTGACCTTGTCCGCGCCGGGGCGCAGCTCCAGCCGGGGGGACACCACCACGAACCGGGTGGTGTTGTGGCTGTTGTGGTTGATGCCCCGGGCCAGAATGGTGAGGCCGTACAGCTCCGCCGCCCGCGCCGAGCAGATGGCGGCCTTTGTCAAATCCCCGCTGTCCGCCACCATCTGGGCCGACCCGGCGGTGTCCGCCTGGGGCACCTGATTCCAGTCCGGGCGGGCGTTGAGGTAGCGCTCGCACTGGAACAGGCCCTGCTCGTGGGAGTAGACGTGGGTGATGGTGTCCAGCGACGCCCCCGGCAGGGCCATAAGGCAGTGCTCCACCTTGACGGTGGTCTCCCCCACCATGTAGCACTCGTACTGGGTGAGCAAATCGTAGATTTGGCGGATGGCCCCGGTGGAGCTGTTCTCAATGGGCAGCACGGCATAGTCCGCCCGCCCCTTCCGCAGGGCCAGAAAGCAGTCCTCGAACTGCTCCAGGCCCTCCGTGGCCGTGTCCGGGCCAAAGAAATTCAGCGCCGCCTGCTCACTGTACGCCCCCGGCGCCCCCTGGTACGCCACCCGGGGGGCGTTTACAGGCAGGCGGGCGTTATGCTGGGCCTCCTGCCAGCGGCGGACGCCGGGGTTGTCCGTCCCCTGGCCCGCCCTGTCCCTCTGCTGCCGCCGGGACAGGGCCATGATGGTCTGGAACAGGGTGACGGCGGCGGGGCGCAGTTCCTCCCCGGCCAGCTCCCCTTTGCTTTGCAGCACCTGGCGCTCCCGCTCCTGGTCCAGCACGGGGATGCCATGGGCGCGCTTGTACTCGCCCACTTGGGCGGTCACGTCCATCCGGCGGCGGAACAGCTCCATGAGCTCCCGGTCAATGGCGTCGATGTCCCGGCGCAGGGACTGCAGCTCCTCCATCAGCGGTACGCCTCCCCCAGTTCGATGTAGTGCTCCGCGTTTTGGCGCAGCCCGACAATCTCCTGATCAGTGAGCGCCCGGGCCATCCTGGCCGGGCTGCCCACCAGCAGGGAGCCGTCGGGGGCGTCCATTTTGCCGGTGACCACCGCCCCGGCGCCCACCATGCAGTCCCTGCCGATCTTCGCCCCGTTGAGGATAATGGCTCCCATGCCCACGATGGTGTTGTCTCCCACGGTGCAGCCGTGGACAATGGCCCCGTGGCCCACGGTGACATAGTCCCCCAGCACAGTGGGGAACACGTCGGAGTGGAGGACGGCGCAGTCCTGGACGTTGCAGCCCCGGCCCAGGGTGATGGGCTGGCCGTCCCCCCGGATCACGGCGTTGAACCACACCGAGCAGTCCGGCCCCAGGGTCACGTTCCCCACCACGGCCCCGCCGGGGAGGATAACCACATCATCATCGGTTTGACGTAAGGTTTTCAAATCCATGATAGATACCTCGCAGTATTCAGATTCCCATGAGCTCGCAGGCTGCCTCGTCGGGGCAAGCTCCATATCCCTCGCTTCCGCCTGCGGCGAAAGCTTGCTCGTTCCGCTGCCCCTCCTCCCCCCCACAAAAGCGGAAAGGCGCTTTTGCGGAGGCCCCTATAGCTTTAGCAGCTCACAAGCTGCTAAAGCGGCCGCCGCCTCGATGACCGGGACGGCGCGGTGGACCACACAGGGGTCGTGCCGCCCGGTGAGCTCCAGCTCGGCGTTCTCACGCTTTGCCAGGTCCACGGTGAACTGCCGCCGGGCGATGGAGGGGGTGGGGCGCATGGTCACCTCAAACACCAGGGGCATCCCGTTGGTGATGCCGCCGTTGATTCCCCCGGCGCAGTTCTGCTCCGCTTTCACCGAGCCGTCCGTGTCCACATACAGCGGGTCGTTGGCCTCCGAGCCCCGCATGAGGGCGAAGGCCGTCCCCGCCCCGAAGGCCACCGCCTTCACCGCCGGGACGGCGAACAGGTACTGGGAAAAGATACCCTCGGCGTTGCGGCCGAAGTCCGGCTCCCCCAGCCCGGGGGGCAGGCCGAACACACCGCACTCAATGGAGCCGCCCACCGAATCCAGATCGTTTCTGGCCTCCAGAATGGCCGCCTGCATCTCCGCGCCCTTCTCGTCGTCCAGCACCGGGAAGTCCTTGGCGGCGCAGGCCCGCAGGGACTCCCAGTCCTCCAGGGCGTCGTCGTTGATCCCGTAGATGGTGGAGATGTGGGCGCCCACCTGTACGCCCCTTTGGGCCAGAAGCTGCTTGGCCACCCCCCCGGCGAACACCAGCGGGGCGGTGAGCCGCCCGGAGAAGTGCCCGCCCCCCCGGTAGTCGTGGAAGCCGCCGTAGCGCACATGGGCGGCGTAGTCGGCGTGGCCGGGGCGGGCCAGGTCTTTCGTGCGCGCGTAGTCCCCCGATCGGGTGTCGGTGTTTTCCATGACGGCGCACAGGGGCGCGCCGGTGGTGCGGCCCTGGAACACGCCGGAGAGGATATGGGGTTCGTCCGCCTCCCTGCGGGCGGTGGACAGGGCATTTTTGCCCGGAGCCCGGCGGCCCAGGTCGAAGCGGATGGCGTCCAGGTCCAGCTCCAGGCCGGGGGGGACACCCTCCAGCACCACGCCGATGGCGGGGCCGTGGGACTCGCCGAAAATGGAATATTTCATGGGTTTATAACTCCTTGTGGTCAGAATTGCCGCTGGGCGCGGGGCGGACGTAGACCGCCTCCGTGCAGTCGAATTCTCCGGTGGGCCGGAAGCCAAAGCCTTCGTACAGCCGCACGGCCCGGGTGTTCCCCGGCTCCACGGTGAGGTAGATCTCCCTGGGGCCGTACAGCGCGTACATCTCATCCAGCACCAGGGGAAGGGCCTGCCGCCCCAGCCCCCGGCCCTGGCAGTCCACGTCGATCATATAGCGGCACAGCAGGGGGACGCTGCCCCGCTCCTCCCACAGGCCGAAGAAGGCGAAGCCCACGGGCTTGCCGTCGGAGAGGATCAGGCGGCAGGTCCAGGCGGGGTCGTAGGCCGCCTGAAGCAGGGAGAAGGCGTTGCTGGTCACCCACTGCTGGTCCAGCGGGTTGAGGCGGGCCTTGTCGGTGGTGAGCAGGGCGGCCTGTTTCCAGTTGTCCGGGCCGATGGGGGCCAGGGACAGCTCATACTCCCGCTGGATTTTCCCCCCCAGCCGCTCGAGCTCCTCCCAGAAATTGGGGTAGGACTTGGCCACGCACTGCGCGCCTGTAATGGTGACGGGCTTTTCGCACCGGGTGGCGGCAATGGCGGCCATCATGGCGATGCGGTGGTCGTTGAAGCTGTCCACCTTTACACCGCCCGCCAGCCGCTCCTTTCCCTGGATGGTGAGGGAATCCGGGCCCTCCTGGATATCCGCCCCCAGGGCGGACAGCACCGCCGTGATGGAGGTCAGCCGGTCGCTCTCCTTCATGCGCAGCCGGGCGGCGTTCGCCAGCCGGGTGGGGCCCATCCCCCGCAGGGCCGCCATGACGGCCAGGGGGGGCGCCAGGTCGGGGCAGCCGGACACGTCGAAGGACTCCTGGAACATGAAGAACTGGTCAAAATAGTCGGCCATCACCCGGTCTCCCTGGGTGGAATGGTAATTCAGCCCCCGCACATCCACGTGCATATCCGACAGGTACATGGCGGCATACCAGAATCCGCCCTGAGACCAGTCCCCCTCCACGGCGACGTCCGCCGCCTGATAAGTTTGGTTTCCCTGGGGGTGGTACTGGGGGGGCAGGGACAGGGTGACGGGCAGCTCCACCCCGAACTGCGCCATGGCCTGGAGGGTCATCTGGATGTACCCCTCGCTCTCCAGGGGGGGGGTGGGGACGATGGCCGACGGGCCGTTCAGCAGGGGCAGGGCGAACAGCAGGCCGGTGAAGAACTGGGAGGACACGTCCCCCGGCAGGCGGTACTCCCCCGGTGTGAGCATCCCGGACACGGTAAGCACGCCGTCCTTCTGCTCGTAGAAGATGCCCTTCTCGTCGAACAGGTCGAAGTAGGGCTTCAGCGGCCGTTCCATCAGCCGCCCACGGCCGGTGAAGATCCCGCCCCCCCGCACCGCCAGGGCGATGGGGATCAAAAACCGCAGGGTGGAGCCGCTCTCCCCGCAGTCCAGGTGGGGGTAGGCCATCCGCCGCAGGGGGGACATGGCATTGGCCCCCATTCCCCGGACGGTGACGGTGGAGCCCTTCACGGCAAATCCTGCCCCCAGCTCCTCCAGGCAGCGGATGGTGGCCTCGATGTCCTGGGAGAAGGCTACATTGGTGATGACACTCTCCCCGTGGGCCAGGGCGGCGGCGATGAGCAGCCGGTGGGCCTGGGACTTGGACGGGGGCGGGGTGACCGCCCCGGACAGCTCGGACGGGGTGACGGTGATGTTCATGGTAATCTCCCTCTCAAATCGCAATTGTACCCGTAGGGCGGGACGACCCGGCCCGCCGCCGAAGGGATGACCCAGCCCGCCGCGGGACGGTCCGTGGCCTACAGTCCAGCCAGAAGGGCGATCAAGTCCTTACGCGGCATTTTATGGGGGACGGCATGGCCGATTTTGTCCAGCAGGATGAGGGTGATATCCGCCCCCGCGCTTTTTTTATCCAGGCCGATGGCGGCGGCGTAGTCCTCCGCCGTACAGGAAATGGCGGTGGGCAGCCCCAGGGCGGCACAGGCGGCTTCGATCTGCCCGGGAACCTCCGCCGGGGTGGCCCCCAGCTTCACGCCCAGCTTGGCGGCGGCGCACATACCCGCCGCCACTGCCTCGCCGTGGGTCCATTCGGTGTAATGTCCCGCCAGCTCGTAGGCGTGGCCCAGGGTGTGGCCGAAGTTCAGGACCATCCGGGGGCCGGTGTCCAGCTCGTCCTCCGTGACCACTTGGCGTTTACAATCGCAGCAGGTATACAGAATGTGTTCAATCTCCGCCGTGAGCGCCTCCCGGGAGGGACGGGCGGCCAGGAAGTCAAAAAAGTCCCGGTCCCGGATGCAGCCGTACTTCAACACCTCCGCCATGCCGTCCATAAACTGGGGCAGGCTCAGGGTGTCCAGCGTGTCCGGGTCCATGAGCACCAGACGGGGCTGGTGGAAGGCACCGGCCAGATTCTTGCCGTGGTTCAAGTCCACGGCCACCTTGCCGCCTACGCTGCTGTCCACCTGGGACAGGAGGGTGGTGGGGATCTGGATAAAGGCCACCCCCCGCAGGATGGTGGCGGCGGCAAAGCCCGCCAGGTCCCCCACCACGCCGCCGCCCAGCGCCGCCACGGCGTCGGCCCGGGTGAGGCCGAACTCCATCAGATACTCCCACAGCTCTGCGAGGTGTAAGGGGTTTTTACTTTTCTCTCCGGCGGGAAGGACAAAGAGCCCCACCTGGAATCCGGCCCTCTGCAGGCTGGCCTTCACCCGGTTGTAGTAGAGGGGCCCCACGTTGGTGTCGGTGACCACCGCCAGCTTTTGCGCACGGGGCAGGACGGCGCGGACGCGCTTCCCCGCCTGGGAGAGCAGGCCGCGTTCGATCAAAATATCGTATTCCCGGCCCGGCAGGGCCACGGTGAGGGTTTTCACGGCGTCCGCCCCCTTTACAGGCTGTCCACCACAGCGGCCAGGGTGTCCAGAAAGGATTCCTCGCCCCAGGTGTTGATTTTGAAAAACATGGCCTGGCTGCCCCCGGCGGTGATGGCGGTGAGGCGCAGGCGGCCGTCCTCCCCCGTCAGGGTGAGGGACATGGCCACCCGGTTGCTGCCGGTCCAGCTGTACCGTTCGTACATCCGCACCGCCACCCGCACGGGGCCGGCGGTGTAGTCTGCGGCGCCTTCCAGGGAGGCGGTGGTGCTCCCGCTGAGCACGCCCTGGTGCAGACGGGCCAGCACCGTGTCAAAGTCTCCGGTGAATGTGCGTTCCAGCTTTGCCATAACCGTTCCCTCCTTATGCCAGTTCCCTGCCCATCAGCTTGATGAGCGGGTTCAGCCTGCCCATCAGGTGGCGGAACTTCTCCGGCGTCAGCGACTGGGCCCCGTCGCACTTGGCGCAGGGCGGGTCGTTGTGGACCTCCACCATCAGCCCGTCCGCCCCCACCGCCACGGCGGCCATGGCCAGCGGCTCCACCATCCAGTACATCCCCGCCGCGTGGGAGGGGTCCACCACGATGGGCAGGTGGCTCATCCTCCGGATGGCCGGGATGGCGGACAGGTCCAGGGTGTTGCGGGTATAGGTCTCAAAGGTGCGCACCCCCCGCTCGCACAGGATCACGTTCTCATTGCCCGCGGCCATGATGTACTCCGCCGACATGATCCACTCCTCGTAGGTGTTGGACAGCCCCCGCTTCAAAAGGACGGGCTTGGACAGCCGGCCCACCTCCTTGAGCAAGTCGAAGTTCTGCATATTCCGGGCACCCACCTGCACCAGGTCCACCTTTTCCTCGAACAGCTGGCAGTACCGGGGGGACATGATCTCGGACACGATGGGCAGGCCGGTGGCCGCCTTGGCCTCCAGCAGCAGCTCCAGAGCGTCCACGCCCATGCCCTGGAAGGAGTAGGGGGAGGTGCGGGGCTTGAACGCGCCGCCGCGCAGCAGGGCGGCCCCCGCCTCCTTCACGTCCCGGGCCACCCCCACGATCTGCTCCTCGCTCTCCACGGAGCAGGGACCGGCAATGACGGTGAACCGCCCCCCGCCGATGGGCACGCCGGACACGTCCGCCACCGTGTCCTCGGGGTGGAACTTGCGGTTGGCCTTCTTATAGGGCTCCTGCACCCGCATGACCCGCTCTACGTCGTCGTTCATGGTGAGCTTGCCCATGTCGATATGGGCGGTATCCCCCACCAGCCCCAGGATGGAGCAGCCCACCCCGTTGGTGATGCCGACGGCCACGCCGTGCTCCCGCTCCAGCTGGGCCACCAGGGCCTGAATTTTCTCCTGGCTGACGCCGGGCTTCATGACAATAACCATGATCGGCTCTCCCCTCACAGTCAAATAAAAAATATTATATGCCTCCATGTGGCAAAATGCAAGGGGGTGCGGAGACGCCGCGGACGGCGGCGCCCTTTTCCTTGACAGAAACCCGGCGAGGGAATAAAATAATCTGAGAATCCTCAAGGAGGCTGGACCATGAGCCATACCGTTGAAATCCTGTCCGTAGGGACCGAGCTGCTGCTGGGCAGCATTGTCAACTCGGACGCCCAGGCCCTCAGCCGGGAGCTGGCGGGGCTGGGATTGAACGTGCTGTACCACTCGGTGGTGGGGGACAACCCCGGGCGGCTGGCGGCGGCGGTGGAGCTGGCGAAAAGCCGGGCGGACGTGATCGTCACCACCGGCGGGCTGGGCCCCACCTGCGACGACCTGACCAAGCAGACCCTGGCGGAGTGCTTCGGGAAAAAGCTGGTCTACCATCCCGAGTGCGCCGAGGGCATCCGGTGCTTCTTCCACAGCATGGGGAAGGGGATGACGGACAACAACCTCCAGCAGGCGTGGCTGCCCGAGGGGTGCCAGGTGCTGGACAACGCCTGGGGCACCGCCCCCGGCTGCGCCTTTGAGGCGGACGGGCGGTACGTGGTCATGCTCCCCGGCCCGCCCAGGGAGTGCCTGCCCATGTTCCGGGAGCGGGCCGTGCCCTGGCTGGCGAGGCTGGGGGAGGGGGTGATCCGCTCCCGCACCCTGCGGGTGTTCGGCCTGGGGGAGTCGGCGGTGGAGGATCTGCTCCGGGAGCGGATGAACGCGCTGCAAAACCCCACTTTGGCCCCCTACGCCAAGGAGGGGGAGGTGGAGCTGCGCATCACCGCCAAGGCCGCCACGGCGGCGGAGGCGGACGGCCTCATCACCCCGGTGGAGGCGGAGGTGCGGGCCATTCTGGGGGATCTGGTCTACGGCGCGGACGTGTCCGGCCTGCCCCAGGTGGTGCTGGAGGGGGCCCGGAGACGGGGCCTCACCCTGGGGACGGCGGAGAGCTGTACCGGAGGGCTCATCGCCAAGCGCCTCACCGACGTGCCGGGGTCGGCGTCGGTGTTCAAGGGCGGCGTGGTGAGTTACCACTGCGAGGTGAAGGCGGGGGTGCTGGGGGTGTCCCAGGCCCTGCTGGACGAGAAGGGCGCGGTGTGCGCCGAGGTGGCGGAGCAGATGGCCCTGGGGGCCCGGAAGGCGCTGGGGGTTGACCTGGCGGTGTCCGCCACCGGGGTGGCGGGGCCGGACCCGGACGAGCGGGGGAACCCGGTGGGGCTGGTGTACACCGCCCTGGCGGCCCCCGACGGCTGCTGGGTGAAGGAGCTCAACCTGACCAGCCAGGCGGCCCGGCGCGACCGCAACCGGAACCTGGCGGCCAACCATGCCCTGGACATGGTCCGGAGGTGGCTGGAAGGAAGCGCTGAGCCATTGTGAGCAGCGCGGATGGACTGGAGCGAGGATAAAAGCCCAGCCGCCGCGCAGCGGCAGGCGGGTTTTATCCGAGTCGGAGGGAAGCCGCGCGTCGCGAACAGGCGAAGCGTGACAAGGAAGCGCTGAGCCGTCGTGAACAGCGGTGTGCGGCGACGGTATGACAGCAGCGGAGAAAGGGGCGGCGGTGTGAACGGATGGAAAAAGGCATTGCTGGCGGCGGCGCTGGCGCTGATCCTGCTGGCGGCGCTGCTGGCGCCGGCCTTCGGGACGGCCGGCGAGGTGAACCTGATGGCGGTGAACGACCGGGTGCGGCCGGTTACGGTGGACAATATGCCCCGGACGGTGGGCGGGGTGCTGTACGTGCCCTATACCATGCTGTCCACCCGGGAGAGCGGCATCAACCTGGGGGTGAACGCCCTGTACAGCACCACCCAGCGCACGGTGCTGGTGACGGACCGGGAGCGGGGGATCAGCTTTGACCTCCAGACCAACACCGCCCAGGACCTGGACGGCAGCCCGGTGCCCGCCCGGGCCATGGTGCGCAACGCCACCGTCTTCGTACCCATCGACTACCTGTGCCAGTATTTCGGCACCATCAGCTGCACCCGCACCCGCACCCGGCACGGCACGCTGATCCGGGTGACCAACAGCGCCGCCATCCTCAGCGACGAGATGTTTGTGGACGCGGCGGACAACCTGCTGGCCAGCAGCCTCCAGAACTACCTGGAGTCCGCGGGCCAGGGCGGATCGTCGGGCGAGCCGGTCCCCTCCGGCGGGATGCAGCCCTCCGATCCCCCCAGCGGGGCGGAGCTCTACCTGGCCCTGCGGGGCGGGGAGGAGTGCGGGGAGTGCGCGCGGCTGCTGGAGGGCCGGGAGGTGCGGGCGCTATTCCTGTTCACGCCGGAGCAGCTGGGGGAGCAGGACGGCCTGATCCGCCGGCTGGTGGGGGCGGGGCACACGGTGGGGCTGCTCCTCACGGGCAAGACGGCGGAGGAGTGCGCCGCCCAGGCGCAGGAGGGGGCGGAGCTGCTGGCCGCCGCGGCCCGGTGCCCCGCCCTGGTGGCCAGCGCCCCCGGCCTGGACAAGGAGGGCAGGGAGACGCTGCAAAAGGCGGGATACGCCCTGTGGGAGGCGGACGTGCTTGGGGAGGACTACCCCAGCGGCGGCGCCCTGGTGCGGGAGCTGTCCCCCCGGCGGGTGAGCCGGGTGGAGCTGGGGTGCGGCCCCGGCGGGGCCGCCTTCCTGCGCGCGGCCCTGGCCGCCATGGCGGAGGAGGAGTGCCAGGTGTACCAGCCCACCGCGCCGGAGCTGGGATAAAACAGAGGAAGCCCCCCGCCCTTCCCGGGCGGGGGGCTTCCTGCTTGTTCATTCAGAGGGGGTGCCGCGGCGCGCCAAAGGCCAGCTGGTACAGCGTGTCATAAGCGGTGTGCCGGGCGTCCCGCCACTGCCGGCCGGGCTCGCCGCCGGGGCTGAAAATAATCTCGCCGCCGGGGCCCAGATAAATGAGACACGCATCCGCCTGGAGGAGAAAGAACTCCGAGGCGTTGAAGGAGGGGGCGGCGCCCGCCGGCGTGACGGGGGCGGAGGCGGACAGCGCCTGCAGGAACTGCGCCTGGGACACCGGGACCTCATGGTAGCCCTCCCCGGCCGCCGCGAACTGCACGGGGGCGGGATGCGCGGCGTCCAGGCGCAGGTCCATGGAATCCAGGACCTGCGCGATGGGCCGGGGCCGCTGGGAGTAGAAAAACACCGCCGCCAGCACGGCCAGGGCCGCCGCGGCCAGGAGGACGGGGAGAACCTTTTTCAAACCTGCGCGCCGGTCCACCGGGCTTCACCTCCGTTATTGCAGCGTCAGTTTTCCGCCGATTTGATGCGGTCAAAAATGCGGAGTTCCTCGTCAGACAGACTGCCGGTCACCCGATATTCCGCCGCTTCGCTTCCCGTCCCCATTGCGTAAATAACGTTAGGTTGATCCACCCATACGGAGAACTGGTATGCGAGGTTTTCCTTTTTGGATTGTATCATCATGACCGCGTCCGGCGGCGTGTCCGGCGCGGCGGGGCCGGCCAGGGATTTCCCAGACAGCAGGGCAAACAGAATGTGGTTCACAGTCTGCCGGTCCGAAATCGGCTTGGAGCGGGTATAATCAACCGCGTCTGCCGCGTTTTCTGCGGGAAAACCAATGACGATGGTAACATCCGCCTCATTACACTTCACGAAAAGCAGAATGAGCGCTGCGGCCGCGGCAAACAGGGCAAGGAATATGCAGTATTTTTTGAAGTTGGGCTTCATAGTTTACGACCTCTTTCTCACTGCGGTGCTGATGTTCTGCCCTTGAAATTCCTGTGACAGCCTGCGGAAGCAGGAACCGCAGACGGTGAGCTGGATCAGCCCATCGGTATCACCTCAACCCTGTCAAATATATATACATGATACCATAAAATCGGAAATTCTGTCAATAAATTTTGACAGATTCTACAAATCCAGCATCACCCGCTCGATATTGCTGACCGCCTCGTCCACAAGAGCGTCCACATCCAGCGCCTTTTCCGCCTCCTCCAGCTCCTCGGGCTTGGGCTTGGTGCGGGGGTGCTTGGGGGTGAACACGGTGCAGCAGTCCTCATAGGGCAGGATGGAGGTCTCGAAGGTGCCGATCTTCCGGGACACCCGCACGATCTCCTCCTTGTCCATCCCCACCAGGGGGCGCAGGACGGGGAAGGAGCACACCGCGTCGGTGCACACCATGGCGTCCAGGGTCTGGCTGGCCACCTGGCCCACCGACTCGCCGGTGACCAGGGCGTGGATGCCGTTTTTCTCGGCCACCCGGCAGGCGATGCGCATCATGAAGCGGCGCATGAGGATGGTGAACAGCTCCTCGGGGCAGGAGCGGCGCAGCTCCTCCTGGATTTTGGTGAAGGGGACCACGTGGACGCACTGCTTGCCGGTGTAGGGCACCAGCAGCCGGGCCAGCTCCAGCACCTTCTCCTTGGCCTCCGGGGAGGTGTAGGGGTAGGAGTAGTAGTGGATCATGTCCACAATGACCCCGCGCTTGGCGATCATCCAGGAGGCTACGGGGGAGTCGATGCCCCCGGACAGCAGGGACAGCGCCCGCCCCCCCATGCCCACGGGCAGGCCCCCCGCCCCCGGCTCCGGGTCGGCGTGGACGTAGGCGTCGAAGTCCCGCACCTCCACGTGGACGGTGAGCTGGGGGTGGTGCATATCCGCCGTCAAGTGGGGGAAGCGCTGGTGGAGCTCCCCCCCCACGTACTGGGACAGCTGGATGGAGGTCATGGGGAAGGTCTTGTCCGCCCGCTTGCTCTCCACCTTGAAGGAACGGGCGGCCTGGAGCTTGTCCCCCAGGTAGTCCGCGGCGCACTGCACAATGGCGTCCCTGTCCTTGGGGCAGGCCCGGGCCCGGCATACCCCCACCGCGCCGAACAGCCTGCCCATGGCCTCCCAGGCCCCCTCGAAGTCGGCGGCGTCGTCCAGCGGCTCCACATAGGTGGTGGACTGGCGGGTGTAGACCTTGAAGGAGCCGTATTTTTTCAGCCGCCGTTTGGCGTTGCCCATGAGCTTCTCCTCAAAGCCCCGGCGGTTCAGACCCTTGAGCACCATTTCCCCCTGCTTGAGCAGGATGATCTCTTGCATAAGCTTCCCTTGCTTTCCGTTTTTTGTCTCCCTATTTTACAGGGGCTGGGGCCGGCTGTCAAGGGCGGGGCGGCGCCAAACGCCTCTTGCCCCCCGGCCCGAAGTGTGCTAAAATTTAGGGAGAGAACGCAAAGAGAGACGAGAGGGGGAAGGGGCCGTACCAGGGACGGGCCCCGAAACTGTATGCCCAGCAAGGCCGGATTTGACAACCGAAAATATGTGGATACCCAGTCCGCCCGCATCCGGGAGCGCATTGCCCAGTTTGGCGGCAAGCTGTACCTGGAATTCGGCGGCAAGCTGTTTGACGACCACCACGCCGCCCGGGTGCTGCCCGGCTTCGCGCCGGACAGCAAGATCCGGATGCTGCTGGAGCTGCGGGACAGCGTGGAGGTGGTGGTGGCCATCAAGGCCGCCGCCATCCAGGAGAACAAGGTCCGGGGCGACCTGGGCATCACCTATGACGTGGACGTGCTGCGGCTCATCGACGCCTTCCGGGAGGAGGGGCTGTACGTGGGCAGCGTGGTCATCACCCAGTACGCGGGGCAGAGCGCGGCGGACCTGTTCAAGCGCCGGCTGGAGGACCTGGGGGTGAGGGCGTATCTCCACTACCCCATCCCGGGCTATCCCCACGACGTGGGGCGCATTGTGTCCGAGGAGGGCTTCGGACGCAACGAGTATATTGAGACCACCCGGCCCCTGGTGGTGGTCACCGCCCCCGGCCCCGGCTCGGGGAAAATGGCCACCTGCCTGTCCCAGCTCTACCACCACAATGTCCGGGGAGTGCGGGCGGGGTACGCCAAGTTCGAGACCTTCCCCATCTGGAACCTGCCCTTGAAGCACCCGGTGAACCTGGCCTACGAGGCGGCCACCGCCGACCTGAACGACGTGAACATGATCGACCCCTTCCACCTCC